>JANPGU010000266.1:0-4091 GCA_031424095.1 Gammaproteobacteria bacterium
GCCGGAACTTGCGTGGCTCGGCGACGATCGAGTGGGAATGAGGGGGTATTTCATCCGTCTACATGCCTGAAGGAAATCAGTAACGTGCAACGCTCTGGAGACGATTGACATTGGATCGTCGCAGGCAGCTCAGTGGTTGCGAACCCATTGAGCCATCAGGTGTTTCTTGATTCTGACCGCTGATTGCGGCGCGTATCAAGCAAACATTTTTGACGGTAATTCTGACGGTAAACACTCCGGTTGGAAGTGGTCTGCCCTGATTCCGAAATCACTTGGTGGAAGCTGCCGGGCCGGTGCAGCTTGCCAGCTGCTTGGCGAGATCAGATTTGCGCACTGACGCGAAAACAGCGATGTCCGCCATCCTTCGGGGACGATCCGGATATTCGACATTGCAGAAATTGTCGATTTCCGGCACCGGCTGCCCGTTGTCATTGCGACAGTAGAAGACCTCGACCCGCTCGTTACCGCATTTGTATTGGTAGTTGTACTTGACCTGGAACGCTGGAGCGACGGGGGCAGCTTGAGGCACGGTGGCGGTTTCCCGGGACACCGTTGACCTTGCAGCCGCAGTGGGCGCGTTCGCTGCAGAACCAGCCGCTGACGCGCCGACCCGCACCAGGGCGCAGCCGTGGGGCCCTACAATGCGATCCGGGCTTGTTATCTCGAAAGACATGTCTTTCCAGTTGCCGGGTAGGGCCACGATGACTTGCTTCCGGGTGCTACGGTAATCAACGGGTCCTCCATACACGCTGCCGTCGAGTGACCGGATCGAGTAGGTTGAAGACGCAAAGTTGATGCCGTTCCCGAACATCGGGACGCACAACAGCTTTTGGGGATTCGACTCCAGCGTCGCCCACAGTTCGCGGAGCGTGGCGTCAGTGCCACCGGTGCCCATTATCTGTCCGAGCGCAGCGACTCCGGCCCCTTGGTCGGCGTCATTCACGCGCCAGCTGCCCAGCAGCACGTTGCGTTCGTCCGGAAGCGGCGGCAAGCGCAGCAGCTTCTGTCTTAGATCCATCTCAGCTGCCACGTCCTTGGCCTCCCGCTCCTTTAGCTCGTCAAACCGGTTGCGATCCTCCGTGGAGAGTCCGACGCTGTTCTGGCGATTAAACAGGTCACGATCACTAGTAGAGCGCTGCGCTGCAGCCGGTACCGTCACGGCCAGCAGCATCAATGTTGATCCACTCAACAGGAGGCGATTCAGCATGGTTGTCTCCTTGCTTCCCGCCCCTCAAGTCACGGGCGGCCCCGAAAAGTTCACAGCTTCGGCATGTGCCGGTTCTTCGAATCGTTGGTCTGCTGCCGTGTGCGGGCGTCCTCCACGGACTGCAGGTAGGCGTCGGTCGCCAGGTCCGCCGCGACGACCAAGGGTCCGCCGACCAAATCATATTGCAGCGACTTCAGGATTCCGGTGCCCGTCGCTGTGATGTTCAGAACAAGACTGGATCGATCCTTGCAGGCATTGATCGATTGGTCCCAGTCACAGGCGCGGTACGAAACCGGAGTGCCCGGCGGCAACAGCTTGTGGTTGTTGTCGAAGTGCCAGGTTATCTGCAGGATCTTGAGGCTGACCGAGTCCGCCGTCACCTGCGACTCGGTCGCCGGACCGTACTTGGCACCAATCGCACCGACGACCTGCGCATAGTTGGGCCCGGCTCCATCGGGATAGGTGATGACGCGGTTGAGGCGGGTAACCACCGGCATGTTCGGGTACAACGCCAGCGTTGCGACGACACTTTCCATCACCGTGGGCTTGGCGCCCTGGATGGTCTGCAGCTGGAGGGTTTGAATGGATTGCGGCGAGTTCGGCGGCGCCGCCTTGCCCGAGTCGACCCGATCCGGCGGCCAGACTGTCACCCTTTCGGTATTGGTCAGCTTCAGGAGCGGATTCAGCGCACGCGTGGCCGGTCCCAGGTCCTTCAGACTCATGCCGATCTTGAGTCCACCGGTTTCCAGGTAGGAACTGGCCGCCGCGAGCCGCGCAGTGTCAGCCGCCGTCTGGGAGTAAGCGGCGACCGGCAGTCCCGAGATCAAGACAGCCATGAGACAGCGCTGCGCGATTCGAATCTGTTCCCTTGTGATCATGGAGTGCATCCATATTTATTTTCCGCCGCATGGAATCAGAGTAAACCGGCGTCCGCATTGGACGCCGACTGGCAACGCACGTGTTGATTCAACTTGCACGACCAGGAACAGTCCTAGTCAGTCGTATACGCCGGTTCACAGTCTCTGGTCGACCTTTACTGGGCCTGCCAATCATCCCCATCTGCTGAGGAATACCTGCGGTTGGAAGGGGGGCGGTCAATATTTAACATATGACTACCCGGCGTTGCCTGTTCTGTCCATAATAGCTATTATGACTTTCATGAAAATCATAACCGCCCTGGAAGCCAAGACCAGGTTTGGCGAGGTGATGGAAGCCGCGCAGCGCCAGCCCGTCAGCATCACTCGAAATGGCCGCCCCTCTGTGGTGATGATTTCTGCTGAGAGCTACGCCCGCCGGCAGCGGATCGCGCGCGAGCGCCTGCGTCAGGCCATGCAGCGCGCCGGCGAATACGCGGCCGCCCATGGCATGAACGAGGACGCACTGAACACGCTGCTCGCGGATGAAAGTTGAACGGCTGGTCATTGACAGCAATGTCTGGATTGCTGCGCTGACCTCGCCCACGGGCACAGCACGGCAACTGGTGGAGGCTGTTCTGGATCGCGACATCGGCATACTGATGTCGGAATCGACGTTCGGTGAACTGGCGTCACGTCTGGATCTACCCAAGTTCGAAAAGTACCGGGAACCGGAGGCCTGGAATTTGTTCCTGTCCGAACTGGTTGAACTGGCGCTCTGGCAGGAGGATGCCGGAACCGCGGCCGGCATCTCCCGCGATGTGGATGACGACAAGTTTCTTGCGTTGGCTGTGACTGGACAGGCCGATGCGATCATCAGTGGTGACCGTGATCTGCTGGAGCTGGTTACCCATGAAGGTATTCCCATAATGACACCAGCGAAATTTCTGCAGCTATTGCGAGAATCGGAGCCGTGAGCGATGCCGGGAAAGGGGGCGGACAAAAATGTCCCATCAGCCGAAACAAGAGCTTAGGGGTCTCGGCGACTATTGAGTGGGAGTGAGGGGACTCAAGACATTCTGAGCCAATTCGTCCTTCGGCACAGCGTCCAGATTCTGGGAAGAAGTAACTGGAACTTGAACGGGCTTTTTGCGGGAAGGTGGAGCTCACCATAACTGGTTCGGCGAAGCAGCCTGCGATGCCGGGGTGGTTTGAATTTCCTATCCGCCGGCTTTGAAGGGGGTCTCGTTGTGTTACTCGTTCCGGTAATGGCTCTCTGGCTGAAGACGTCGCCACTCATTGCCTTCGTGATGTATCGACACGTCGCGCCACCAGGACACTCCTTCCAGCGGCCGTCTCGGCCAACACGCAAAGCCCGGCTGCCTCGATTGGACTCCCGGCTGGGTAGCCTGATCTACTGTCGATGTTGGCAAGCGGGATCGGACGTCCGGCGTGAGGGAGCACATAGAGGGTGGCCATGATTCTCGAAACTGTCGCGTCCGGCGGTTGCCGGCCCTATCTGATCGGGTGCCCAGCGACTTGCGCGGCGGCACTGATCGATCCCGAGCTCAGCCAGATCGATCACTACCTCGCGCTGGCGTCCCGTGACGGTCTGCGCATCCGCTATCTGGTCGATACCCATACCCATGCGGACCATTTCTCCGCAACGCAGCAGCTCGCTCGCCATCTCGGCGTTCCGGTAGTCATGCACAGCGAAAGCCCCGCTCCGTTCGTCGACCTTCGACTGCGCCGCGGCGAAATGCTGGTAGTCGGGCAGCTGCGGCTGCAATCAGTGCACACTCCGGGCCACACGCGCGATTCCATGTGTCTGTGCGTCGAGAATGTCGTGTTCACCGGCGATACACTGCTGATCGGTGGCACCGGTCGCACCGATCTTCCAGGCGGCAATGCCGATTCGCTGTACAACAGCCTGTTCGAGGTCGTAATGAAACTCGATCCGGCGCTGCGCGTCTTTCCGGCACATGAGTACAAGGGCCGCAGACACTCGACGATCGGCGACGAACTGGCCG
>JANPGU010000267.1:0-7362 GCA_031424095.1 Gammaproteobacteria bacterium
CCCCGAGATCACGCCCCCAGTGGTGTAGCTGCCAATCGCATAGGCGGCCAGGCGCGGACTGCGCCCGATATCGATCAACAACGTCGGCAGCCAGGAACTCAGGCAGTAATAGATCGTCAGTGCACCGATGAACATGAGCCACAGGAGAAGGGTGCCGCCAAGCAATGGTGGTGAGACGATATCGATGAGTCTTTGTCTGGGAACAGCACTACCGCCGTCCGCAGGCAACGCATCTGCCGGCGGTACTTCGAGCCACCGCCAGCACGCGAGCACCGCCAGCAGGCAAGCGCCCCCGGTGATCGCGAACGCAGTCCGCCAGTCGTCCCCGTCCACGAACAGGCTGGCGAGAAACCCCGCCACGGCGCCGCCCAGCCCGAAGGCGGTGAGCAGCAGCATGATGGCGATCCCGCGGCGGGCAACGGGTGTTCCCTGGGTGACGGCAGCAATACAGCTTGGCAATGCGCCACCGAGGAAGATACCGGCGATCAGCCGTGACGCCACCAGCATGTCGCGATCCAGAACAAATGTGGACAGCGTCTGCGCGATCGCGAAGCCCAGGGTCGACCAGATGATGATGTCCCTGTGACCGAAGCGCGCTGCAGCAAGCGGTATCGTCACGAGTCCCACACACTGGCCGACCAGATTTGCCGAGAACACGGCGCCGAGTTCCGTGCGGCTGAGATGCAGCGATTGCGCAATGGCAGGGGCGAGCGGACCCATCATCGCCGGGATCAGGCAATCGAGGAAGAACGCCAGAGAACACAGGGACACCAGCAGCAGGTTCTTCTGGTCCAGGCCCGCGATCACCGGCTTCGCTGTCACGTCGGTCAGATTCTGAAGCGCGCGCGCGCCTCTTCGACCGTGGCCGGCTTCATCCCGTAAATGGCAGCAATCTGCGCCGCAGCGCGCACCATGTCACTGTTGTCCGGAGCAACGCTGCCGTCTGGCAGGTGCACACCGTCTTCGAAACCCACCCGCACGAGATCGCAGCCCAGCGAGAGTCCCAGGGTACCGATCCTGAACATGTCCCTGCCAGTTGCGGTGACGCCCCAGATTGCCTTGGGGAACAGCCGCAGTCCCTCGTCAATCGCGAATAGCACATTGCGTGCGACGGCGGGGGTGGCGCCGAAGCCGCCGCCATGCAACAGCCAGATGTTGTCGCGGTCGCGGTCAAACAGTCCTTCGGCGGCATAGCGCAGCAGTCGGTGCAGGGTGCTCGCCTCCACGATCTCGTATTCAAGCGCTGAACCCTTTGCGTAGACGGCCTTGATGGTCTGTTTCAGCAATGCCGGGGAATTTACATAGGGCGTCTCTTCCGGATAGCCGCCTTCGGGGTTGTAGAAGTCGGCCGACCCGGCAGCGATTCCATACAGGTCCTGTTGCGGTTCAAGGTTCAACAACCCCAGTCGTTCCGCGTCTGTTGGCCAGATGAACTGCCCGGTTGCCGGATCGCGGCGCACACCGATGCCGTTGGTAGTCTGGATGAGGATCGGCGATCGTTTGCGGATCTGGCGAATGATTTCCGCGTAGATGCTGCGGTCGCCGGAATTCCTGCCCTGGGGGTCGCGCGCATGCACATGCACCATGGCCGCCCCCGCTTCATGACACCGCGCCGCAGCTTCGCCAATCTCGTCGGGCTGTTTCGGAATGATGGCGCCCTGGCGGTCCTGCTGCATTCCGCCGTTTAGCGCACACGTAATGATGACCTTGTTGCCGGCAAGCACTCGACTCTCCAGAATCCTGGGCCGTGCCGCAATCTAACCCCTGGTGGTTCTGGAGGCGGTCCTCTCGAGGAAGGACAACGCCAGGCAAATCGGGCACGATGGCTGCGCCGCCGGAACTTCCGGCGGCCAGAAGGGGGCTGGAAATGTCGGAAATCAGACAGATCACGGAGTGGCGCGCATCAACCGCCAATCTGGCCGCCTACGGGCGTTTGCTGCATACCATTGGTACTGAAGAGTTTGGCCCTACGGTGCGGGATTGCGTGCTGTCAGTCATCGGTGGCGCCCGCCGGATCTATCTCTTTGAAGCTACCGGGCGTGAAGACACAGCGCTGCAGTACTACTTCGGGGAGCCTGGACTGGTAGAGATCTTCCCCGCGTATCGAAAATGGTATCTGCGACTCGATCCGGTGTTCGAAGCGTATTGTGCAGCGCCAAGATTGAGCAATGTCGTGGTGCAGCGCGTGCGTCCGGCGGATATCGCATCGCCTGGCTTCCGGCGACACGTTTTCGAAGACGCGGGAATCGTCGAACGGGTTTCCGTGATCCAGCGGGGAGAAGACGCGTGGCGAGTCATCAATGTCGCCCGGCACGCTTCCAGTGGCTGTTTCTCCGACAGCGAAATCGTTGCGCTGATCGATATGGCGTGCCTGGTATTGCCCATGTTGCCGCTGAATCGAAAACTGCCTGTGGCACCGGCGCAGCCCACGTTGTCACAGATCCAGGACCGCTTTGCGAGTCGCTTCAAGGCCCTGACGCTGCGCGAGCGGGAAGTTTGCGCACGCGCGGCACTCGGCATGAGTGTTGAGGCTACCGCGCTCGACCTCGGAATTGCCAAGACCTCGGTGCTGACCTATCGGCGCCGCGCCTACCAGCGATTGGGTATCAGCAGTCCATTCGAGCTGTGTGCGCTCGTCACGCACTGACACGCGGCAATGGACGCAGATTCAACGCTCGACAGCGACGGCGATTCCCTGCCCGCCGCCAATGCACAGCGTCGCGAGCCCGCGCCGCAGCGCGCGCCGCTGCATCTGGTGGAGCAGCGTAACCAGTACGCGACAGCCGGAGGCGCCGATGGGGTGGCCAAGGGCGATCGCACCGCCGTCCACGTTGACCTTTTCCGGATCGAGATCCAGCAGCTTTCGCACGGCAAGCGCCTGCGCGGCAAAGGCTTCGTTTGCCTCGATGAGGTCGACATCGGCGAGCCGCCAGCCGGCACGTTCGAGGCAGCGGATCGTCGCTGGTACTGGACCTTCGCCCATGAATGACGGATCCACTCCGGCACTGGCATAGGCGACGATGCGGGCCAGCGGCGTCAGGTTGAGCGACCGCGCCCGTGCGTCGCTCGTGATGAGCACCGCTGCCGCCCCGTCATTGAGTGTCGAAGAGTTACCCGCAGTGACACTGCCTTGCTTGTCGAAAGCCGGGCGGAGCTTCGCGAGCCTGGCAACGTCACTGTCGGCACGCGGCTGTTCATCGCGAAGAAACAGCGCCGGCGGGCCCTTTCGTGATGGCACGGCGACGGGAACGATTTCAGCATCGAAGTGGCCCGCCGTGATCGCCGCTGCGGCGCGACGTTGTGATTCGGCGGCGTACTCGTCCTGCTGTTCGCGCGTAATGGCATGGCGCCGCGCAAGATTTTCTGCCGTCACACCCATGTGGCAGTCAGAGAAGGCGTCCCACAGGCCATCCTGGATCATGGTGTCCACCGTCCTGCCATGACCCATTCGCAGTCCGGTGCGCAAACCGTGCACTACGTAGGGTGCGAGACTCATGTTCTCCATGCCGCCAGCGACGATGATGTCTGCCTCGCCCAGCCGGATCGCCTGCGCCCCCAGTTGCACGGCCTTGAGTCCGGAGCCGCAGACCTTGTTGATCGTCAGGGCGGGGGCGGAAAAGGGCAGGCCAGCAGCAATCGCGGCCTGGCGGGCCGTGTTCTGCCCGGCGCCTGCTGTGAGCACTTGGCCAAGGATGATCTCGTCAATGGAATCGGCGTGTGCCCCCGAGCGTTCGAGAACCGCGCGGATCACAGTTGCGCCCAGCTCAACGGCTGCTACCTCCGAGAGGGCGCCAAGGTAACTGCCAATCGCGGTGCGGGCCGCGGCAACGATTACTGCATCTTTCATGAACAACGAGTCTGTGCCTGCACCGCAGACATGTCCATTGCCGACAGCGCGACGCGACATACCGATCCAGTGATCTGGATTTGCTCGCCATTTGCCCGCCCCGCGCCACTTTAGCGGCAGCCTACGGCCGGGCAGGCTCTGGTGGCACTCCATAAAGTGCGTACTGAAGTTGGCGCTGGACTACCTTGCAGGCAATCCAGCTTCAGTCACTCTCGACAGCTGTAATTCGCGGCGTTCCTTGCATCGCCACTGCCGTTGTATTGCGCATGCGTGGGAACGGGGCACAGCGGGCGGCTTTCGCCCGGTACGCTTGCCCCGGTAGCGATGATCTGCGCCGGTGCGCGTCCATTCTCAACCCAGTTCGAAATAGCTTCGACCATGTTGAACTGATCCAGCGTGCGCTCGCCGCCACTGCAATGTCCCATGCCTGGAACAAGGAAGAGCCTGCTCCAGTCGCTGATCGGGACCTCTGCATTGTCACGTGCCAGACGCTCGTAATACTGCACCGTCTCCTGCGCGGAGAACCATGGATCGCTGACGCCGTGGAAAAACAGCAACTTTCCGCCACGACCGCGAAACGTGCTCAGATTGGTCCAGGCATTGGTATCGCCGGCCATTGAGCGTCCATCGTGGGCGCGCGCTGCCTCGGCGTCGACGTTCATGCTGGTTCCGCTTGTCGGACCTTCGGGGATAACCGGGCCGACGAGCAGGCCAGGCAGGCCGCGCGTGTTGGCGATGCCTGTGTCGTAGAAGAAGCCGGGATAGACCTGATGGCCATCGGAAGCTTTTGGTCCGGACATGGCCTTCTTGACGCCGGCGACCTGCGCGGGGCTCAGGCAGCTGGCGTTTTTCGGACCCTGGCAGGCAAGCACCTGAGGGTCGAAGCCGCAGCTTTGCGGAGCAAATACCATTGCGTCCTTCGTGCCGTCATTGGCATCACACGCCGCCAGCACGCCATCTGTCACCATCTTGCGGTCCTGGTCAGTCAGGGCCAGGCGCGTCTGGGGCTTGCCTTCGGCATCCTTTGGCGCAACTTCATTGAGTGCCGTCGTCGCCCAGCGCAGCGCGAGATTGGAGTAGCCCGTGCGCGTGGCAGGTGCGCCGGCAACAATGCCATCGAAGTAATTCGGGTAACGCTGCGACATCATCATGGCCTCGCGCCCACCCGTGGAGCAGCCGACGAAATAGGCGTGATGAGCCGCCTTGCCGTAATGCCGCGCGACGATTTCCTTGGCAACGACAGTCACCTTCGCCACCGCTTGATACAGGAAATTGAGCGAAGCCTCCTGATCATCGAAGAAGCTGGCATCGAAGCCCGAGCCCTTGTGTCCGGAATCCGTGCTCACCACCGCGTAGCCCGAAGACAGCGCCGGAGTGCCGCCGGCGTATTGCGCGCCGACCGGTGGATTCACCGCACCATTCAGTCCGCCACCACCCTGAAAGAAGAAACGGCCGTTCCAGTTCACGGGCAGGGCGATTGAAAAGCCGATGGCATATGGCTTGCCATTGCGGCCCGTGCGCGCGTCGAGTGTGCCATCGACGCGGCAGTGGGCCGGCAGTGACAGCCGTGGTCCCGGCGGCGCATTGGGTGGCGCCGCCATCGGACCAGCCGCCAGGCCTTGCGCCTTCTCGATCTTCACGGCATAGCCAGCCAGCGAGAACTTTGTCAGCGCCTGGCAGGGTGTGGCGGCAAGCACTGGCTGCACCACGCTGCCAAGCAGCAAGACAAAGCCAAGCCGCGCGAAGTGTCGAATGGAATTCATGAAAGCCTCCAGAGCCTGAGGTCGTGAGTATCGCACCTGTGAATCGCGCCGCAACCGCCATCGCAAGCATCTGCACGCCACGCCCACATTGACCATTGCAATCGTTTGCATAGCCGCTCCCGCGGTAGCGGAATTCAACAACACGGGGGACACGGCCGGACAGAACAGCTTCGCCCACAGCGATTTCCAGCTGTGGAGCTGCACGGGCAACTTCGACTTCGACGACTTTTCCCTCACCAGCGCCACCAGCAACCTGAAGGGAAACTTCGGCATGAATTTCCGGCTGTCGCCGGGTTTCTTCTCCAGCCACTTCTTCCCGAAGATGTTCGCGCAGGAAATGCGCGCCAATTCGACTGGCTGCAGTCCACCGGCATCTACGCCGATCCCTATGGCCTGCTGAATGCCACGCTGGGCATACACATCGGGAAGTACGAGGTTGCGCTGATTGGCACCACGGGGCCCAATTCGGGCCAGGGTCCTGCACCGCGCACGCTGAGTGTGCGATTCCGTGCCGACTTGCAGTAACCAGGCAGGAACAGGGGCCGTCGATCACGAACGCGGCCCATGTGAAAGGCGAGTTCAGCGGCCCGGCTTCACGTGCAGTGAAAAGAAGCGGAATACCTCCGGCATGCTGCCCATGATGATGGTGCCATGGTCGAGGCCGGAAAATTCCTGGTACAAGTGTGCAACATTCAGCGCCTTGAGCTGCTCGCTGAAGGCATGGACGCTGATGATCAGCGTGTCCTTGTCCCCCACGCCGAGCATCAGGGGCACCTTCAGGATTTTCGAATCCTTCGTAAGCTTTACATCGAACAATGCAGGCGCAAGCAGCGCAACACCCGCCCAGATGTCCGCATACTTTTCGGCGATATGCTCCGCGCCGCCACCGCCCTGTGAATGCCCCATCAGATAGATGCGGCGATCGTCGATGTTGAATTCCTTGCGCACCATGGCGAGGACATTCATGACGTCCTGCTCGCTGTATGCGGTTACCTTCGCGGGGTCCGTCTCGGCCGTGCCTCCCACCATGGGTGGCATGCCGCGCGGTGATGTTGCCGGCGCTGCAGCCGGTGGGCGCGGGCGTGCTGTTACGCCAAACCCGGCGCGGTTGTTGTAGCCGATGGCTCCAACCAGGATATAGCCGCCTGCCTCGGCGAGATCCACCGCGCTGCCGCGCACGAAGGTGAGCGTCGTGCCGGTGAAGCCGCGCAGCGCGAGCACCAGCGGCGCCTTCTGCCCTGGCTTCACCTTCGAGGATACGAACACGGAATACGGCAGTTCCTCCCCCGTTTCCTTGAACAGGTATTTACGGATTTCGACGCGGGGCTCGGGCACGACCTCGGAGCCGCCGCGAATGCCCTCTGGCAGTATCTGCGGCGGTGGCCCGACTTGCGCGATGGCGGCACCGGCAAACAGGCAGGTACCAGCAGTGAGTGCGGCGGCAGCCAGCGTCCTGGCGATAATCGGGTTCATCGTATGTCTCCTGTCCTGGGAATCCACTGGTGGCGCGCCATGAAGCGCAATGCCTGCATGGGCCACTCATGCACCGTCTCGTCCTCGATGCCGGTGCCCATGCCGAAGCCATGCGGTCCATTGTCGAGGATGTGCATTTCCGCCGGCACGCCAGCCTTGATGCAGGCCTCGTAGTACAGCAGCGAGTTCTGTACCGGCACCAGCCGGTCGTTGGTGCCGTGCACGAGGAACGCGGGTGGGGTGTCGCGGGTGACATGCAGCTGCGGTGAGAGCGGCGCG
>JANPGU010000268.1:0-1557 GCA_031424095.1 Gammaproteobacteria bacterium
GTGCACGAAGCCCCACAGCGCCCCGGCCACCCCGACGATGAACGAGCTCACCGCAAAGGCAGTCAGCTTGGCATAGACCGGGCGGATGCCGATCACGGCCGCCGCCACGTCCATGTCGCGGATGGCCATCCACTCGCGGCCGATGTGGCTGCGCACGAGATTCTTCGCGAGCAGGGCGAACAGGGCCACGAAGGCCAGGCAGAAGAGGTATTTCTGCGCCGGCGTTTCGATCGACAGGCCGAACACGTTGAGCCCGGCGACGCTGACCGAGCCCGACGACGAGTTGTTGGTGAACCACTTGATGCGCAGGAAAGACCAGTCGACGAAGAACTGCGCCGCCAGCGTGGCCACCGCGAGGTACAGGCCCTTGATGCGCAGGCTCGGGATGCCGAACACCACGCCGACCGCCGTGGAGCACAGGCCGCCGAGCAGGATCGAGCCGACCAGCGGCATGCTTTCGATGCGGACCTGGAAGTTGTAGGCCGCATAGGCGCCCACCGCCATGAAGGCACCGGTGCCCAGCGAGATCTGGCCGCAGTAGCCGACGAGGATGTTCAGACCGAGTGCCGCAAGCGACAGGATCAGGAATGGGATCAGGATGGCGCGGAACAGGTATTCGGGCGCCGTCAGCGGCACCACCAGGAATGCGAAGGCGAGCAGCGCGGCCATGGCGATGCGGTCCTGCGCGATCGTGAAGATCTGCTGGTCGGCGCGGTAGGTGGTCTTGAACTGGCCGTTTTCTCTGAACAGCATGGCCTAGACCCGATCGATGATCTTCTCGCCGAACAAGCCCTGGGGCCGCACGAGAAGAACGAACAACACCAGCACATAGCCGAACCAGATCTCGATGCCGCCGCCGATCTGCGGCCCCAGGTAGACCTCCGAGACTTTTTCGCCGACGCCGATGATCAGCCCACCGATGATGGCGCCGGGCACGCTCGTCAGGCCGCCGAGGATGACGACCGGCAGCGCCTTCAAGGCCACCAGCGACAGCGAGAACTGCACGCCGAGCTTGGACCCCCAGATGATGCCGGCCACCAGGGCGGTGAAGCCGGCGACCGACCAGACGATGACCCAGATGCGGTTGAGCGGAATGCCGATCGACTGCGCAGCCTGGTGGTCGTCGGCCACGGCGCGCAGCGCGCGGCCAGTGCTGGTGTACTGGAAAAACAGCGACAGCAGCAGCACCAGCGCGGCGGCGATCAGCGCGGCATACAGGTCTTCCTTGCCAACCAGCACACCGCCCTGGAACACCGACTCAAACAGGAAGAGCGGGTCCTTGGGCAGGCCGATGTCGATCTTGTAGATGTCGTTGCCGAAGATCGTCTGCCCCAGGCCTTCCAGGAAGTAGGCGATGCCCAGCGTGGCCATCAGCAGCGTCGCGCCTTCCTGGTTGACCAGCCGGCGCAGCACCAGCATCTCCACAGCCCATGCGACCACGAACATGATGGCGCCGGCAATCACGAACGCGATGACGTTGGCGAGCAGGCGGCTCTCGAGGCCGGTCCACTGCGGGATCCACTCGGCAAAGCGCGCCATGGCAAGCGCCGCGAACAG
>JANPGU010000269.1:0-6595 GCA_031424095.1 Gammaproteobacteria bacterium
CAATCCGTGGGAAATCGTGCGGCCCGAGTGGGCAGTGAGCGTGAAGCTGCGCGGGTACACCGAGAGCTATCGCGATGAGCTGGATCGATTGCGAGTTCGCTGGGTGCCACACAAGGAAGTGATGGGCGTTCCTTACGACACGCCGATTCTCGGCTATCGCAACAACACGGCCAACACACTGCGATTGTGGAAATCCGAGGCGTCCGAGTCGTTCGATTTTTACACCGTCAACCGCGGCGACCACCAAGGCGCGGTCAACCGCAAGGTGGAATCGGAAAACCTCAGCAAGGTGCTGTACCCGAACGACGAGCAGCTGCAGGGCAAGGAACTGCGCCTCGAGCAGCAGTATTTCTTCGTCACCTGCTCGCTGCAGGACATGTTCCGCATCCTGAAGACGCAGCAGCTGCCGGTGGAAAGTTTTCACGAGAAATTCGCCATCCAGCTCAACGACACGCACCCGGCCATCGCCGTGGCGGAACTGATGCGCCTGCTGATCGACGAGCAGGTGATGCAATGGGACGATGCCTGGGCGATCACCACGCGCGCGCTGGCCTACACCAATCACACGCTGATGCCCGAAGCGCTGGAATGCTGGCCGCTGGACCTGTTCCGGCGGGTGCTGCCGCGGCATCTGCAGATCATCTACGAGATCAATGCACGCTTTCTCGATCAGGTGCGCATCCGTTTCCTCGGCGACGAAGAGCGGCTGGCGCGCCTGTCACTGATCGATGAACGCGGCGACCGCTATGTGCGCATGGCGCACCTGGCCTGCGTGGGCGCCCATGCCATCAATGGTGTGGCAGCACTGCACTCCGAGCTGCTGAAGACCGATGTGCTGCGCGATTTCTACGAACTGTGGCCGGAGAAGTTCCAGAACAAGACCAATGGCGTCACGCCACGCCGCTGGATGGTGCTGGCCAATCCGCGTCTGGAGCGGTTGATTTCCGGCGCCATCGGCACGGGCTGGATCACCGACCTCAACGAACTGACGCAGCTCGAGCCGCTGGTGCAGGACGCAGGTTTCCGTGCCGAGTGGCAGGCCATCAAGCAGGCCAACAAGCGCGACTTCGCCACGCTGGCGCTGGAGCGCACCGGCGTGGTCATCGATCCCGCTTCGTTGTTCGACGTGCAGGTCAAGCGCATCCACGAATACAAGCGCCAGCATTTGAACATCCTGCACGTGGTCGCGATGTATCTGCGGTTGAAGGCAAATCCTGGCATGAACGTGTCGCCGCGCACCTTCGTGTTCGGCGGCAAGGCGGCGCCTGGCTATCGCATGGCAAAGCTCATCATCAAGCTGATCACCGCGGTGGGCGAGGTGGTCAATCGTGATGCGGCGATCCGCGACCAGCTGAAGGTCGTGTATCTGCCGAACTTCAATGTCAGCAATGGTCACCGCATCTATCCGGCTGCGGATCTCTCGGAACAGATCTCCACGGCCGGCAAGGAAGCGTCTGGCACCGGCAACATGAAGTTCACGATGAACGGTGCGCTCACCATCGGAACGCTCGATGGCGCGAACGTCGAGATCCGTGAACAGGTGGGCGCCGAGAACTTCTTCCTGTTCGGCCATGATACCGATGAGGTCGCTGCCATCTGGGCGCGCGGCTATCGACCGGTGACAGCCTGCGAGAAGGATCCGGAGCTGGCGGAGGTGCTGGAGCTGATCCGCAATGGTTTCTTCTCGCGTGGCGACACCGAGCTGTTCCGGCCGCTGCTCGACAACCTGCAGTACCACGACCCGTATCTCGTGCTGGCCGACTTCTCGTCCTATCGCGATTGCCAGCTGCAGGTGTCAGCGCGCTATGCGGATACCGATTCGTGGGTGCGCATGGCCATCCTCAACAGCGCGCGCTCGGGACTGTTCTCTTCCGACCGCACCATCCGCGAATACAGCCGCGACATCTGGAACGCCAAGGCCGTGCCTGTGCGGCTGCTGTCGGAAGCAGAAGTGAAGGTGGGTTTCCTGCAGTAAACCCGCGGGCAATCAGCTGGCGAGGAACGTGCGGATGGCCGCGTCGAAGCGCGGCAGGTCGACCAGGAACGCATCGTGCCCTTCGATGCTGGGCAGGTGCGCAAAGGTGGTGGTGACGCCCCCCGCCTGCATGTCGGAGGCAATCAGCGCCTGTTCGCGGATCGCAAACAGCAGATCGGATTCCACGCCGATGACCAGCGCGCTCCGCAGTCCTGCGCGTCGATAGACATCGGCCGGGGCGCCATGCTCCGCGATGTCAAAACAGTCCATCGCGCGCGACAGGTACAGCAGGCAGTTCGGGTCGAACACGCGCACGAATTTTTCCGCCTGCGCTTCGAGATAGGTTTCCACCGCGAAGCGGGGACCGAAACCTTCCGGCACGCGCTTGGTGGCCTGCTCCACCGCGCGCCTGCCGGCGGGGGTAATCCCCTGGCGCGCAAAACGACCCGCCCACTCGCCTGCCGAGCGATAGGTGATCGTGCCGAGCTTGCGCGCGACGCGCATGCCCGCCTGCGGCCCGCGCTCGGTGTCGGAATAGTTGCCCTTGTTCCAGGCCGCATCGCTCATCACGGCTTCGCGCTGCACCGAACGCAGCGCGATGGCGAACGGTGACGAAGCCGACGAGCCGGAAATGCTGATCGCGCGCCGCGCGCCGTTTGGTACAGCAGCGGCAAATGCCACCACCACCATGCCGCCCAGTGACGGACCCATCACGGTATCCAGCTGTTCGATGCCCAGCGTGCGCGCGGCCTCGAAGCCGGCGCGGGCGATGTCCTCGACCGAAAGCTCCGGAAAATCCAGACGATATGATTTGCCGGTGGCCGGATTCACCGAGGCAGGGCCGGTGGAACCAAAGCAGCTCCCCAGCGAGTTCACGCACATCACGAAGAAACGGTCGGTGTCGATGGCACGGCCGGGGCCGATCATCTTTTCCCACCAGCCGGGCTCCGGGTTCTCGGGCGAAGACGCGGCATGCGCCGACGGCGACAGTCCGGTGAACAGCAGGATCGCATTGCTGCGCGCGCTGTTCAGCGTGCCCCAGCATTCATAGGCAATCTGCGCGCGCTTGAGCGCGCCGCCCTGCCGCAGGTGGAAGGGATCGGGCAGCGCTGCAAGACGCAGCGCCGATGGCGGTGCGGTGACCTTGCGCAGGGCGTTGTTGGCTTCAGGGCTCAGAGTCGCTTCCCTCGTTGATGCCTTCGGCCAGTGCCGTCGACAGATAGCGTTCGCCGGTGTCCGGCAGCATCGCGAGAATCACGCTGCCCGGTGCGGATTCGCGCGCCAAGTGCAGGGCTGCAGCAAACGTCGCACCACAGGAAATGCCGCAGAAAATGCCTTCCTTCTGCGCCAGCGCGCGCGCCGTGACGATCGCGTCGGTGTCGCTGACCGGCAGGATGCGGTCAGCCACCTTCGGGTTGAGTACGGCGGGAATGAAATCCGGCGTCCAGCCCTGGATCTTGTGCGGAGCAAAGGGTTTACCCGACAGCAGCGATGCATTCTCGGGTTCGGCAATCACGATCTTCGTATCGGGCCGCGCCAGCTTCAGGATCTCGCCCACGCCAGTCATGGTGCCGCCAGTGCCCCAGCCAGACACGAATGCATCAAGGCGCTTGCCCGCGAAATCGAGCAGGATTTCGGGTCCGGTGGTATTGCGATGATAGGCGGGGTTCGCCAGGTTCTCGAACTGGCGTGCGAGGAACCAGCCGTTTTTCTTCGCCAGTTCTTCGGCCTTGCGCACCATGCCGCTGCCGCGTTCTGCTGCAGGTGTGAGAATCACTTTCGCACCGAGCATGCGCATGATCTTGCGACGCTCGATCGAAAAGGTTTCGACCATGGTGGCGACGAAGGGGTAACCCTTGGCTGCGCAGACCATGGCCAGCGCAATTCCGGTATTGCCTGAGGTGGCTTCAACAACTGTCTGCCCAGGCTGCAGCGCACCGCTGCGCTCTGCGTCTTCGATGATGGCGATCGCCAGGCGATCCTTCACCGAGGAGGCCGGATTGAAGAACTCGCATTTCACATACATCGTCACGCCGGACGGAGCCAGGCGGTTGATGCGGACGACAGGCGTACGGCCGATAGTCTCCAGGATGCTGTTGTAGATCATCGGCGCCTCCCGCCCTTTTTACTGATGCCCCGGTGCGTCCCGGACCGGCGACTCTAAATCTGTATACACCCCGACAACAGGTACACAGCGTCGGGTGAAGGGTTGATAACTGTTTGTTATAATGAAAAGGCTCAACTTCCAGGCCTCTCATGAATTTTCATCAGCTTCAGTACGCGATCGCCGTGGCCCGCAACGGGCTGTCGGTGACCAATGCCGCCGCCGCGCTGGGGACCTCCCAGCCGGCCATCAGTCGTGCGCTCAAGGAACTGGAAAAGGAACTGGGTTTCGACTTGTTCGTGCGTGAGGGCCGCAGTTTTGCCCGTGTGACGCCGGAAGGCACGAAAGTGCTGGAATACGCGGCGCGGGCGCTGGCCGAGATCGAGAGCCTGCGGGCGGTGGCCGCCGACCTCAACCAGGATGCGCGCGGCACCTTGTCCATCGCCACCACGCATACCCAGGCGCGCTATGTGCTGCCGCCGGTGGTCCAGGCCTTCCGCAAGCGCTATCCGGAGGTCGACCTGCACCTGCACCAGGGCACCTCCGAGCAGATTTCCGAGATGGTGGCCAGCGACCGGGTGCATCTGGCCATTGCCACCGGTTCGGAGGCATTGTTTCCGGAATTGGTACTTCTGCCCGTGTATCGCTGGCATCGACAGGTGATTGTTCCAAAACATCACCCATTGGCACGCCCGGGGGCGCCGAAACTGACTCTGGCGGCACTCGAAAAGTACCCGCTGGTCACCTATGTCTTCAGCTTCAGCGGCCCTTCGTCGCTGGAAACCCTGTTTGCCCGCGAAGGCCTGAAGCCGAGGGTGGCGCTGACCGCCCGCGACTCGGACGTCATCAAGACCTACGTGCGCCTTGGAATGGGCGTGGGCATCGTGGCAAGCGTGGCCTTCGAGCCGGAACTGGATGCCGATCTGGCGCTGGTGGATGCCTCTCACCTGTTTCCCATCCACACCACCTGGGTGGGCTTCCGGCGCGGCACGCTGCTGCGCAACTTTGCCTACGATTTCATGCAGTTGTTCGGCCCGCACCTGACCCGGCGCCTGATCGAGCACGCCATTGACGCGCGTGATCCGGAGAGCAAGGCTGAAATGCTGGGCAAGCTGCAGCTGCCGGTCCGTTAAGGGCCCTCGATCGTGAGTGAGCGCATTCAGAAGCTGCTGGCCGCGGCGGGATTTGGCTCGCGGCGCGGCATCGAGGAATGGCTGCGCGCGGGCCGCATCAGCGTCAATGGTGCCGTTGCCAAGCTTGGAGATCGCGCCGAGCCCGGTGACGCGTTCGCCCTCGACGGCAAAGTCCTGGATTCCGGTGGAGCCGCCGCCGCGCCCGACGCCGCGCAGGTGGCCGTGCTGCTGTACCACAAGCCGGTGAGCGAAGTGACCACCCGCAGCGATCCGCAGGGCCGGCCCACGGTGTTCGAACGCCTGCCCGATGCGCCCGCCGGACGCTGGGTGGCGATCGGTCGGCTCGACGTGAATACCTCGGGATTGCTGCTGTTTACCAACGATGGCGAGCTGGCGCACCGGATGATGCACCCCTCGTTCGAGATTGCGCGCCGTTACCTGGTGCGGGTGCGCGGCGCGCCTGGCGCCGATCTGGTGGAACGGCTGCAGCGCGGGCTGGTACTAGAAGATGGTCACGCCAGCTTCGACCGGATCGAGCCGCAGGGACGGTCGGAAGGACACAGCTGGTACCAGGTCACTCTGCACGAGGGCCGAAACCGCGAAGTGCGCCGGCTTTTCGAGGCCGCTGGCTACGAAGTCAGCCGCCTGAAACGACTCGCATACGGTCCTTTTGAGCTGCCGGAAGACCTGGCAGCCGGACAAACCCGGCTTTTGAGCGGCCAAGCCCTCGACAGTCGCCTCACGGAACTTCCCAAATTGGCCCAAAACTTGCGTTGACACTGCGGGCCTGCGAAATCAGAATACGCGGCTCGATTTTCGCGGAGGGGTACCCAAGCGGCCAACGGGAGCAGACTGTAAATCTGCCGGCTTACGCCTTCGTAGGTTCGAATCCTACCCCCTCCACCATACGGGGCTTTCGCGTAGCGGTTTTGGTTGCAGGTATGGCGGCTTGGCTTGGCGGGTGTAGTTCAATGGTAGAACCTCAGCCTTCCAAGCTGATGGCGCGGGTTCGATTCCCGCCACCCGCTCCAGGCATTGTGAGTGCAGTAGCGGAAGTGTTGATGTTTTGAGGTATCGATTCGCTGGTCCTGCACGTCGTCCGCTCACGTAGCTCAGTTGGTAGAGCACGTCCTTGGTAAGGACGAGGTCACCGGTTCGATCCCGGTCGTGAGCTCCAGCGGAGCGAAGGGTTTTGATTTTTGTTTTTGAGCTTGTTTTCCAGAGGAAGTCGCCGTGTCCAAAGAAAAATTCGAACGCAGCAAACCCCACGTCAACGTTGGCACGATTGGCCACGTGGATCATGGCAAGACGACCCTGACGGCCGCGCTGACGAAGGTCATGGCGCAGCTGCACGGTGGCGAGTTCAAGGCGTACGACCAGATC
>JANPGU010000270.1:0-1997 GCA_031424095.1 Gammaproteobacteria bacterium
GAACAGGTCGGAGGCCTTGCGCTCGACCATCAGCTTGAACAGTGGCCGGGTCTTCAGGCCAGTGGTTGTGGCACTGATCTTGAAATCGTCTTCGTTGATGGCGCCCAGATCACTCACATCGACCTGCCTTCTTCGTTTTCATCCAGCAGCGACAGGTTGCCGGCGTCATCGGCCGGCCGGCTGTCGCGCTTGCTTTCAAGCTTCACGCGCAGGCGCAGTTCGTTCTTGGAATCCGCATTGCGGATGGCATCGTCATACGAGATGAAGCTGCCCTCGTACAGGTCGAACAGGCACTGGTCGAAGGTCTTCATGCCCAGACGCGTCGAGCGCGACATGACCTCCTTGATCTTGGCCACCTCGCCCTTGAAGATGAGGTCCTGGATCAGCGGCGAATTGAGCATGATTTCGGTGGCGGCGATGCGGCCCGCGCCGCCTTCGCGCGGCACCAGACGCTGCGAAATCAGGCCGCGGATATTCAGCGACAGATCCATCAGCAGCTGCTCGCGGCGCTCTTCCGGGAAGAAATTGATCATGCGGTCCAGCGCCTGGTTGGAGCTGTTGGCGTGCAGTGTTGCAAGCACCAGATGTCCCGTTTCGGCGAACTGAATCCCGTATTCCATGGTCTCCCGATCGCGTATTTCTCCGATCAGGATCACGTCAGGCGCCTGCCGCAGCGTGTTCTTCAGGGCGGCATGCCAGGAATCGGTATCGACACCCACTTCGCGATGCGTGATCACGCAGCCCTTGTGGGGATGCACGTATTCCACCGGATCTTCAATGGTAACGATGTGGCCGCGGGTCTTTTCGTTGCGATAGCCGATCATCGCGGCCAGCGTGGTCGACTTGCCCGAGCCCGTGCCACCGACGATCAGCACCAGGCCACGCTTCGACAGCACGACATCCTTCAGCACCGGCGGCAGATCCAGCTCGTCGAAGGTCGGGATGGTGGGATTGATCAGGCGGATGACGCAGCCGACCTGGCCCTGCTGCATGAAGGCGCTGACGCGGAAGCGGCCGATGCCCGGCGGGGCGATCGCGAAATTGCATTCCTTGGTGGCGTCGAATTCCTTCGACTGCCGGTCGTTCATGATGGCGCGCACCAGCGTGGCCGACTGCTCGCCGGTCAGCGCGCGTTCGGTCTGCGGGCGGATCTCGCCGTCGATCTTCACTGCGGGCGGAAAGCCCGCCGTGATGAACAGATCCGACGCCTTGCGCTCGCATACGCGGCGCAGGAGATCCTGGATGAGCTTGATGCCTTGTTCGCGATCCATACGAAAAACCTGCTGCTGCCTTACAGCGCGTCCTTGTTCTGCGCCTTGTAGCGCGCCTCTTCCTTGCTCACCAACCCCTTCTGCACCATCTCGCTCAGGCACTGGTCGAGGGTCTGCATGCCCTGCGCCACACCGGTCTGGATGGCGGAATACATCTGCGCGATCTTGCCTTCGCGGATCAGGTTCCGGATGGCCGGGGTGCCAATCATGATCTCGTGCGCGGCCACGCGGCCGCCGCCCACCTTCTTGAGCAGGGTCTGCGAAATCACCGCCCGCAGCGATTCGGACAGCATGGACCGGACCATTTCCTTTTCCGCGGCCGGGAACACGTCGACCACGCGGTCGATGGTCTTGGCAGCAGAACTGGTGTGCAGTGTCCCGAAGACGAGATGTCCGGTTTCTGCCGCACTGAGTGCGAGCCGGATGGTCTCGAGGTCACGCATTTCGCCGACCAGGATGATATCGGGGTCTTCGCGCAGCGCTGAACGCAGCGCTTCGGAGAAGCCCAGCGTGTCCCGGTGCACTTCGCGCTGATTGATCAGGCAGCGCTTGGACTCGTGCACGAACTCGATCGGATCTTCGATCGTCAGGATATGGTCGGGGCGATTGTCGTTGCAGTGGTCGATCATGCCGGCCAGCGTGGTCGACTTGCCCGAGCCGGTGGGGCCGGTGACCAGCACCAGGCCGCGTGGCAGCATGCACAGGTCGCCGAAGATCTTCCGCGAC
>JANPGU010000271.1:0-2568 GCA_031424095.1 Gammaproteobacteria bacterium
ATGCCAAAGGAAGCGTTGCCAATGCTCTCGTTCAGCACCGACAGCATGATCAGACCCGGAACGATGAACGCTGCGAACGCAACCCCGTCGATCTCGGTCATGCGCGAGCCGATGGCCGACCCGAACACCACGAAATACAGCGATGTGGTCAGCACCGGCGTCAGGATGCTCTGCACCACCGTGCGGAAGGTGCGCGCCATTTCGAAGAAATAGATGGCACCGACAGCGTGCAGGTTCATGCCTTGCCCCGCACCAGTGAAACGAAGATGTCTTCGAGCGAACTCTGCTGGGTTTCCAGATCGCGGAAATCGATGCCCGCCTGGTTCAGTTCGCGCAGCAGCGCGGTGATCTGGGCGCGCTGCTCGTCATTGGTGAAGGTGAAGACCAGCGTCATGCCTTCGTCGGTGAGCGCGAGTGCGTAGGCGGCAAGCGCGGCGGGTACGGCGTCGAGCTTCTGCGCCAGATGCAGGCGCAACTCCTTGCGACCCAGCTTGCGGATCAGAGTGGCCTTGTCTTCCACCAGGAACAGTTCGCCCTTGTTGATGATGCCGATGCGGTCGGCCATCTCTTCGGCTTCTTCGATGTAATGCGTGGTGAGGATGATGGTGACGCCGCGATCGCGCAGGTCGCGCACCAGCTGCCACATGTCCCGCCGCAGCTCCACGTCGACGCCCGCAGAAGGTTCATCCAGGAACAGGATCTTCGGCTCGTGCACGAGCGCCTTGGCGATCATGACGCGGCGCTTCATGCCGCCGGACAGCGCCATGATCTTCGCATCGCGCTTTTCCCACAGGGACAGCGAGCGCAGCACCTGCTCGACCAGTCGGGGATTGCGCGGGTGGCCAAACAGCCCACGACTGAAGCTCACCGCCGAGAACACGGTCTCGAACGCTTCGGTGGCGAGCTCCTGCGGAACCAGCCCGACAATCGCGCGGGACAGTCGTGGTTCCCGCTGCGTATCGTGCCCGTCGACCAGTGCGCGCCCGCTGGTGGCATTGACGAGGCCGCAGATGATGCCGATCAGCGTGGTCTTGCCGGCGCCATTGGGCCCCAGCAGGGCGAATATCTCGCCGCGCTGGATATCGAGATTGATGCTGTTGAGGGCAACCAGGCCGCCTGCGTAGGTCTTGCCAAGGTTTTCGATCTTCAGGATGGGCTGCACAGCCGGAATTCTACGCTGTAAATTGTGGCTGCCTGCTATCTTCAGCGGGCGCTGAAACATTCCCAAGGTAATGGTCCATGCAACGTCCCGTCACGCTGTGGTCAATGATTTCGCTCGCGGCGCTGACTGCCTGCAGCCCGAAGATTCCGGCGCCGCCCGCCGCGCCTGCTCCGATAGTCGCGCCGGTACTGCAGGGCGATGACGCTAAGGACATCCACTCCTTTGCCGATGCCGCGGTTGCACGCGTTACCCATGTCGATCTGGACCTGACTGCAGATTTCGCTAGCCGCACGCTGGCGGGCACCGCAGCGCTGGATGTGGGGCCGAGTGCGCCGGATGCCACGCTGACGCTGGATACCAGCGCCCTGCAGGTTGAAGCCGTCGCTGACGGCAACGGCAAGGCCCTCGCCTGGAAGCTCGGCGATGCCGATGCTGTGCTGGGTGCGCCGCTGCGCGTAACGCTTGGCGGTGCGCGCCGTGTGGTCGTCACCTATCGCACCAGCCCGGGCGCCGAGGCGTTGCAGTGGTTCGAGCCGCAGCAGACCGCCGGCAAGAAATTTCCCTATCTGTTCAGTCAGGGCGAGGCGATCCTGACGCGCACCTGGATACCCACACAGGACAGTCCGGGCATTCGCCAGACATGGAGCGCACGCATCGTCGCACCGAAAGATCTCACCGTGGTCATGAGCGCGGAGATGCTCGGCGCCGATCCGCAGCCGGTGGGGGAAGGACGTGCCTGGCGTTTCCGCATGCAACAGCCGGTAGCGCCCTATCTCATTGCCATCGCAATCGGCGATATCGCCTTCAAGGCACTGGGTCCGCGAACCGGCGTCTACACGGAGCCCGCCGGTCTTGATGCCGCCGCCGCCGAGCTTGCCGACGTGGAAAAGATGGTGAGTGCGGCCGAAGCGCTTTATGGTCCCTATCGCTGGGGGCGCTATGACCTGCTGGTGCTGCCGCCTTCATTCCCGTTTGGTGGCATGGAGAATCCACGGCTCACCTTCGCCACGCCAACCATCATTGCCGGCGACAAGTCACTGGTGACGCTGGTCGCGCATGAGCTGGCGCATAGCTGGTCCGGCAATCTGGTGACCAATGCCACCTGGGCCGACTTCTGGCTCAATGAGGGATTCACGAACTACTTCGAGACCCGCATCATGGAACGGGTCTTCGGCAAGGCCGGTGCCGACATGCAGGCAGATCTCGGCTGGGCCAGCCTGCAGAAGACCATTGCGGATCTTGGTGGTCCGGGTGCAGCCGATACCCGATTGCATATCGATCTCGCTGGCCGCAATCCGGACGATGGCATGTCCGACATCGCCTATGAAAAGGGCGCTACCTTCCTGCGCACGATCGAGGCCGCCGTCGGCCGCGAGCGCTGGGATCGCCATCTGAAGGATTACTTC
>JANPGU010000272.1:0-3444 GCA_031424095.1 Gammaproteobacteria bacterium
TGGAAGCCACCATGGCCAGCACTTCCGGCATCAGGGCCTGCTGGCCACCGATGAACCAGCGCATCTGCTGCGACATGGCATGTGGTTGCGCCGCGTCATGGAACACGGCCGAGCCGTCGTTGCGGTTCTGCAAGGAAACATGCAGGTGGCCGCTTTGGCCGGGCCAGTCCTTTGACCACTTGGCCATGAAGGTGGCCATGTAACCACTGCGCTGCGCCAGCACCTTGGTGAAGGTCTTGAACAGGGCGCCGCGATCGGCAGCTTCCAGCGCTTCGGTGTAGGTGATTGCAGCTTCCAGAACGCCCGGCCCGGTTTCAGTATGCAGGCCCTCGAGCGGGAACCGCATCTCCTCGCACAGCTTCAGCAATGCCTCATAGAACTCGCTGAGCACCGAACTGCGCAGAACGGAGTAACCGAAGAAACCCGGCGTGATGGTTTGCAGATTGTGATAACCCTTGGCACGGACGCTGTCAGGGGTTTCACGAAACATGAAGAATTCGAACTCGGCAGCGGCGCTGACATCGAAGCCCATCTGGCCCGCTCGCGCCAGCACCCGGCGCAGCACTGCACGAGGGCACACGGTTTCAGCGGCCTCGGCAAACTCGCCGAGAAACAGCAGCATGTTGCCTTCGAGCGGCAGTTCCCGGCATGACTCGGGCAACAGTCGTACCGCGGCATCGGGGTAAGCGGTGTGCCACCCGGTGTACTGCACGTTGTCGTACAGCTGGTCGTTGGAGTCCCACCCCAGCACCACATTGCAGAACCCGAAGCCCTTGTCGAGCGCCGCAAGGAATTTGTCGCGTCCCATGTACTTGCCGCGCATGACGCCGTCGTTGTCGAACACGCCAACCTTGACATGCGCCAACCCGCGTTCTTCAACGATGGCGCGGGCGTCGCTCGCGTTCTTTACCTGATGCGGCTGCATGATGGTCTGACCCGAAGCCTCAGGCTACGGCTTCCCCGACCGCCTTTTCAGCAGCGCGAATCGCATCGGCGCGACTCTGGATCATCACGCCCTGCGGGGGTCCCTTGAAGCGACGTCGTTCGAACCCGAACCAGATAATGCCGGTGAGCACCAAAAAGCCTGCGGTGATGGGCAATGCCTTCTTGTTGGGGGGCTGAATTCCCAGCGCAAAGACCAGCACCATGGACAGGAACACGAACAGTGCCACCAGCTTGTAGGCGCTCTCCCCCATGTTCCAGGGGCCCATCTTCGTCCAGGACTTGCCCCAGGCAAAGAAGCCCAGAATCACCGGCATGCCGTAGGAAATGAACAGGAAGATCACGCACACCGCCACCACCGTGCTGTACACGGGGGTATAGGCAGTGAACAGGATGCCCAGGATCGCACCCGTCCAGATCGCCGCCACCGGCACGCGAAATCGCGGACTCACACGCCGCAAGGCGCCCGAAGCCGGCAGGCCGCCGTCGCGTGCGAAAGCGAAGATCATGCGCGAGCAGGAAGTGACCGTCGCCAGTCCGCACAGGTATTGCGACAGCAGGATGCCGATGTTGATGGCGAGCAGCAGTGGCGCAGGCAATACGGCCTTGGTCACGTCGAAATACACCGACCAGCCGCTGGCCGCCGCCGCGTCCATGTTCGGGATCGCGAGCACGAAGGCGCTGAGCATCACCCAGCCGGCGACGGCCGAGATCAGCACCGAACGCACCATGCCCCTGGGGGCAGCGCGCGCGGCATCAACGGTTTCTTCCGAAGTGTGCGCCGATGCGTCGAATCCCGTGATGGTGTAGATCGGCAGCAGCAGGCCCAGCAGGAACACCACGAGCAGGTTGGTGGAGGCAGGCCACACTGCGCCGTCGGCAATACCGCTGTAGTTGTGGAAGGTCCACAAACGCGAGATGTCGAGGGAGGGTGCAAACGCCAGCAGCGCAATCGTCAGCACGCCAGTCACGAGCAGGATGAGGTAGCCCGAAAGATCCGTGAGCTTGGTCGTGACGCCGATGCCCAGGTGATTGAACAGGGCCTGGCTCGCCGTGATGATCGCGACAAACGTCACCTGCGTGGTGAAACCCGTGTCGATGCCGAGTGTCGCGGCAAACGAACCTGAAAAGAACGCCCACGTGCCGACGTTGATAGCGCCGAGCACGGTGATGAGACCAAGCAGGTTGAACCAGGCTGTCAGCCAGCCCCAGCCGATGCCACCAAGGATGGAGCCCCAGTGATAAAGACCGCCTGCAGTGGGATAAGCCGACGCGATCTGGGCCATTCCCAGCGCAAACAGCAGCGAGATCAGGCAGCCGATGGGCCAGCCGATTCCGATGGCTGCGCCGCCAACGCCGGCAATGCCCTGGCCCAGCGAATTGATGCCGCCCGAAAGGATGCAAATGATGGAAAAGGAGATCGCGAAGTTCGAAAAGCTGCGCATCGTGCGCGACAGTTCCTGCGCATAGCCCATCGCATGCAGAGTCTTTACGTCTTCGGCATGAACCTGAGATTCAGTCTTGGCACCGTCTGAGCTGCTCATTTTTGTTCTCCCTGGTGACTGGCTACGCGTGCTCAGGTTAGGACACACCGGGCCATAAGGGAAGATGCGCGCGCTTGGGCGGTGGATAGACGTGACAACGATAGGTTGCGGAGCCAGTTGTCCGGGTTCCGGAATTACTCGGCGGGCCGCAATTAGCGCCGCTTGCCCACGGCAGCCCGTCCAGCCGCACATTGCCGCTGTCCTCTGGGTTTGCCGTGGCGGCTTCCATTGGAGTTGCCAGGATTTAGTAGAGACCACGCCGCCGTAGTCGATTAGCGGCTTCAAATACCTCCGGGCTCACGCCACCGAATTGGCTGTGACGGCGCTTGGGATTGTCGAACACTTCGATGGATTCGGCGATGTCCTGACCTGCGGTTGATTCCTGTAGCCAGGTTGGCTGTGAGTTCCCATGATAATTTCAGATCAGGAGAACCTGCAGACGAAGAAGCGATTTACCGAAGAGCAGATCATCGGGATCCAGCGGGAGTCCGAACGTCCCGGAGTTGAGATCCGCACCCTGGTCAGACGTCACAACGTGACGCAGCAGACCTTCTACGCCAGCCTCGGAAGGACCAGGCCACCAGTGAGGAGCTGATAAAGACTTCGCAGCGCTATCCGCGCTTCGGCTATCGCAGGGCGGCTGCCTGGCTGCAGCTGGGAGAGACGCGCACCAAGCGGCTCAAGCGCCCAATGCAGTCTGGACCTACGACTTTGTTCATGATCAGCTTGCCAGCGGCACGCAGCTG
The DNA here is from genome assembly GCA_031424095.1 of Gammaproteobacteria bacterium. GTDB lineage: Bacteria > Pseudomonadota > Gammaproteobacteria > Steroidobacterales > Steroidobacteraceae > ZC4RG30. The sequence continues at coordinate 3,233 of JANPGU010000272.1, forward strand.
AAGATGCTGTGCGTGCTGGATGAGAACACCCGGGAGTGCCTGGGGATCGAGGTGGCGCGATGGCTGCGCTCACAGGACGTGATCCTCGTGCTGTCGCGGCTGATGAAGATCTACGGCAAGCCGAAGTACATCCGCAGCGACAACGGCGCCGAGTTCACCGCTGCAGCGGTCATGCGTTGGTTGCGGGACCAGAACATAGGACCGGCGTTCAT
>JANPGU010000273.1:0-2134 GCA_031424095.1 Gammaproteobacteria bacterium
CCTGCTTTTTTCCAGCCGCAGGGACCGGCGACCGAGCGTTTCAGTTCGCGCAGCGGCCCGATCGGTGCCCGCATCGGCGCGCAGAAGCTGGGCTACAACATCACCGTCGTGCCGCCCGGCAAGCGCGCCTTTCCGCTGCACAATCATCATGCCAATGAAGAGATGTTCTTCATCCTGCAGGGCAATGGAGAAGTTCGTGTGGGAGAAGAACGGTGGTCCATCCGCCAGGGGGATTTCATCGCGGCCCCGGCCGGCGGGCCGGAAGGCGCTCACCAGATCATCAATACCGGCAGCGACGAGCTGCGCTATCTCGCAGTCAGCACGATGATCTACCCCGAGGTCGTGGAGTATCCGGATTCGCGCAAGATCGGAGTGATGTCACGTCAGACCGCACCAGACGGATCGCTGCGCATCACTCGCCACATCACACAATCCGAGGCAGCGATGAACTACTGGGACGGCGAATAGCCAGTCTGAAGTGACTATTCGCCGCTCGGGGCGGGGCGGCCTCAGCCGCGCTTTACGGCTCCGACCATGCCCGCCTGTGCGGCGGTCAGGGCCGTCATGTTGAGCACTCGCCGCACCGTGGAGGACGGCGTCAATACGTGCGCCGGCTTTGCGACACCCATCAGGATCGGACCGACCGTGGTGCCATCGCCGCCAACCGCCTTCAGAACATTGAAGAGGATGTTGGCCGCGTCGATGTTCGGGCAGATCAGGATGTTCGCTTCGCCCGTGAGCTTGCTGTCCATCAGGTTGCCCTTGCGGATCACCTCGGAAAGAGCGGCATCGCCGTGCATCTCGCCGTCGCATTCCACGTCCGGGTTCTGGCGGGTGAAGATTTCATAGGCTTCGCGAATGCGACGCGCCGAATCACGGCGCGACGAGCCGTAGTTCGAGTGCGACACGAAAGCGACTTTCGGAATCAGGCCGAAGTGGCGCACTTCGCGCACGGCCTGCAATGCAATGCAGGCCAGCAGCTCGGCAGACGGCGTCTCGTTCACGTAGGTGTCAGCGATGAACAGGGTGCGCTTGTCGATCACCAGGCCGTTCAATGTCGCCAGTGCCGTCTCACCGCTGCGCAACCCGATCACATCGCGGATGTTCTCCAGGTGTGCATCGAAGCGACCCTGCAGTCCGCAGAGCATGCCATCCGCGTCACCCAGCGAGACCATCAATGTGGCAATGGTGGTGGTCGAACGGTGCACTGCCGCCTTCGCCGCCTCAGGGCTCACACCGCGCCGACCCATGATGCGGTGATAAGCCTGCCAGTATTGCTTGAAGCGCGGATCGTCATCCGGATTCACGCAGACCACATCCTGGCCCAGTTTCATGCGCAGCCCCGCCTTCGTGATGCGCGCTTCGATGATCGAGGGACGCCCCACCAGGATGGGTGTCGCCAGCTCTTCATCCAGTGCAATCTGCGCCGCGCGCAGCACGCGTTCGTCTTCGCCTTCGGCAAAAGCAATGCGCTTGCGCGGCGATGCGCGCGCCGCGCCGAATACCGGCCGCGTCAGCATGCCGCCGGAGGAGAACATGCGCGCCAGCTGCGTGCGATAGGCCTCCATGTCTTCGATTGGTCGCGTCGCAACGCCCGATGCCGCCGCCGCAGCAGCCACCGCCGGCGCGATGCGCAGGATCAGCCGTGAATCGAAGGGCTTCGGAATGATGTATTCCTTGCCGAACGCCAGTTCCTGCCCCGCGTACGCGCTGGCCACTTCCTCACTGATCTCCGCCTTGGCGAGATCTGCGATCTCCTTCACGCAGGCCAGCTTCATTGCCGCCGTGATCTTGGTCGCGCCCGAATCCAGCGCGCCGCGGAAGATGTAAGGGAAGCACAGGACGTTGTTGACCTGATTCGGATAATCCGAACGGCCCGTTGCGATGATGCAATCCGGACGCACCGCTTTCGCCAGTTCCGGCCGGATTTCCGGTTCCGGGTTCGCCAGCGCCAGGATGATCGGCTGGTCCGCCATGCCCTTGACCATATCCTGCGTCAGCACGCCGCCGGTGGAGCAGCCCAGAAACACATCCGCGCCCGGCATGACATCGGCCAGCGTGCGCAGCTTGGTCGTCTGCGCGTAGCGCGCCTTCTCGGGATTGAAGGAATCACCGCGACCTTCGTAGATGAGGC
>JANPGU010000274.1:0-7216 GCA_031424095.1 Gammaproteobacteria bacterium
GTCGTTCGAAAAGCGCCTGGGTGCCACATTGAAGGCCACTGTTGCTGGCGACTATGTACAGAACATCGGCTACGACGCAGCGGAAGTTCAAGCCCGCATGGGGTTTCCAATCCAGCGCCGCAATGTGGGCTATCAGGCCGAAGTGGGAATCGGCTCGGTCACCATGGCCAGTGCGAATGCCTGGCGCGCGGTGCTCGGTTACCGCCATGTGCAACGCGATGCCGTGCTCGATGCATTCACGGACTCGGATTTCCGGCTCGGCGGTACCGACGCCAAGGGTTACTACTTCGGGCTTGATTACAGCGTCACGCCGCTGGTCATGGGACGCATCAAGTACATGTCCGGCCGCGCGATCGATGGGCCGCCACTGGGCATCGACGTGCTGCAGATCGACCTGACAGCCAGCTTCTGACCAGCGAGGATCTGTCCATGCAATCTCCCGCGATCCTGCTGATCAGCGCAATCCTGGTTACTTCTGCAACGCCCGGGTTTGCGCAAACGGCCCGTTCGGGTGGTTCCAGCAGCGCCAATGCGCAAGCCATGCAGCAATTGCAGCAGCTCGCCTCTGAGCGTACGCAGTTGCAGGCAGAGATGTCGAAGCTGAAGGCTGAGCTTGAAGCGGCACGCAAGGAGCGCGATACGCTCAAGAAGACACAGGAAGGCGTCGTGCAGCGGACCCGTGGCGCCGAGTCCGAGCTCGCACGCGCACAGGCTGACAACGCCCGCCTGGAAGGCGATGTTGCACGCGAGAAGCAACGCGTCGAGGAGCTGGTGACCCGTTTCCGCGAGGCCGCCGGCACCATGCGGGAAGTCGAGACGGATCGTGCCACCAAGACGCAGTCGCTCGCGCAGCGCGAGCAGGAATTGACGGTGTGCACGGATCGTAATGCCAAACTTTACGCATTGAATGGCGAAGTGCTGGGCAAGCTGGAAGATGACGGGTTCTGGTCCTCTCTGGCCCGCCGTGAACCGTTCACCCGGCTCAAGCGAGTGGAACTTGAGAATCTGGTTGACGGCTATCGTGGGTCAGCCGAAGACAACCGGATGCCTGCCGCGGGCGTAAAGCGCTGATATCTCCTGCCTGAGTCCGGCTCCGGACCAGGCTTTCCCAGCGTCGTTGAAGCTTTCGCGCACCGGCGCGGCGATCGACTGCACGCGTTGCCGTTCCGCGCATTACGTTTGGCATCAATATGAATATCTGATCGTAGTTCTAAGGTATTCGCGCAAGCACCTGTATTACTTACATATTCCGTAAGTTGCTTCACATAATCTTCACAGAAATTCAATGTGCGGACGCGAAGCTTGCTGCGCAAAAAACGCGAGCCGCTGAATCGCGCGAGAAAATTCGCGCGGGCGGTGCGATGAAAAATTGCAGGCATACCCAATTAGCGGAGGTCCGGGTGGACTCTCCGCCGGGAGTGCTGGCGCGTAAAAAATCAGTAAGCAGTCTGTCACGTGCACAGTTCACGCTCTCACCACACTAAGTTCAGTGGGCGGGAGTGGCAGGCAATGGAAGGGCGCAAGCAGGCGATTTCGATCCGGCTCAGTGGAGCTGACATGCGCAACCTGCGCAAGTTGTCGCGGCGCCTGGGTGCCCGCAACTCGGACGTCATCCGTTACGCATTGAAAACCACGCTGGAGCGGTTGGCGCCACTCCACGAGGGCGACCTGAAGGGTCGCGATCTGTTTCCTGTGCTGAAGGACGCCGGTGCCGACCTGATGCGCTATCTGGATCTGGACGCCAGTGAAATGGAAGCCCTCATCAATGAAGGGGCACCGCCAGAGCTGCATGTGCACCGCGCCGATGTGCAGCTGTTGGCGATGAACAGCCTGCAACAACGCTTCGCGCGGCTCTCACTGGTCAGCAGCAACTCCACCACGCATGAAATCCCCGACGCCGCAGCCGCGGTCCTTTTGCAACCAGGAGCCCGGTCATGAACTTTCGTACGCGCGTCGCCACTTTTGCAGCCGCTCTGCTCTCCGTAATGATTTCCGGCGCATTGCATGCCGAGATGATCGACCCGGCGGGCGTTCATGCAAATCCGACCTTCTCGGTGCTGGGCACCAACATGCAGCTGACCGAGTTCTCGAGCTCCCAGGCGGGCACGGTCACCCTGACCCTGTACGAGGTTCCCTGGGGAGACCTGCTTGCGTCCCTGACCACCACGATCTCGTTTACGGGCCGCGAAGCCCTGCGCATGACCGGCTACGGCCAGTCGATTTTCGAGGTTGCCAAGGACGAGCGGTTCACCACCGGCATCTATGCGGTGGCGGCTGGTATATACAAGTTCGGCGCCTACCGCTTCGATATGCAGTTCACCCCCAAGGTGGGCCAGGTGCCACTGCCGGCTGCCGGCTGGATGTTGCTGTCCGGCATGGCAGCCTTGGCCGCGCGTTCCCGCCGGCGCCAGCTCGCAGTCACCGCCTGATTTGACAGTGCGTCTGCTGCTCCGGCGCCGGCCGGAAGCGGATTGCAGTTGTGCAATCGAGTCGTAATACAAATGAGTTCTCATACTGAGATGTTGACCAGCTTCCCATTCGTTCGCCGGCGCAGCTTCGCTGCCTTCCTGGCACTGCTCGCCGGTTTCAGCCACAACGTTCTGGCCGATGAGGCGGATGCTTATCGCATCCAGTCCGGCGACGTACTGACCATTGCGGTGTGGAAAGAGAAGGAACTCGAGTCGGAGGTTGTCGTGCGACCAGATGGCGGCGTGAGCTTTCCGCTTGCAGGCGATCTGGTCGCGGCCGGTGGCACCGTTGAAGACCTGCGGCGTGCGCTGGATGAAAGGTTGCGCAAATTCATCCCCGACCCGGTAGTCACTGTAGCGGTCAAGGCCACTACCGGGAATCGCATCTACGTCGTGGGCAAGGTGAATCGGCCTGGCGACTTCCTGCTCAACCGTCCCCTGGACGTCATGCAGGCCCTGGCGATGGCCGGAGGCGCCACGCCCTTTGCGGAAACCAATGACATACGCGTGCTGCGGCGCGAGGCTGGCAAGCAGACGGTGATCCGGGTCCGCTATGACGATGTGGCGAAGGGCCACCGTCTCGAGCAGAACGTTCTTCTGCGTAGTGGGGATACGGTAGTCGTGCCGTGATTCTCCGGGTTGCAGTAATTGCCGTGTTGACTGCAACAGCGGGATCCTTCGTCCAGGCTGCTGTGTGGCGGATTGCGCCTTCGTTCAGCACCTCGGTCGTAGGCGAATCCAATCCCCGATTCTTGCTTGCGACCGCGAATGATCAGCAAGCCATTGCCGCCGATCTCGGCCTGAACCTCGAAAGGCAAACCGAGACGACGAACCTGATGCTCAACTCGTCCGCGGCGCGCCGGCAATACCAGGAGGACCGGAGCCTGAACCGGTCGGACCTGCGTATGAACATGTCGTTGCAACATGCGGTCACCGAGCGTTTCTCCTGGGCCGCGGTGGCCTCGGCCACGCGCGATACCACTCTTACCAGCGAGCTTGGAACCTCCGGCGAGACGCGTGTCGGCGATCGACACGAATCAGCAGGCGCGCAGCTGCAGCCAAGCTGGCAACTCAGCGAGCGCTGGTCGACCACGATGCTGATGCAGTGGCAGAGCGACTTCTATCCGTCGTCGAACAGTGCTCTGGTCGACTATCGCTATCTGTCTGCCGGATTGACCAATACCTGGCGCCGTTCCGAGCAGGATTCCATTGGCGTCGTGCTGCGCGCCAGTCAGCTGCAAGTCGCAAACTCGCCGGCCAACATCCATGACGCGAGCGCCTTGCTGCAATACAAGCGCAGTATCAGCGAACGCTGGAGTCTCACGTTGGCTGCAGGTCCGGCCTGGACTCGGGGAGCCCGTGCCACCGAAAGCGGCGAAAACTTCAGTCTCGACATCGCTCGCACTGCGCTGTATGGGGCAGTCTCCCTCTCTGTCGACAGGTCCATTGCACCCACCGGCCGGGGCTATCTTACGCGGCGCGATTCGTTGGCGCTGCAGCTGCGCAGAGAATTCACGGAGCACCTGACGGGCACGATGGGCGCGCGCTATCTGCGCAGCCGCAATATCGCCGGTGCCCTGGGTTTCGCATTTGACGACGTCCGCTATAGCCGGGCGGAAGCAGGTTTGAACTGGTCTGCTTCGCCGCAGTGGTCAACGGATCTGCGCGCCGGATATTCCGCCCAGAAGCAGAGTTTCAATGGTGTGCTCGCTTCGGGCGTTGATGTTGCCCTGGGTATTCGCTGGAACGGAAAGAACCATGTCTTCTAATGTTTCGCGGACGGCGTCTGAAACAGCGCCATCACTCAATCTGGGTTCGATTCTGCGCCGCCGTCGTGGCGCCATGCTCATTGCCTTCATGCTGACGTTGATTGTTGCGGTTGCGGTTGCGTTCCTGTGGCCGGCAACCTACGTCTCGACCGGCACGATACTCATCGAGCAGCAGGAAGTGCCGTCGGATCTCGTACGTACAACGATCTCCAGCTATGCCGATCAGCGGATCCAGGTTATTTCGCAACGCGTAATGACCACTGAGAACTTGCTGCGTATCGTCCAGAATTACGATCTCTACGCAAAAGAACGCAAGCGCAAGGGTCGCGAAACAATCATCGAGAAGCTGCGCACGGATATTTCCTTTCGGACCATCAGCGCCGACGTGATCGACCCTCGGCAGGGTCGGCCGGTGCAGGCCACTATTGCCTTCTCGCTCGGCTATTCCAGCCGCTCGCCAGATACCGCGGCGCGCGTGGCCAATGAGCTCTCGTCGCTGTTCCTGAAAGAGAATCTGCAGAGTCGAAAACAGCTGACGGAGCAAGCCGCGACCTTCCTCACCGAAGAATCGAACAAGCTAGGCCTGAATATCGCTACGCTGGAAAGCAAGGTCGCGGATTTCAAATCGAAGCATGTCGAGAATCTTCCCGAGCACGGCAGTCTCAATATCCAGTTGCTGAACCGAGCCGATGACGACCGGCGCACGGTCGAGACACGCATTTCGGCGCTCGATCAGCAGATCGTCTATCTGGACGCGCAGCTAGCGCAGATCAACAAGGCCGCTTCTGTCTATACCTCGACCGGTGATCGGGTCATGTCGCCACCTGACCGGCTCAAGGTACTGCGTTCGGAGTACGCACGCGTCAGTGCGATCTACGCAGTCGATCATCCTGATGTGGTACGCCTCAAACGCGAGATTGATGGCATGGAGGCAGGTGGCACCAGCGCACCCGTCGACAACGAGCGTGCACGCCAGTTGACCGACGCGCAGGGCGAGCTTGCGGTTGCCCGCAAGCGTTATGCACCAGATCATCCCGATGTGCGACGTCTGGAGCGGCTTGTCGCAACACTCTCTGCGCCGACTGCCGGTGCACCTGAGGCTGCGAGGCCACAGGATGCGCCGGACAATCCCGCCTACATCCAGATCAGTGCGCAGCGTGAAGCGACGGTCAACGAGCGCAGTGCGCTGCTGCGGCAAAGGGAAGAACTCGCGGCTCGGACTGCAGATTTTGAAGGCCGCCTGGCGAGCAGCCCGGGTATTGAACGGGACTATGCTGCACTGCTGCGTGATCTGGACAACGAACAGCTTAAATATCGCGAAGTACGGCAGAAGCAGATGGAAGCCCAGCTCGCGCAGAACCTTGAGGAAGGGCGCAAGGGCGAACGCTTTACCTTGATAGAGCCACCGCTGGCGCCAGAGGAACCGACCAGCCCGAACCGGCAGCTGCTGCTGGTGCTGGGTCTGGTGCTCGCGCTCGCCTTCTCGGGCGGAATCGCGGCGCTGCTGGAAGCACTCGACTCCAGTATCCGCGGCCGCCAGGACCTCGCGAATCTGCTGACGGTGGCACCCCTGGCCGTGATCCCATGGATAGAAAATTCCGGACAGAAAGCCGTCCGCCTGCGGCGGCAGCGCTACGCGCTGGCCGGATCATTGGCCACGGTAGTCATAGCAATTGTCGGCATCCATGTCCTGTATCGGCCTTTGGACGTTCTGTGGGCCATCGTCATGCGTCGCCTCGGAGCCTGACCATGAGCATGGAGAGAATTTCGCGCGCCATGGAGTTGGCCGCAAGACAACGCGAGTCGCACCTTGCCGCCGTGCCACAGGTTGAGTCACGCGAGCCTCCAAGGTCGGCGTCGGAAGAGGACCACGCCGCTCAAACCGCCACATTCTTTGCGCCGATCGTGCAGCTGGACGAAGCGCGGATGGAGCGCGAACACATATTGCCGCCCAATGCGGGCGGTGAGAACGGTGCCGCCTACAAGCTGCTGCGCACACAGGTGTTACGCCGCCTGGATCAGTTGCAGGCCAATACGCTGGCCGTCATCAGTCCCGCGGCGGCCGCCGGCAAGACGCTCACCGCCATCAACCTCGCCATTGCGATCGCGGCCGACCAGCGGCGCACGGCATTGCTGGTAGACATGGATCTGCGCAACCCCAGCGTGCATCGGCGGCTGGGCATCGAGCCGCGGCTCGGCATAGAAGACTGCCTGCAGGACGGCCGCCCGGTGGAAGAAGCCATCCTGCGCGTCGCAGGCTATGAACGCCTGGCGCTGCTGCCGGCACGCGCGATGGTAGAGCATTCGTCGGAACTGCTGACTTCGGAGCGTGCCGCCCGCCTCGTGGCGGAACTGCGCGCCCGGTACGCCAACCGCGTAATCATCTTCGACCTGCCGCCCATCCTGCTCACCGACGATGCGCTCGCGTTCTCGCGCAGCGTGCAGGCCGGCCTCATGGTGGTGGGCGAGGGACGTACGCAGCGGGATGACCTCATGCGCAGCATGGAACTGCTGCGTGACCTTCCGATCGTGGGAAGCGTGCTCAACGGATCGCGCGAACCGCAGGACGCGTACTGATTCCATGTACGAGCAGTTTTACAAGCTGCGGGAACGCCCATTCGCGCTCACCCCGGATCCTGCCTTCCTGTATCTCTCGAAACAGCACGGCTTTGCGTTGACCATGTTGCGATATGGTGTGCAGAGCGGCGCAGGTTTTTGCGTGCTGACCGGCGAGGTGGGTTCAGGCAAGACGTTGCTGGTGCGACAACTGCTGGCATCGATCCACGATGAAGTGACCGTGGGTATGCTGAACACCATGGCGCGTGACGCCGACGATCTGCTGCGCTGGGTTTGTATGGCGTTCGGCATCGAACACGGCGGCCAGGATGTTGTGTCTCTGCATCAGGCCTTCGTCGACTTCCTGCTGCGCGAATACGCGGCCGGCAGAAGGGCAGTCCTGATCGTCGACGAGGCGCAGAA
>JANPGU010000275.1:0-19318 GCA_031424095.1 Gammaproteobacteria bacterium
CACCTGCGGCAGCAAGGTCGCAAGTTCAGGATCATCCGCAGAGGCCGCGCCGATGTACTCGACGTCACCGTCAACCTCCCCGGGCTGCACAACGTCCTGAACTCCCTTGCCACCATTGCCGTTGCCACCGATCTCGGCATCGACGACGGCGCGATCCAGCGGGCGCTGTCCGGCTTCCAGGGCATCGACCGCCGCCTGCAGGTGGTCGGTGAGTTGCGCCTGGCAGATGGCGAGATCGTGGTGGTGGATGACTACGGCCACCATCCAACGGAGATCGCTGCGACGCTTGACGCCCTGCGTCAGGCATACAGCGGCCGTCGCATCGTGCTCGTGTTCCAGCCGCATCGCTTCTCGCGTACCCGTGACCTGATGGATGATTTCGCGCGCGTGCTGTCGCAGGCCGACACGCTGTTCGTCACCGAGGTCTATGCCGCCGGCGAAGCGCATATCGAAGGCGCCGACGGCCGCGCCATCTGCCGTGCGGTGCGCGGTCGCGGCAAGGTCGAGCCGGTGTTCGTGCCCAGCGTCGAAGAGATTCCCGCCGCGCTGAACGGTCTGCTGCGTGCCGGCGATGTGATCGCGATGATGGGTGCCGGCAGCATCAGTGCCGCTGCGCATGATCTCGCACCCCAGCTGGATGCGCTGCGTGTCGCCGGTGGTGCGGCATGAACTTCACGCTGCCGGCGGAATTTGCGGCACGGGTGCGTTGCGGCGAACTGCTGTCGCGCCACACCTCCTGGCATGTCGGCGGACCGGCCGATATGTTCTTCATGCCGCGTGACCGGCAGGACCTGGTGGCCTTCCTGAAGGTGCTGCCACCTGCGGTGCCGCTGCTGTGGCTGGGCCTCGGCAGCAATCTGCTGGTGCGCGACGGCGGGGTGCGCGGCGTTGTGATTGCGACGCGCGATGCACTGACCGCACTGGAGCGCCGTGGTGAGCGGGAGGTGTTTGCCGAGGCCGGCGTGCCCTGCGCGAAGCTGGCGCGCCAGTGCGCGCGCTGGGATCTGGGTCCGGCGGAATTCTTTACGGGCATTCCCGGCACCGTGGGTGGTGCACTGGCGATGAACGCCGGCGCATTCGCTGGTGAGACCTGGCGGCAGGTGCGCCACGTCGAGACCATCGATCGCAGCGGCGCGGTGCGGCAGCGTGCGGCGGGTGAATACCGCACCAGTTACCGGCACGTCGACGCACCCGCGAACGACGAATGGTTCCTGGGCGCCGAGTTCCACTTCGAGACCGGCTCGTCGGAGGCGGATACGCGCGCGCTGCTTGACCGGCGCAAGCAGACGCAGCCGATCGGTGAATGGAGTTGCGGCTCGGTATTCACCAATCCCGCCGGCGATCACGCCGCGCGTCTGATCGAATCTGCGGGCCTGAAAGGTCTGCGCATTGGCGGCGCGGTGGTCTCCACCAAGCATGCCAATTTCATCCTGAATGAAGGCGCCGCCACGGCGCGCGATATCGAATCACTGATCGAACAGGTGCAGCGGGAAGTGGAGCGCCAGCATGGCCGGCGCCTTACTCCCGAGTGTCGCATTGTCGGAGAGGCCGCCTGATGAAGCTCTCATATGATCGCGCCCGCATGCGGCGCATTACCGGGGCCAGCGAGTTCGGCAAGGTAGCCGTGCTGTATGGCGGCGCTTCCACGGAGCGCGAGATTTCGCTGATATCCGGCGCGGCCGTGCTCGCCGCACTGAAGCGTCGTGGCATCGACGCCACCGGTGTCGATCCGCGGGATGAGTCGCTGTGGGATCTGCGCAAGCGCGGCTTCGATCGCGCCTGCATCGTGCTGCATGGACCGGGTGGTGAAGACGGCAGCGTGCAGGGCGCGTTGGAGTTACTTGGCCTTCCCTACACAGGTAGTGGAGTGCTGGGTTCCTCGCTTGGCATGGACAAGCTGCGCACCAAGCGCCTGGCTGCGGCGATGGGCGTGATGACGGCGGACTCTGCAGTACTGCGTACGGTGGGCGATTGTGTGCCAGCGCTGGAGCGTCTTGGTCTGCCGCTGATCGTGAAGCCTGCCACGCAGGGATCCAGTGTCGGCATGTCGAAGGTAACCACTGCGGCGGAAATGGAGCCGGCCTATCGCGCTGCTGCGGCCGTGGACGACGTGGTGTTTGCGGAGAAGTGGATCACCGGAGCCGAATACACCGTTGCCGTGCTCCACCGTCGCGTGCTGCCGGCAATCCGCATCGAGGCAGCCAACGCGTTCTACGACTACGAAGCCAAGTACAAGCGCAACGATACGAAGTATCACTGCCCGGCGGGACTCTCCGCGCAGGCCGAAGCCCACATGGCAAGCCTGGCGCTGGCTGCCTTCGACGCCGTTGGTGCGGAAGGCTGGGGCCGCGTCGACTTCATGGCGGATCACACCGGCCGCCCGCTGCTGCTCGAGATCAATACCGTGCCCGGCATGACCGATCACAGCCTGGTGCCGATGGCGGCGCGTGCCGCCGGCATCGATTTCGACGAGCTGTGCTGGCAGGTGCTGGAAACCAGCTTCGTGCGGCAGTACAGCGGGAGCAGCGCCTAATGTTCTGGCGTCGCAATACCCGCGTCCGCAATCGCCGCAAGGAGTCGAAAGGCCTGTCGCTGCGGCTGCCTGCGATCAACTGGCGGCGGTGGACGCCCGCCGGAGCCGTGCTGCTGGCCGTTGTCGTCGTGGTGTTCGGCGTGCGCCTGGCGCTGGATCAGCCGGTCGAGCGCGTTGCGATCTCCGGCCGATTCCAGCGCGTGCTGCCACTCGATGTGGAAAAGGCTGTACGCGGTGCCGTGGGCAGACAGGGCATGGTGGGCGTGGATCTGGCTGCCATCAGCCTCGCCGTTAAACAGATTCCCTGGGTCGATCGCGCCAGCGTCGCGCGCAGCTGGCCACGCGGCCTGCATGTACAGGTGATCGAGCAGACGCCGGTGGCACGCTGGGGTGAGTCGGGCCTGCTCAATACGCGTGGTGAAGTATTCGTGCACGACTCGCGCCACATCCCGGCCGAGCTGCCGGAACTGATTGGTCCGCCAGGCTTCGAAGCGCAGATGACGCAGCGCTATCTCGCCGCGCAGCCGCGTCTGGTCGAAGCCGGCATGCGCCTGGCGCAGCTGCGCATGGACGAGCGCGGCGCCTGGGAACTGGCGCTGGACAACGGCGTGCGCCTGCGGCTGGGCCGCATGCTGGTGGACGAAAGGTTCGACCGGTTCATGGTGGCTGCAGTGCGCATCGTGGCCAGCCGTGCCACCGAGATCGCGTATGTCGACATGCGGTACGCCAATGGCTTCGCCATCGGCTGGCGGGCGGGTGCAGGTGAGGTGAAACGTGGCTAGGCGCAATGACCGGTCGCTGATTGTCGGCCTCGATATCGGCACCTCCAAGGTGGTGGCGCTGGTGGGCGAGATCGGCCTGGACGGTTCCATTGAGGTGGTGGGTCTCGGCTCGCATCCGTCGCGTGGCCTGAAGAAGGGCGTGGTGGTGAACATCGAGTCCACCGTGCAGTCCATCCAGCGCGCCGTCGAGGAAGCCGAGCTCATGGCCGGCTGCGAGATACATTCGGTGTTCGCCGGTATCGCCGGCAGTCATGTGCGCAGCCTGAATTCGCATGGTGTGGTCGCGATCCGCGATCGCGAGGTAAGCGAAATTGACGTCACGCACGTTATCGACGCCGCCAAGGCAGTCGCTATCCCTGCCGACCAGCGCATCCTGCATGTGCTGCCGCAGGAATACATCATCGACGGCCAGGAGGGCATCCGCGATCCCATCGGCATGTCCGGCGTGCGGCTGGAGGCCAAGGTGCACATCGTCACCGGTGCCGACAGCGCGGCGCAGAACATCATCAAGTGTGTGCAGCGCTGCGGCCTCACGGTCGAGGACGTGGTGCTCGAGCAGCTGGCGTCCAGTCACGCCTGCCTGACCGACGACGAAAAAGAACTGGGCGTATGCCTGGTGGATATCGGCGGTGGCACCACCGACCTTGCGGTGTTCTCGCATGGCGCCATCCGTCACACGGCGGTGATTCCGATCGCCGGTGATCAGGTCACCAACGATATCGCCGTGTCGATGCGCACGCCGACGCACTACGCCGAGGACATCAAGGTCCGTTACGCCTGCGCGCTGTCGCAACTGGCCAACGCGGATGAAAGCATCGAAGTGCCGAGCGTCGGCGATCGTCCGGCGCGCCGTCTCGCACGCCAGACGCTGGCAGAAGTGGTCGAGCCGCGCTACGAAGAGCTGTTCGGCCTGATCCGCGATGAACTGCGCCGCAGTGGCTTCGAGGAAGTGATCGCCGCCGGCATCGTGCTCACCGGCGGCAGTGCGCGCATGGAAGGCGCGATCGATCTGGCCGAAGAGATCTTCCACATGCCGGTGCGGCTGGGATTGCCGCAGCAGCAGGTCAAGGGACTGGCCGAAGTGGTGCAGAACCCGATCTATTCAACCGCGGTGGGGCTGCTGCTCCACGCGCGCGAAAACACGCAGGGTGCGGCGCGGGGGCGTGCCCTGTCCAACAACGTGCAGGGAATTTTCGACCGCATGCAGTCTTGGTTTAAAGGCAATTTCTGATTTTCCGATTTCCGTTTTCGTTTTCAAAGTGAGGAGCTGACAGCCATGTTTGAAGTAATGGACGCATACAGCCAGAACGCTGTAATCAAGGTCATCGGAGTGGGCGGCGGCGGCGGCAACGCAGTCACGCACATGGTGACTTCGGGTATCGAGGGCGTGGAGTTCATGTGCATCAACACCGATGCGCAGGCGCTCAAGCACTCGAAGGTCAAGACTTCGCTGCAGATCGGCAGCGACATCACCAAGGGCCTGGGCGCAGGCGCCAATCCGGATGTAGGCCGTGCGGCCGCCCTGGAAGATCGTGAACGCCTGATCTCGATGATCGATGGCGCCGACATGCTGTTCATCACCGCCGGCATGGGTGGCGGCACTGGCACTGGCGCAGCACCCGTTGTTGCGCAGCTGGCCAAGGAGCTGGGCATCCTGACGGTCGCCGTCGTGACGCGGCCGTTCGAAATGGAAGGTGGCAAGCGTTCGCGTGCTGCCGACAATGGCATCGCCGAACTGTCGAAATATGTCGACTCGCTGATCACCATCCCGAACCAGAAGCTGCTGACGGTGCTGGGTGCCTCCACCACATTGCTCGATGCGTTCAAGTCGGCCAACCAGGTGCTGCAGGGCGCTGTGCAGGGCATCGCCGAGCTGATCACCCGTCCGGGCCTGATCAACGTCGACTTTGCCGATGTGCGCACGGTGATGTCCGAAACCGGCATGGCGATGATGGGCAGTGGCAGCGCGCGCGGCGAAGGCCGTGCCCGTGCCGCTGCTGAATCCGCGGTGTCGTCACCACTGCTCGAGCACGTGGATCTGGCCGATGCGCATGGCATCCTGGTCAACGTCACCGCCGGCATGGACATGTCCATCGGCGAGTTCCAGGAAGTCGGTTCCATCGTCAAGGAATTCGCGTCCGACGAAGCCACCGTGGTGGTGGGCACGGTGATCGATCCGGAGATGAAGGATGAGTTGCGCGTCACCGTGGTGGCCACTGGCCTGAACCGCACTGCCCAGCCCAGCCGTGGTCGGGAAGGCTTTGCATACCGTGAACCTGCGCGCGAGGCCGTAAATTCACGCGACAGCGGTGGCGCCCGTGCAGTCCGTCGTCCTGCTCCTGCCCTGGCCCCGGTTGCCACCGACTACGCGGACCTCGACAAGCCGGCTGTGCAGCGCTTTGCACGCGCAGTGGGCGATGGCGTGCGGCATGCACCGGTGGATGAGGAATTGCTGGACATCCCGGCGTTCCTGCGTCGCCAGGCGGACTGAAGGAAATCCAGCTGGCCGTGGCAGTAATGCTGTCTATGGCCGCGGCCGGCTGATTCGAAGCGCTTTGCGTTGTGCTACGGTAGCCGCACTCACCGGCTACCGTAGTTTTTGCCTTGCTGCAGATGTTTGGTCAACGCACACTCAGAAACAGCATCAGTGCGGCAGGCGTGGGTCTGCACAGCGGCTCGCAGATCACGATGACCGTGCATCCTGCGCCAGCGAATTCCGGCATCGTCTTTCGGCGCACCGACTTGGCCGGCTCCATCGGCATTTCTGCCCTTGCCACGAATGTGGGAGACACCCGCATGGGCACCGTACTGCGGCGGGGCGAGATGCGCGTTTCCACCATTGAACATCTGATGTCCGCGTTCGCCGGGCTTGGCATCGACAATGCCGTGGTCGATCTCAGCGCAGCCGAAGTGCCCATCATGGATGGCAGCGCGGGCCCCTTCGTGTTCCTGCTGCAGTCGGCGGGAATAGAAGAGCAGGCTGAACCCAAACGCTTCGCCCGGATTTTGAAGCGCGTCGAAGTGCGCGACGGCGACAAATGGGCGCGCTTCGATCCGCATCCCGGTTTTCGCGTCAATTTCGAGATCGAATTCGACCACCCGCTGTTCAAGCGCAACCTTTCCAGCGCCTCGATGGACTTCTCGTCCACGCTGTATATGAAGGAAGTGGCGCGCGCCCGCACTTTCGGTTTCATGCGCGACCTCGAGACGTTGCGCACCCACAATCTCGCGCTGGGTGGCACGCTCGACAATGCCATCGTGCTCGACGATTCAAAGATGCTGAATGAAGACGGCCTGCGTTACCAGGACGAGTTCGTCAGACACAAGATCCTCGATGCCATCGGCGACCTGTATCTGCTGGGGCACAGCATCATCGGGGAGTTCAGCGGCTTCAAGTCCGGGCACGGGCTCAACAACAAGCTGCTGCGTGAGCTGCTTGCACAGCCGGATGCCTGGGAGATCGCGGAGTTTGCTTCTCCGGCCGATGTGCCCATCGACTACGGGGACATCCGCGAGCCACGGAACGATGCAGAGGATGATGAAGACGAAGAGGACCCGTACTAGGTCCTCTTCACAGCCGGCCTACTTGCAGGAATACGTGCCGTCCGCCGCGCCCGTGGGCAACTTCGGATAGGCGCAGACATTCCACGCCAGCGTGGATCCCGCCTTGGTCGCCGGCAGTTCCTGCGGAGCCTGGTTTTTCTCCACCCAGTTGTCCAGTGCGGTCAGCCAGTCGATGCGGTCAGGGCCCGTGCCACCGCCGCAATGTGCGACTCCGGGCGCGAGGAAGAGGCGCGTCGTGGCGCTTGCACCCGGTGTCGCCTTGAGCGCGGCCTCGTAGTATTCGACCGTGCCGCGCGCGCTCGGACCCGGATCACTGAAGCCATGCCAGAGGATGAGCTTGCCGCCCTTGCGCACGAACGGCGCAATGTTCGCGTCCTTCGCTTCATACACACCGGCCAGCCAGCTGCAGCGCACCTTGCCGACCGACTCTGCGTTGAAGCTGTTCATGTCGAAGGCGGGGTCGCCGAGCAACGGTCCGCGCAGCGCATGCATGCCACCGCTGTTGCCGCCCGGATCACCGGCGGAAGTCGCCGGAATGAATCGCGACCAGCCTGTCTCGCCGCCCGCGTCGAGCGGATAGGCGGCAACGGCGCCGCTGGCCATCTTCACCCCGGCATAGGCCTTGCGCAGTGCATCGATCTGCGCCGGAACCAGGCAGCTGTCCGTTGCCTGCCCACTGGCACAGGCCAGCGTCGCCGGATTGAAGTTGCAGGCGCGCGGGTCCCGCACCACACCATCGGCCTTGCCGTCCGTCGCATCGCAGGCCGCCAGCACGGCTTTGTTCACCAGCGCCAGGTGCTGCGGTTGCATACGCGCACCAGGCGCCAGGAATGCCAGTGAGCGCAGCTGCGCGCTGGTCTGGGTCTGCAGCGTATAAACCGGCGCACCGGCAATCACGCCGTCGAAATCGTCCGGATAACGCTGCACTTCCATCAGGCCCATGCGGCCACCGGTGGAACAGCCCTGGTAATACGCGCGACTGGGTGTGGCGCCGTAGAAAGTCTTCACTACTTCCTTGCCGCGCACGGTCATCAGGTGAATGGCCCGATGCGAGAAATCCTCGAGCGCAGGCCGGTTGGCGCTGCCATCGGATTTGATGGCCCACGGCGATGCATCGAAACCTGCGCCGGTGGTGTGTCCGGCATCGGTCTGCAGCGTGGCATAGCCGCGACCCAGGCCTTCGCTTGCAGTCTGCAACGTGATGTTGCCCATCCAGCCGCCGCCGCCCAGTGCCAGCACCTTGCGGTTCCAGTTTTCCGGCAGGCGATACACGACGCCGATTTCCGATCCGGGCACTGGACGGATTATTCCCTGCACTTCGCAGTAGGCGGGCAAGCCATTGGCAGCGGGGACCACTGCGGCGCTTTTCACCTGCGTCTGCGCAAACACAGCGCTGGCCAGCGCGCTGCAGGCCGCGGCAGTGTTGTGAGCCGTTGGTGCCTGCGACTGCGCGGCACCCGCGGTTGCAGTCATCGCAGCCAGCACCGATCCACACAGAAGGATGCGCTTCATGTCAGAACCCCCAATCGATTTGGTTTTTTAAATCAGGCGCGAGCAGCTTACCTGCGATAGCCCTCGCGCGGCATCACGCGTACCACCTGGCGTCGGCCAGCGGCGATCTCGGCCAGGTCGTTCACCGCCAGCTTGAGCCTTCCTGCCCAGACTGCGGAGTCCGTGAAAAGGACCAGTTCGCCAGGCTTTTCCAGGACCTCTATAAGGTGTGTGCGCTGCTCCGCCGGCAAGCGGGCGCGCAGCCGTTCGATAAGTGAAATCGCCGCCGCAGCCGTGTCCAGCGAGGGCATGGCGCCGCCGGACTTTTGGCTGATGCGACGCAACAATGACGCCGCACTCTGAACTGTGCGGTCGGCGCGGCGCGACGGGTTGTGCCGGGTAGGCTTCTTGGGCATAGTCGGTCGGACTTCTCCTACGTCCAGACTAAATGAACCTGATATTTTTCTCCCGCCGCCTGGGGCAGGCCCGACACCTGCACCTCACGCATCCGGTAACGCTGGCCATCGCCGGCGTGCTGGGTCTGGCGCTGCTGGCGGGCACCTTCGGGCTGGGCATGCGGCTGGGCGCGGCTGGCCTGAGCAGCCGGTCGCAGCTGAAGGAGATCGGCAGCCTGCGCCAGCAGGTGCAGGACCGGGTCGACGCCATGTCCATCCGTGTCGGCGAACTCAATGCTCATGTCATCCGCCTCGATGCGCTGGGCAAACGTCTGACGCAGATGGCCAACATCAACAGCGGCGAGCTCAATTTCGATGCCACGCCCGGCGTCGGTGGTCCGGAGGAAGAGGGCAGCGGCATCAGCGCCCAGATCCCCGACCTCACGCTGCTGCTCGACAACATGCAGCACAAGCTCGAAAACCGCGATGCACAGCTGCTGGCGCTGGAAAACGTGATTCTTTCGCGCAGCCTCACCGAGGCCATCCGACCCGAAGGCCGGCCGGTGCTGCAGGGCTATATTTCCTCGTATTACGGCGGTCGCCAGGATCCTTTCGACGGCAGCGAGACGGTGCACATGGGCATCGACTTCGCCGGCGCCATGGGTTCGCAGGTGATGGCCGTGGCCACCGGTGTCGTGACGCGGGCGGAAGTCGCCAGCGGTTATGGCAACCTGGTCGAGATCAATCACGGCAATGGATTCGTAACGCGTTATGGCCATAACCAGCGCCTGCTGGTCAATGTGGGCGACACCGTCACCCGCGGCCAGGCCATCGCGCTGATGGGTTCCACCGGGCGTTCCACCGGTCCCCATGTGCATTTCGAAGTGCTGCGCAATGGCGCGCATCTGAATCCGCTGGCGTTCATCGATCCCTGAAGGGCCGCGCGGTCGCATAGAGCTCCTTCCGGCGTCACTTCTGCACGCTGGCAAGCCGCCTGCGGGCATCTATCGTAAAATGACCTGTTAATCGTCCGGGGGGCTTGAATGCGAGCCTTCCCGCCGCAATTTCGTCTGTAGATTTTTCGCTTACTCCGAGGTTCAAGGGCCTGTGCTCCAGTTTCTGACGCGTGTATTCGGCAGCCGCAATGAACGTACCGTTCGCGGCTATAGGGCTCTGGCGGCGCAGGCCGGGAAGTTCGAGACGGCGCTGCAGGCCCTGTCCGATGAGGCGCTTGGTGCCAAGACCGTGGAGTTCCGCGAGCGGCTGAAAGGTGGTGCCACCCTCGATTCGCTGCTGCCGGAGGCCTTTGCGGTGGTGCGCGAGGCGGCCCTGCGTACTCTGAAGATGCGGCATTTCGATGTGCAGCTCATCGGTGGCATGACGCTCAACGAAGGGCGCATCGCCGAGATGCGTACCGGCGAGGGCAAGACGCTGGTGGCCACGCTGCCGGCCTATCTGAATGCGCTGCCCGCCGATGGCGTGCATGTCGTCACCGTGAATGAATACCTCGCGCAGCGCGACGCGGACTGGATGGCGCCCGTGTTCCGCTTCCTGGGACTCACGATCGGCGTGATCCGCAACTCACAGGGGTCAGAAGAGAAGCGCGCGGCCTACGCCTGCGACATCACCTACGGCACCAACAACGAATTCGGTTTCGATTATCTGCGCGACAACCTGGCTTACCGGCTGGAAGACCGTGTGCAGCGCGGTCTTTCCTTTGCCATCGTCGACGAGGTGGATTCCATCCTCATCGACGAAGCGCGCACGCCGCTGATCATTTCGGGTCCGGCTGACGAGAGCACCGAGCTGTATCTGTCGATCAACAAGCTGGTGCCGCAGCTGATCCGGCAGAAGGAAGAAGACGGCCCGGGCGATTATTCCGTGGACGAGAAGGCCAAGCAGGTGCACATCACCGAAGCCGGCCATGAGCGCGTCGAGCAGTTGATGTCCGAGCACGGCCTGCTGCGCGAAGGCGAAAGCCTGTACGACGCGGCCAACATCCGCCTGATGCATCACCTCAATGCCGCGCTGCGCGCGCATGCCATCTACAAGCGCGATGTGGAATACATCGTGCGCAGTGGCGAAGTGATCATCGTCGATGAGTTCACCGGCCGCACGATGCCGGGCCGCCGCTGGTCCGAAGGCCTGCACCAGGCCGTCGAGGCCAAGGAAGGCGTGCGGGTGCGCGAGGAAAACCAGACGGTCGCCTCGATCACCTTCCAGAACTACTTCCGCCTCTACAAGAAGCTGTCGGGCATGACAGGTACTGCGGATACGGAGGCTCCTGAGTTCCTGCAGATTTATGGACTTGAAGTCGTGGTCATCCCTACGCATCGCCCGATGGTGCGCAAGGACATGGCCGATCTGGTGCACCTGACGCAGGCGGACAAGTACAAGGCCATCACCGAGGACCTGCGCGACTGCGCCACGCGGCGGCAGCCGGTGCTGGTCGGCACCACCTCGATCGAAAGCTCCGAGCTGCTGGCGAAGATGCTGACCGAAGAAGGCGTGGCGCACGAAGTGCTCAACGCGAAACAGCATGAGCGCGAGGCGCATATCGTCTCGCAGGCCGGTCGTCCGGCGGCGGTGACCATCGCCACCAACATGGCCGGTCGCGGCACCGACATCCAGCTCGGCGGCAATTTCGACGCGGAAATCGCCGATCTGGAAGCCAATGGCGAGGTGGTGGACGAGGCTCGTCGCGCCGAGCTGCGCGCCGCCTGGCAGCAGCGCCATGATGAAGTGCTGGCCTCTGGCGGCCTGCATATCGTGGGCACCGAGCGGCACGAGTCACGCCGCATCGACAACCAGCTGCGCGGCCGTTCCGGTCGCCAGGGCGATCCGGGTTCATCGCGCTTCTATCTGTCGATGGAAGACACGCTGATGCGCATCTTCGGCGATCCCAACCGCACCAAGCGCCTGCTGCAGTTTGCCGGCATGAAGGAAGGCGAGGTCATCGAGTCCAGCATGCTGACACGCCAGATCGAGAAGGCGCAGCGCAAGGTGGAAGCGCACAACTTCGACATCCGCAAGCAGCTGCTGATGTTCGACGACGTGGCGAATGACCAGCGCAAGGTGGTGTATCAGCAGCGCACCGGCCTGCTTGGCGCCACTGATCTTTCCGAGGCCGTGGCGGGCATGCGCGAAGATGCGGTGAATGCATTGATCGAGCAGTTCGTGCCGCACCAGACGGCGCCGGCGGACTGGGATCTGGAAAGCCTTACCACCGCCCTGCAGCGCGACTTCAATACCTACATTGATGCCAAGGCCTGGGTCAGCGAAAGCCCGGAACTGGAAGATTCCGTGTTCCGCACGCGCACCATCGCCGCGGTGCATGAGCAGTATGAGCAGAAGGTGGCGCGCATCGGAGCGCCGCTGATGCGGCAGATCGAGCGCGAGGTGGTGCTGCGCAATCTGGATTCACACTGGCGCGAGCATCTGGCCGCGATGGACTATCTGCGCCAGGGCATCCATCTGCGCGGCTATGCGCAGAAGGACTATCGCTACGAGTTCAAGCGCGAGGCCTTCGAGCTGTTCAGCAGCATGCTGGACCGCGTGAAGCACGAGGCGGCCTCGGTGCTCACGCGCATCGAAGTGCGCGACGAGGCGCAGGTGGAACGCGAGGAGGCCGAGCAGCGCGAGCGCATGATGCAGGCGCTGCAGGCGCAGCATGCCGAGGCACAGTCCGTGTTCCAGGCTGCGGAAGAGCCCGCGGCTGGCCTGCCGTCACTGCCACCGCCGGATGATTCGCAGGAGCCATTCGTGCGCGGTGAACGCAAGGTGGGACGCAACGAGCCTTGCCCCTGTGGCTCGGGCCGCATGTACAAGCAGTGTCACGGACTGCTGTCCGCGTAGTTGCCGCAGCGCTGACCCGGCGTGTCGCGGACGGGTCGGTGGAAGTCCTGATTGCACAGCGACCGCCTGGCAGCTGGCAGGCGGGAAGATGGGAGTTCCCGGGCGGCAAGGTGGAGCCCGGCGAGTCCACCGAGGCCGCCGTGCGGCGCGAGCTGCAGGAAGAGCTCGGGATAACCGTACTTTCAGCGGCGCCCGTCGATGTTTTCCAGCACAGCTATCCGGACCGCAGTGTCGAAATCGCCCTGTGGGTGGTATCGGGTTTTGCCGGTGAACCGCAGGGTCTGGATGGCCAGGCGCTGCGCTGGGTCCGGCCCGAACTGCTCGCCGAATGCGATCTGCTGGAAGCCGATCTGCCGATGCTTGCTCCCCTGCTCAGCACCCTGGAATGATGGTTAAACTAGCGCCATGAGTACCGAACCCCAACTGCCCGATATCCGTTTCGACCTCGCCAACCTGTATCAGGAAGAGGTTTTCACCGACCGTGCTGCCGGCACCATCCGCCGCCTGAAGCCGATACTTCCGAACGGCGATGCCGATCCTTCGCGGCCCGTGCTGTACAGCGGTCAGACGCAGCTGCTGACGCCGGGTGGCGTGCTGCCCCTGGGCTTCGAGATGGAAGCTGCGAGTCTGGAAGACGCCATTGCCCAGTTCCCGGCCGCCGTGCATGAAGCGCTGAACCAGGCGATTGAAGAGGCGCAGCAAATGCGCCGTGAACAATCGTCGCGCATCGTGGTGCCCGAAGTGGGCGGCGGTGGCATGGGCGGCGGCGGTCGCATCAAGCTTTAGCGAGCCGACTCAATAATCGGGCGGTTCCCGGTGGTCGTCGCCTGCGGTGTCGGCGGGCTCGCCGGGCAGCGCGCGGTCTTCGGCGAACCACGCGCCCAGATCGACCATCTTGCAGCGCTCGCTGCAGAAGGGTCGCCAGGGGAAGTCATCGCTCCACGTCACCTCACGCTGGCAGGTGGGGCAGCGGACGCGTGGTGCCGCCATGGTGTCAGCAGGTGACCAGCTGGAAGGGGATGTCGCCCTCGGCCTGCGAAGGCCGTGACGCGAGGCCGTTCCAGCGCAGGAAGCGCACGCTGCAGCGATGATGGCTGCCGCTTATTTCGGGATAGATGCCGAGGTCCGCAGGCAGGCAGATGCGCAGCAGTTGCAGCGGCGTGTCGCGTTCGAAGTTGATGGCGAAGGTGCCACCCACACCCACTTCCTTGCGGCTGCGGCCGTTCTGCCGTGTGAGCCACAGCACCTCGGCGACGGCATCGCACAGTGGGCGCAGCAGCGCCAGCCACTCGTTGAAAGCCTGGGTGCGGCTGCCGGCATCCTGGTTCAGCCAGAAGAAGAAATCGGGCAGATCGAATTCGCAGGTGCCGCCGGGAATGGCGCTGCGATGCTTGATCGAGGCCAGGAACTCGGAATCGCGCAGCGGCTGCAGGTAGGCGCCGCCCGCAGCCGACAGCGCCGAGCGCAGCCGCGAAAGGTTGTTGATCAGCGCGCGCAGGCGGCCACCATCCACGCCGGATTTGTTCTCGAATTCGGCCAGCTGGGTGAGGTGGCGCTCGATTTCCTTCAGCACTTCCGAGCGCACGTCGCTGCGGGTGGTAATGGCGAGGATGTCGATCAGGCTGCCCACCGCGGCCCGGCTGCCCCATTGGCTGGCCTTCTCGTTGTGGTACAGCGCCTGGTTGTACAGGTAGTCCAGGCGCAGGAAGGTGCGCATCCGCTCGTTGAGCGGCTGCTCGAATATCAGCGGCGCGCCGGCCGCGGCAGCGGCTTCGGAGCGTTCGGCCACGGCCGTTTCCTGGGTCATCAGGATATTGTGCATAAACCTGACGCCAAGCGTAAGCCTGATGTCTGTCGTTTCAGGGCGACGCGAGCGCGCGATAGCGCTGGTGCAATGCCTCGACCTGGGTTGCGAGCGCGGCAATATCGCCGCTGTTCTCGATGATGTCGTCTGCGATGGATCGGCGCTCGGCCCGGCTGGCCTGCGCCGCAAGCATGTTTCTGGCCGTGATTTCGTCGCTGCCATCGCGCTGGATGAGTCGCCGCAGCTGCAGGTCCGGGTCGGTATCCACCACCAGCACACGGTCGTAATTGCGCTGCGTTCCGGTCTCCAGCAGCAGCGGCACGACAATGAGCTGGTAAGGACCGCCCAGCGCGGCGCAGCGGCGGGCCACCTCGGCACGAATGGCAGGATGCGTGATCGATTCAAGGTCGGCGCGCGCGCCGGGGTCGGCAAAAACGAGGTTGCGCAGGCGGGCGCGGTCCAGCGTTGCCTGCGGTGTGAGTACAGCGCGTCCGAAGCGGGCCACGATCTGGTCGAGCACGACGGCAGGCGGGACGACGATGTCGCGGGCGATCTGGTCGGTGTCGATGAGCTTTGCGCCCAGCGCGGCGAAGAGCTTCGCCACCGTGCTCTTGCCGCTGGCAACGCCACCGGTCAGGGCAATGCGGGGCACGCTGGGCATGGGTCAGTGCGCGTAGAGCGAGAGGTAGGCGTCGAGCAGCGCGGGGCCGAACATCAACATCAGCCAGCCAGCGGCGGCGAGGTAGGGGCCGAAAGCCATCGGCACGCCCTTGTCGCGCTGGCGCAGTACGATCGCCAGGATGCCCACCAGCGCGCCAACGGCGGCCGCACAGATGATGATCGGCAACAGCATCTGCCAGCCCAGCCAGGCGCCAAGCGCGGCCAGCAGCTTGAAGTCGCCATAGCCCATGCCTTCCTTGCCGGTGAGCAGCTTGAAGAGCTGATAGACCGACCAGAGGCTGAGATAACCGGCGATGGCGCCGATCACGGCGGTGCGCAGGTCAACGGGCAGGCGATCGCCGGCCACGATGGGCAGCACCAGCGCCATCAGGATGCCCAGCCAGAGCAGCGGCAGGGTCAGGTTGTCCGGCAGCAGCTGGGTGTCGATGTCGATGAAGGTCAGCGCTACCAGGAACCAGGTGAGCACCAGAGCCGCAGCCGTGGTCCAGCTGGCGCCGAAGCGCCAGGCGACGGCAGCGGAGAGCAGCGCGGTGAACAACTCGACCAGCGGGTAGCGTTTGCTGATCGGCGTCCTGCAACCTGCACAACGGCCTTTGAGAGCGAGCCAGCTGAGTACCGGAATATTCTGCAGCGCCGTGATCGGCGCCTTGCAATTCGGGCAGGCCGAACGCGGGCGGATCAGGTCGTAGGGTTCTTCCGGCGGCGGTTCCTTGCCATCCAGCGCCAGACACTCGCGTCGCCAGCCCCGTTCCAGCATGACGGGGACGCGGTGAATCACCACATTCAGGAAACTGCCGATGAGCAGCCCGAACAGTAATACGACGCCGATGAACGCCGGCGCCGATGCCGACAGCACTGCGATCACACGACCTTGCCGAGCTGGAAGATTGGCAGGTACATGGCGATGACCAGGCCACCGACCAGCACGCCGAGGATGGCCATGATCAGCGGCTCGAGCAGGCTCGACATGGAGTCGACGGCGTTGTCGACTTCTTCTTCATAGAACTGCGCTACCTTGCCGGACATTTCGTCCAGCGCGCCGGCTTCTTCGCCGACGGCGATCATCTGCACCACCATGTTGGGGAACAGGTTGGTATTTTCCATCGCGCGCTGCAGGCGCGTGCCGGTGGCAACTTCGTCGCGCATGGCGAGCGTTGCGTCTTCATAGACGATGTTGCCGGTGGCGCCGGCGACCGAGGTCATGGCTTCGACCAGTGGCACGCCGGCGGCGAACATGGTGGAGAGCGTGCGGGCGAAGCGCGCGATGGCGGCCTTGCGCATGATGGGTCCGATGATCGGAGCCTTCAGCGTCATGCGGTCGATGTTCTGCCGCATCTTGCGCGAGCGCTTGTAGAAGTAGCCGAAAGCGAACACGCCGCCAGCCACTACTATCGCAATGAAGATGCCCTTGGCCTGGACGAATTTCGAGAGATTCACAACCATCTGCGTGAAGGCCGGCAGATCGGCGCCGAAGCCCTTGAACAGGCTCTCGAACTGCGGAATCACGAAAATCAGCAGGATGACGGTCACGATGATGGCGACCGCAAGCACCGCTGCCGGGTAAAACAGCGCCTTCTTGACCTTCTTCTTCAGCGCCTCGGTCTTTTCCTTGTAGGTGGCGACCTTTTCCAGCAGCGTCTCGAGCGCACCGGCCTGTTCACCGGCTTCCACCAGGTTCACGAACAGATCGTCGAAATACAGCGGCCGCTTGCCCAGTGCCTCGTGCAGAGATACGCCGCCTTCCACGTCGCCCTTGATGTCCAGGATCAGCTTCTGCATCGAGGCCTTTTCATGGCCTGCACCGACGATGTCGAATGACTGCACCAGCGGAATGCCCGCGCCGAGCATGGTGGCCAGCTGACGGCTGAAGATCGCGATATCGCCAGCATTCACCTTGCCGCCGCCGATCGATGCGGATTGCTTCTTGATCTTGCTGGGCGCTACGCCCTGACGACGCAGGTCGGCGCGCAGCGAAGTTTCGTCCTTCGCAATCGACTTGCCCTTGACGAGCTTGCCGCGCTTGTCCTTGCCTTCCCAGAGGAAGGAAGTGTCACGTTTGACCGAGCGGATTGCAGAAGAGGATTGAGCCATGTCTTTGGTTCCTGCGTCCCTTAGTCGATCGTCACGCTGTTGATTTCTTCAAGGCTGGTCAAGCCAGCCTGGACCTTCGCGAGCCCCGCGCGGCGCAGATCCCAGATGCCATTCTTCTTTGCGGCATCATTGATATCGATGGCGTTGCCGCCGGCCATGATGATGCGTCCGATGTCCTCGGTTACCGGCATGACCTGGTAGATGCCAAGGCGGCCCTTGTAACCGTCGGTGCAGTTCTGGCAGCCCCGGGGGCCGAACAGCTGCATGCCCTTGGAGATTTCTTCTTCCGGGAAGCCTTCCTTGCGCAGTGCCTCTGCCGGCACGTCGATCGGCTGGCGACAGGCCTGGCACAGGCGACGCGCCAGGCGCTGCGCAATGATCAGGCTGACCGAGGTGGCAATGGCGTAAGGCTTCACGCCCATGTCGATGAGTCGCGTCAGCGTCTGCGGCGCATCGTTGGTGTGCAGGGTAGAGAGCACCAGATGGCCCGTCTGCGCAGCCTTGATGGCAATCTCGGCGGTCTCGAGGTCGCGGATTTCGCCGACCATCACCACGTCCGGATCCTGGCGCAGGAAGGCGCGCAGCGCCGAAGCAAAGGTGAGGCCCACCTTGTTGTTCACGTTGACCTGATTGACGCCGGGCCGATTGATTTCCGCCGGATCTTCCGCCGTGGAGATATTGGTGTCTTCGCGGTTCAGGATGTGCAGGCCGGTATAGAGCGAGACGGTCTTGCCGCTACCCGTCGGGCCCGTCACCAGGATCATGCCCTGTGGCTTGGCCAGGTACTTGAGGTAAAGGTCTTTCTGGAACGGCTCGTAGCCCAGCGCGTCGATGCCGAGCATCGCCGACGAGGGGTCGAGAATACGCATCACGATCTTTTCGCCGTACAGCGTCGGGCAGGTGCTCACGCGGAAGTCGATGGCCCTCGACTTGGAGAGCTTCATCTTGATGCGGCCGTCCTGCGGCACGCGGCGTTCGGCGATGTCGAGCCGCGCCATGACCTTCAGGCGTGCCGACATCTTGCCGGAGAGCTGCACCGGTGGCTGTGCGATTTCCTTCAGCACGCCATCCATGCGATAGCGCACGCGGTAGATCTTTTCGTAGGGCTCGAAGTGGATGTCCGAAGCGCCGCGACGGATGGCGTCGAGCAGCAGCTTGTTGACATAGCGGACGATGGGCGCGTCTTCGACGTCATCGCGACTGACGCCTTCGGTGTCGAGGTCCTCGCCACCGGAAACTTCCAGTCCGTCGAGTTCCACACCCTCGTCTTCCGAGAGCATGGGCATCTGCTGTTCCGCACCCTCGATCGCCTTGTCGACCAGCTTCTGCAGCTTGTCATCTTCGACGATGACCGCGTCGACGCCGAGGCCGGTCTGGAACTTGATCTCGTCGATGGCATGCAGATCGGTGGGGTCCGACACCGCCAGGAACAGGCGCTTGCCGCGCCGGAACATGGGCAGTACGCGGTGCTTGGCCAGCAGCTTGTCGCTGACCAGGCGCGTGATCTCGAGATCCATCGGCAAGGCGTCCAGATCGAACAGCGGGACGCCGAATTCGGTTGCCGCGGCAATGGCAATTTCCCGTGACTTGGCGGCGCCAGCGCCCACCAGCTGGGTGACGAAATGGGACTTCTTGTCGCGCGCATTGCTCAACGCGCTGTAGGCGTCATCCTCGCTGATGACACCGTCCTGCACCAGGCGCTGCGGCAGCCCGCTCAGCAGCACGCGGTTACCGCCTCCGGAGGCGAAAGAAACGTTCTCGCTCATGTAGTTAGGCAGGCCTTAGAGTTCGCGCTGATCGCAGTGTAGGGGACCAGTCAATCTTAGCAACTGTCAAATCAGCCCGAAGTGTCGCACACCGGGCTGCGGGGGCGCGTGACTGGCCTCGCAATATCCGTTCTGGGGGTGCGAAGGTGAGGGGCAGTTTCCCGGATCAGCTAACGGGGGAGGTCCACAAAAAAACAAGCCCCTCGAGGGAGGGGCTTGCACCGTACCGGATTCAGATCCGATTAGGTCTGAGTGCGGCAGTTAGCTGGCACGTACTTGAACTTCAGATTGCCAGCGTCGTCGGTGGTGCAGGTCCACAGCACGTCGCCGTTGGAGTTGGTCGTCGGCGTCAGCGA
>JANPGU010000276.1:0-9452 GCA_031424095.1 Gammaproteobacteria bacterium
CGAGACTCAAGACCAGCATCAAACCGGCGAACAGCGGAATCTTCAGCAGGTTGGGCAGCACGCGGAAGCGGCGCAGGCGGTCGAGGTCGCTCTTGGCGATCTGCGGCAGGGGATGCCGGGACATCTGGATGAGGCCTTCTAGTTATGTTCGGCTAAGGCCCGGACCTTAGCACGGCGCTGTCCGCGGCAGTCACCGACGTCGCTGGATATCGCTGACCAGGTCACCATCCACCAGCTCGACGGTGCGGTCGCAAACCTCCGACAGTCGCGGATCATGCGTCACCACCAGCACGGCGCAGCCGAATTCGCGGTTGAAGTGCCGGAACAGCGCGAAAACGTCCGCGGCGGTCTTCGTATCGAGGTTTCCAGTGGGTTCGTCCGCCAGCAACAACGCCGGCCGCGTGATGAGCGCCCGCGCAATCGCCACGCGCTGCTGCTGGCCGCCGGAGAGCTCGCCCGGCCTGCGGTCCGCAAAGTCCTTCAAGCCCACCGCCGCCAGCAGCAACCACGCCCGCTCGATGGTTTCGGCTGAGGGTCGCCCCTGCGCCACCATCACCGGCATCATGATGTTCTCGATCGCGGTGAAGCCCGGCATCAGGTGATGGAACTGGAACACGAAGCCAATGGCGCTGGCGCGACGCGCGGTGCGCGTCTCGTCATCCATGCTGCGCGTGGACTCACCGAGCAGGAACAGGTCGCCCGCCGTTGGCGAGTCGAGCAGACCCAGCAGATTCAGCAACGTGCTCTTGCCGGAACCTGAAGGTCCGATCAGCGAGGCGAAATCCCGCCGGTCGAGGGTGAGGTCGATGCCATGCAGCACTTCGATCTCGGTCGGCAGGCCGACATTGTAGGACTTGCGCAGCTTGGCAAGTCGCAGCACTTCCTCGCGCACCTCAGACATACCGGATCGCCACCACCGGATCCAGATGCGCGGCACGGCGCGCCGGCACCGCCGCCGCCAGCGTTCCGGTCAATGTCGCGAGGCCCATCGCCAGCGGCACGAGGATGGGCGCGACCGGGATGTAGAACAGTTTCGGTCCGAATGTATTGAACACCCACACGAGACCGTAGCCGGCAAACGCGCCCAGCGCTGAACCGCCGAAGCCCAGCACGGCACCCTGCACCAGAAATATCTTCAGCATCTGGCCGCGCCGCGTGCCCATCGCGCGCAGGATGCCGATCTCGCGCGTGCGCTGGACCACGCTGATCGACAGCACGCTGGCAATCCCGAACGCCACCGACAGCGCCACGAAGAACGAGATCATGGCCGTGGAAAGGCTCTGTGAAGTCAGCGCGTTCATCAGTTGCGCGTTGCTCTGCATCCAGCTCTCGGCTTTCAGGCCCGTGAGCTGCGCCACCCGCGCGGCGACGCTATCGGCACTGAACAGGTCATTGACGGTGAGATCGATGACGGTCACGCCGCCCGGCAAATCAAGCAGCGACTGCGTTTGTTTGAGATCGAGATAGACGTATCGCTGGTCGAGTTCGCGCACGCCCAGCTCGAAGATGCCGGCGATATTCAGCTGCACGTCGCGGCCGTCGCCGGCCACCAGGCGGAATTTGTCCCCTGCACGGGCGCCCAGATCATCGGCCAGCAGCCGGCCGATCACCGCATCACCCGCACCCACGCGCAGGCTGCCGGCAATGATGTCGTCGCCAATCGGAATGATGCGCTGGTAGCGCACTGGATCCATGCCCACCAGCGCCACGGATTTCACCGCATTGCCGCGCCGTGCGAAAGCCGGGCCGGATACCACGGGCGATACCGCCTTCACGCCCGGCAGCGTGTCGAGCGCAGCCATCACCCGCTGCCAGTTGTTGATGGAGCGCAGCCGCTGCGCGCGCCGCGTTTCCAGCACCAGTTGCGTGGTGTTGGCCGCCAGCGGCGCACGCAGGTTCACTTCATCCGGCGCCTCCACCTTGACATGCGCCTGCGTACCCAGCGTGCGCTCGATGATGTTGGACTGCAGCCCCTGGATCAGCGCGGTGATGAACACGATCACCGCCACGCCCACCGCAATGCCGACCAGGATCAGCGTGGTCTGGGCGCGCCCCTCGCGCAGGAAGCGCATCGCGATGGTGGATTCGATCCACACGATCAGTTGAAGTTGACCGGCGGTTCCCGGCGCGACGCGGCAGCTGCGCTGGCCGCCGGCAAGGTCTCGAGCGCCACGCGCACACGATCACCCTCCGCCACGGTCTTCACGGATGCCGCCGAGGCGAGCACCAGGTCACCGGTTGCAAGACCGCCGCTGACTTCCGATATGGCCAGCCCCTTGAGTCCCAGCTGCACCGGCACCCGCTTCAGTCTGCCGGCCCGCACCGCCAGCACCGCAGGCTGGGCAGCCCCTGCATCCAGCAAGGCGTCATTCGGCAGCGCCAGCGCAGCATCACGGTGTCCCGTCTCCACGTTCACGGATATCGTCATGTCCTGCCGCAGAAAAGCCGGCGCGGCTTCGACCTTGAGACGGATGGTGACGGTGCCGCGCTGCGCATCGACACCCGGCGCAAGATAGTTCACGACGGCGGGGAAAGGCCTGTCGGGATACGCATCGGCGATGCATTGCGCGGTCTGTCCGAGTGCCAGCACCGCGAGGTTCGTCTCGTCCACCGGCACTTCGATTTCGGTATCACCGGCGCGTGCGATCTCGAACAGCACGCGCCCCGGCTGCACCAGATCGCCGGGCTCCACATTGCGCGTGAGCACAACGCCGCTGGTCTGGGCGCGGATGGTGGTTTTTGCCAGTTGCGCCCGGGCGGCACTCACTCGTTCGCGCAACTGCACTTCCTCGCTGCGGCCCTGGCCTGTGGCCTGGGCCGCCACACGGGCGCTGTCTGCCGCAGCGCGCGCGACCGTCTCGGCCTCTTCCGCCTGTTCCAGCGCTTCGCGGGCGATGAGCTGTCTGGCGAACAGATTGGCACGGCGCTGGCGCTCGCGCGCGGCCTGGGCGGCCTGTGCCTCGGCCTGCCGGAGCAGGGCTTCAGCCTGCGGCCGGATAGACGCCTGCAACTGGCCGAGCGCCGCCTCGGCCTCGCGCACCCGCGCGGCCAGGTCATCGGCACCGAGCACCACGAGCACATCGCCGGCCTTCACCACATCGCCTTCCTGCACCCGCCGCTCGCGCACCGTGCCGGTAATCTCGCTGCCCACCTGCGCGCGGGAGGTCGTGATGACGCGACCCGTCGCCAGCACGGTCTGCACCAGCGGTCGCGATTCAATGCGGTAGCCCGGCAGCTCGGGGCCGCGCAGGCGGGGGATGAACAGCAGCGTGGCGATCACAACGACGGGCACCGGCCACAGCACCGCTGGACGCAACCAGGACGGACGGTTCACATTGTTCTCCTTGTCCGGCTAGTCTCCCACACCTTGCTGGCAGGAGGACCCACGGATGCCCCCGATAATCGGTGTGCTGAATGTTTCGGACCGCGCGAGCGCGGGTGTCTATGCCGACGAACCCGGCCAGGCCTGCGTGGCGCTGCTGCGCGAATGGCTGGTCACGCCCTTCGAGGTCGACTATCGCGTGGTGCCGGATGAAACAAAGGTGATCGCGGCCGAACTGACCAGGCAGGCCGATGTCGCCGGCTGCTGTCTGATCGTGACCACCGGCGGCACCGGCCCCGCGCCGCGCGACGTCACTCCCGAAGCGACCCTGAGCGTCATCGAGCGGGAAATGCCCGGCTTTGGCGAACTGATGCGTGCCACCTCGCTCAAATATGTGGCAACGGCCATCCTGTCGCGCCAGACCGCAGGCATCCGCGGCCGCACATTGATCGTGAACCTGCCTGGTCGCCCGAAATCCATCCGCGAGAATCTGGAAGCCGTGTTCCCTGCCATTCCCTATTGCATCGACCTGATCGGCGGACCGCGCCTGGAAACCAACCAAGCAGTGATGCAGGCATTCCGGCCAAAGACATGAAGCTCGGACTCGAACACAGTTACGCCGCCCTGCCCGCGCACTTCTTTGCCGCGGTGGCGCCGACACCGGTCAGCAATCCGCAGCTGCTGGTCTACAACCAGCCGCTGGCGAGTTTCCTGAACCTGGATTCCGCGCTGGCCGACCACGCCGCGCAACTGTTGTCGGGCAATCTGCTGCCGGAGGATGCGCAGCCCATCGCCATGGCTTATGCCGGTCATCAGTTCGCGCACTTCGTGCCGCAGCTCGGTGATGGACGCGCCATCCTGCTGGGCGAACACCGCGGCATCGATGGCCAGCTCTACGACCTGCAGCTCAAGGGTGCGGGCCGCACGCCTTTTTCCCGTGCCGGCGATGGCCGCGCGGCAGTTGGCCCAATGCTGCGCGAGTACCTCATCAGTGAAGCCATGCACGCGCTGGGGATTCCGACCACGCGTTCGCTGGCCGTGATCGCCACGGGTGAACCCGTGCGCCGCGACGACCTGCTGCCGGGCGCAGTGCTCACCCGCGTGGCGGCCAGTCACCTGCGCGTCGGCACCTTCCAGTATTTCGCGGTGCGCGGCGATGCAGCCGCGCTGCGTACGCTGCTCGGTTACGCGCTCAGCCGTCATGCACCGGCGCTTGCCGCTGCCGCCAACCCTGCCCTCGCCTTCCTGAAGCATGTCACGGACCGCCAGGCCTCATTGCTGGCGCAATGGCTGTCGGTGGGCTTCATCCACGGCGTGATGAACACCGACAACATGGCGCTGTCCGGCGAGACCATCGACTACGGTCCCTGCGCATTCATGGATCAATACGATCCGCAGACCGCATTCAGTTCCATCGATCATCGCGGCCGCTACGCCTACTGCAACCAGCCGGCGATGGCGCAATGGAACCTGGCGCGCTTCGCCGAAACGCTGCTGCCACTGATCGACGCCGATGCAGAGGCCGCCGTCCGCAAGGCCACCGCCATCGTCAATGGATTCAGCGCGGAATTCGAGGCGCAGTACCAGGACCGGATGCGCGCGAAACTGGGGCTGGCCACTCTGCGCGAATCCAATGCGGCGCTGCTGGACCGGCTGCTGACGGTGCTGCAGCTGGCAAAGGCCGATTTCACCCTGACCTTCCACCATCTGGCTGCGGCGGCGCTCGGCGTGGAGCATGAAGGCGCACTGCGGGCGCTGTTTCCCGACCCGCAGCCACTGGACGGATGGCTGCGCGACTGGCGCGAACGGCTGCAATCCGAAGCGCAGTCAGCGGCCGATCGCCATGCCGCGATGCGCCGGACCAACCCCGTCTTCATTCCGCGCAACCATGTCGTCGAAGCCGCGCTGAGCGCCGCCAGTGACCGCGGTGACACCGCGCCGTTCCTCGATTTGCTGGCCGTCATCCAGCGGCCGTTCGACCCGCATCCGGAACACGCCTCTTGGATGCATCCACCGCGCGACGACCAGCGGGTGCTCGCGACCTTCTGCGGCACCTGAGCTTTTGGGAGCGCTATAGTCAGCTCATGCTGCTTGCTACCCTGCTCATACTTGCTGCCACGGCTGCGATATTCGCGGTTACCCAGATCGGCGCATTGATCACCCTGCTGTTTGTCATTGCAGTGCTGGTGCTGGCCTACAAACGGCTGCCGCTGCTGGCCTTCTCCGTCGTGTTCACGGTGCTGTTTGGTGTCTATTCCTGGTACGGCGATCCGGCCGGCCTGTGGAAAGGCCTGCTGCTGCTTATGCTGGTGCTGATGTGGCTGTTCAACATCCGGCCGCTGCGCAAGACGCTGATCTCGCGCCCCTTCCTGAAAGCCTATCTGCGCATGCTGCCCACCATGTCGGCCACCGAGCGCGAAGCGCTCGAAGCGGGCTCGGTGTGGTGGGATGGTGAGCTGTTCACCGGCAAGCCGGACTGGAACAAGCTGCTGAACACGCGCAAGGCGCAGCTCACGGCAGAAGAACAGGCTTTCCTCGATGGCCCCGCCGAGCAGCTGTGCGCGCTGGTCGAAGACTTCGATGTCACGCACCACCGCGCCGACCTGCCGCCCGAGGCCTGGGAATTCATCAAGCGCGAACGCTTCTGGGCCATGATCATCCCGAAGCAGTACGGCGGCCTGGGCTTCGGGCGTTACGCGCAGTCGTCCATCCTCACCAAGCTGTCGAGCCGCAGCATCACGCTGGGCGTCACGGTGATGGTGCCGAACTCGCTCGGCCCGGGTGAACTGCTGGTGCACTACGGCACCGACGAGCAGAAGAACCACTACCTGCCGCGGCTCGCGCGCGGTGAAGAGATTCCCTGCTTCGGACTCACGAGCCCGGTGGCCGGTTCCGATGCAGCCTCCATCACCGACACCGGCGTGGTGTGCCGTGGCACCTGGGAAGGCCGCGAAGTCGTGGGCATCCGCCTGAACTTCTCGAAGCGCTACATCACGCTCGCGCCGGTGGCCACGGTCATCGGCCTCGCGTTCCGGCTGTTCGATCCGGAGCACCTGATCGGCACGCTGGATGATGTCGGCATCACCTGCGCGCTCATCCCGCGCAACACACCCGGCATCCACATCGGCCGCCGCCATTTCCCGCTCAACATCCCGTTCCAGAACGGACCCATCCAGGGCGAAGACGTCTTCATTCCGGTGGCATCCATCATCGGTGGCGTGGCGCAGGCCGGTCGCGGCTGGCGCATGCTGATCGAACAGCTCACCGT
Organism: Gammaproteobacteria bacterium; assembly: GCA_031424095.1. GTDB lineage: Bacteria > Pseudomonadota > Gammaproteobacteria > Steroidobacterales > Steroidobacteraceae > ZC4RG30. Next base: position 6,591 of record JANPGU010000276.1, read on the forward strand.
GGGCCGCTGCATCTCGCTGCCGGCCAATGCCACCGGCGGCGCAATGGTGGCCACCTGGACCACCGGCGCCTATGCGCGCATCCGCCGGCAGTTTGGCCTTGCGGTGGGCAAGTTCGAGGGAGTCGAACAGGCCATCGCGCGCATCGTCGGCAACACCTACATCATGGATGCCACGCGCAGCGTCACCACCGGCGCCATCGACGCGGGCGAGCAGCCGGCCGTGCCCTCGGCCATCCTCAAGTTGCACCTCACGGAGCTGAGTCGGGTCGTGGCGGCCGATGCCATGGATGTGCACGCCGGCAAGGGCGTGATGCTCGGGCCCCGCAATTATCTCGCGCGCGGCTGGCAGGCCGCACCCATCGGCATCACGGTGGAAGGCGCCAACATCCTCACGCGCAACCTGATCATCTTCGGCCAGGGTGCGATCCGCTGCCACCCCTTCGTGCTGCGCGAGATGCAGGCGGCTCGCAGCCCGGATGGCGCGCGCAGCATCGATGAATTCGACCAGGCGCTGTTCGGGCACATCGGCTTCACGATTTCCAATGCAGTGCGTTCGCTGGTGATGGCGGTGACCTTCGCGCGTTTCGAAAGCGCGCCGGGCGAAGGTGCGATCAAGCGCTACTACCAGCACATCGAAAGGTTCTCGGCTTCGTTCGCCTTCGCCACCGACGTGGCCATGCTGTCACTGGGCGGCTACCTGAAGAAGAAGGAAAGCCTGTCCGCTCGGCTCGGCGATGTGCTGTCGTATCTGTACATGGCGTCGATGGTGCTGAAGCACTACCACGACAGCGGCTCGCCGAAGGAAGACCAGCCGATCGTCGAATGGGCCTGCCGCGACCTGCTGTATCGCGCCCAGGAACAACTGCACGGCTTCCTGCGCAATTTCCCCAACCGGTTGCTCGCGGCGCTGATGCGCGGCCTGATCTTCCCGCGCGGCCGCACCTATTTCGCGCCCGGCGATGCACTGGGTGCGCAGCTCGCCGCGCTGGCAATGGAGCCGGGACCCTCGCGTGACCGGCTGTGCCGCCATGCCTTCCGCACCAACGTAAACGGCAATCCACTGGCCGAACTGCATGAAGCGCTGCAGCTGGCGGTGCGCGTCGAACCCATCGATCGCCGCCTGCGGGTAGAAGGCGTGAAGACCGGCCGCATCCGCGCGCTCGACATGCCCGGACAGATTGCGGCCGGCCTTGAGCTTGGCATCCTCACCGGGCAGGAAGCCGACCTGCTACTCGACTATGATCGGCGCATCATGCACATCATCAACGTCGATGATTTCGATCCCGCCGAGCTTCCCGCCGGCGGGGCTCGCCACTAAGAGGATATTGCAATGTTCCAGAAGCTTTTCGCAGCCGCCGCGCTGGTCACCCTTGCCGGAATCAGCGCCGCCCAGGCACCCGCACCGGCGGCAGCGACGATGCCGCGCACCGCCTCGCCAGCTGGTGCGAAGCTCTACATCGTCAGCCCTGCCGACGGCGCAACGGTCAAGGGCCCGGTCACCGTGGTTTTCGGCCTGGCCGGCATGGGCATCGCACCCGCCGGTGTGCAGTTCGAGAACGCCGGTCACCATCACCTGCTGGTCGATACCGACCTGCCGAAGGAGCTGGGCATGCCACTGCCGGCCACGGACAACATCCGTCACTTCGGCAAGGGCCAGACCGAAGCCACGCTGACGCTGGCGCCCGGCAGGCACACGCTGCAGCTGGTGCTCGGTGATCACATGCACATCCCGTTCAATCCGGTGGTGGCGTCGCCGAAGATCACCATCACGGTTGCGCCGTAGTCACCGCTTGATTGCGGGGCACGGCCGCACGGCCGCCCCGCAGCGATCCGCACATGTATCTTTCTTTCTTTGGCCTGGCTGAAAAGCCGTTCTCCATCACGCCGGACCCGCGTTATCTGTATCTGGGCGGACGTCATGCCGAGGCGCTGGCGCATCTGGTCTACGGCATCACGGAAGCCGGCGGCTTCATCCAGCTCACGGGTGAGGTAGGCACCGGCAAGACCACCATGATCCGCTCGCTGCTGGCCAAGCAGCCGGACAACGCCGAGATCGCGCTGGTCCTCAACCCGCGCATGAACGCCAGCGAGTTCATGCTGACGATCTGCGAAGAGCTGGGAATACTGCTGCCGGATGATGCCGTCGGCAGTGTCAAGGACCTGATCGACATCCTCAACCACTATCTGCTCAAGGCACACGCCCAGGGCAAGCGCGTGGTGCTGATCGTCGATGAAGCGCAGAACCTGGCGCCCGAGGTGCTGGAACAGATCCGGCTGCTCACCAATCTCGAAACCGAAACGCAGAAGCTGCTGCAGATCATCCTGATCGGCCAGCCCGAGCTGCGCGAGATGCTGGCGCGCAATGATCTGCGCCAGCTCGCCCAGCGCATCACCGGCCGCTATCACCTGGATCCGCTGTCGCGCGATGAATCCTTCGCCTACGTGAAGCACCGTCTGCGCATTGCCGGCGCCACGGTGGAGATCTTCACCAATGGCGCACTGGCCGAACTCTATCGCAGCAGCGGCGGCTTTCCGCGCCTGCTCAACATCATCGGCGACCGGGCGCTGCTGGGTGGTTATTCGGAAGACCGTCATGTCATCAACCCCGCGTTGATCCGCACGGCGGCCAGTGAAGTCTTCGGCCGACGCGTAGCACCGGGATGGCTGCCCTGGGCTCTGGGTGGTGCCACTGCCGTGCTGGTGGCCGGCGCTACCTTCCTGGCGTGGTCGCTGCATGAAGCTGCGCCCGCTGCGGCGCCGGCGGCCACTGTTGTCGCTGCCGCGGCACCCCTCGCAGCGCCCGTACCAGCGGCAGCGACGCTTCCAGCAGCGCCGGACCAGGCGCCCCACCAGCGCGGCGCC
>JANPGU010000277.1:0-18851 GCA_031424095.1 Gammaproteobacteria bacterium
GCGCTATGCGCGTCTCGAGGTCGGTGCCGGCATCGAGAAGAAAAAGGAAGATTTCGTCGCTGAAGTGAAGGCGCAAGCCGAAGCACAGAAGAAGAAGGACGACGAGAAGAAATAGTTTCAGGTGTTGCAAAGCCCCGCTTCGGCGGGGTTTTTTTTGAGAGGGAGCAAGGCATGAGCGAAGCCCGTTACAAACGCATCCTGGTCAAGCTCTCCGGCGAGGCTTTGTTGGGTGAGGCTGACTACGGCATCGATCCCGTCGTGCTCAAGCGCGTCGCGGCCGAGCTGGTCGAGGTTTCTGCCATGGGCGTCGAGATCGCCGTGGTGCTGGGTGGCGGCAATATCTTCCGCGGCGCGGGACTTGCCCGCTCCGGCATGGACCGGGTCACCGCGGACCAGATGGGCATGCTCGCCACCGTCATCAATTCCCTGGCCATGCAGGATGCGGTCGAGGCGCTGGGCGCCCACGCGCGCGTCATGTCTGCCATCCGCATCAACGAGGTCGCCGAGGATTTCGTGCGCCGCCGCGCGATCCGCCATCTGGAAAAGCGGCGCATCGTCATTTTCGCAGCCGGTATCGGCAAGCCGTACTTCACCACCGATACGGCAGCCAGCCTGCGGGCCGTCGAAATCGGCGCTGATCTGCTGCTGAAGGCAACCAAGGTCAACGGCGTCTACTCCGACGATCCCATGAAGAATCCGGCCGCCACGCGCTACGAAACACTGGGTTTCGACCGCGTGCTCGACGACCGGCTCGCCGTCATGGACGCCACCGCCATCGTGCTGTGCCGCGACAACCGCCTGCCGCTGCGGGTGTTCAACATGAACAACGCCGGTGACCTGCTCAGGGTTGTGCGCGGCGAGAATGTCGGTACGCTGGTTACCAACGAATAACTGCATCGGGACCAAAGCAACATGCTCAATGACATCAAGACAGACGCCAGCGCACGCATGCAGAAATGCATTGTCAGCTTCCAGACCGATCTGAAGAAGCTGCGCACCGGACGCGCGCATCCCAGCCTCATCGAAGGGTTGAAGGTCGATTTTTACGGCAGCGAGAGCCCGCTGAACCAGGTTGCGAACATTGCCGTGGAAGATGGCCGCACCCTCGTGGTCACTCCCTGGGACCGCACCATGGTCGGTGCCATCGAAAAGGCAATCCACAAATCCGAACTGCACCTGACGCCCAATACCGCCGGCACGGTGATCCGCATTCCATTGCCCGCGTTGACCGAAGAACGCCGCCGCGACATCATGAAAGTGGTGAAGAACGACGCCGAAGGCGCACGCGTCAGCGTGCGCAATGTGCGACGCGACGCGCTGGCCGAGGTCAAGGAAGCACTGAAGGAAAAGCTCATCACGCAGGATGACGAGCGGCGCGGCCAGGAAGAAATCCAGAAGCTCACCGACAAGGCCATTGCCGACATCGATCAGCTGCTGGCTGGCAAAGAAAAGGAAATCCTGACGGTTTGAAGCGTCGCTCGCTTCCTGCCGCGCAGTTCAAGCCATGACGCTGCCGCGTCATATAGCAATCATCATGGACGGCAATGGTCGCTGGGCCAGCGGGCGCGGCCTGCCGCGTCACGCCGGACACAAGGAAGGCGTGGAGCCAGTGCGCATCTGCATTCGCGAAAGCATGCGGCGCCACGTGCCGGCACTCACGCTGTTTGCGTTCAGCAGCGAGAACTGGGGCCGCCCCAGTGAGGAAGTCGGCGCGCTGATGGCGCTGTTCGTCGAGGCGCTGGATGGCGAGATCGACGAGCTGCACGGCAATGGCGTGCGCCTGCGTTTCATCGGTGAGCGCCAGAGTTTCCCGGTACGGCTGCAGTCGCGCATGGCCGCGGCCGAGAACCGCACTGCTGCAAATGCCGCGCTGCATTTGCAGATTGCAGTGGGCTATGGCGGTCGCTGGGACATCGTGAACGCCACGCGCGAGCTTGCCAACCGATGCGTCAGCGGCGCCCTGCGGCCGGTGGACATCACCGTGGAGAATTTCGGGCAATCCCTGCAGCTGGGCGACATACCCGACCCGGATCTGTTCATCCGCACCGGCGGCGAGAAGCGCATCAGCAATTTCCTGCTGTGGAATCTCGCCTACACCGAACTGTATTTCTGCGACCAGCTTTGGCCTGACTTCAGGGAGCCCGACTTCGAGGCAGCCCTGGAGTTCTACGCCGCACGACAGCGGCGCTATGGCCTGACCGCGACTGGAGCGGCCACTTGATCCTCCAGCGAGTGATTTCGGCTACCTTCATTGCCGTGTTGCTGCTGGCGGTGCTGCTGCTGCTGCCGCCATTCTGGTCCGCGGTCGCGCTGAGCCTGGTGCTGGTTGTTGCCGCCTGGGAATGGGCCGGCTTTGTGGCATTGCGCGGCTTCATGCAGCGCGTCGCGTTCATGCTCGCCGTCGCCGCACTGTGCACGCTGTGGTGGCAGCTCAGTGGCACACCGGTATTGCTGCGGGCACTGCTGTGGCTTGCCTTGCTGCTCTGGAGCATGGCGCTGCTGTGGGTGTTCTGGCTGCCCCATCGCATCAATCGCACGGTGGTTGGAGTTGCTGGTCTGCTGGCCCTGTCGCTGGCATGGCTGGCACTGGTGCGCATGCGCGTGGACTTCCCCCGCGGCGAGCGTGCCGTGCTGTATGCACTGCTGATCGTGTGGCTGGCCGACAGCGGCGCCTATTTCGCCGGTCGTGCCTTTGGCGGCCGCAAACTTGCGCCATCGGTTTCGCCCGGCAAGACCTGGGCGGGCTTCTGGGGTGGCCTGGTGGCCTGCGGCCTGCTGGCAGTGGCGACGGCCACCCTTCAGCATCTGTCGGTGATGGGCCTGCTCGCCATCACACTGGTGATCGGTGTGTACTCGGTGGTCGGTGATCTCACCGAAAGCCTGTGCAAACGCTTCGCGGGCCTGAAGGACAGCGGCACGTTGATCCCCGGACACGGTGGCGTGATGGATCGCTTCGACAGCCTGCTGGCCGCAGCACCACTGCTGATGCTGGGCCTGGAACTGCTGCCGGGGCTGCGCGGGTGATCGGCGTTGCAGTACTTGGCTCGACGGGCAGCGTCGGCGAAAGCACGCTCGACGTGCTGCGCCGGCACCCGGACCGGTTTCAAGTGGTGGCGCTCTCCGCGCAGCGCAATATCGACCGGCTGGTCGCGCAATGCGCGGAGTTTGCGCCGGCCTTTGCCGTAATCGCTGACGAGACCCTGGCGGTGTCATTGCAGCAGCGGCTGCGACAGGCCAACGTGCGCAGCCAGGTGCTGGCCGGCGCGGCTGCCATGGAGCAGGTAGTCGCCCTGCCTGAAGTCGATTACGTGATGGCCGCCATCGTGGGCGCCGCGGGTCTGCGTTCGACGCTGGCGGCAGCCGTTGCCGGCAAGCGGCTGCTGATTGCCAACAAGGAAGCGCTGGTCATGGCCGGGCCACTGGTGCTGGAAGCTGCAGCGCGCTCGGGCGCCAGCATCATTCCCATCGACAGTGAGCACAACGCCATCTTCCAGTGCCTGCCCACGGGCACCAGGCTGGGCGAGGCGCCTGCCGGGCTGCGCCGCATCCTGCTTACCGCTTCGGGTGGTCCGTTCAGGGACTGGTCAACTGCAGCACTGCAGGATGCGAGTCCCGAGCAGGCCTGCGCGCATCCCACCTGGAACATGGGGCGCAAGATCTCGGTCGATTCGGCCACCCTGATAAACAAGGGTCTGGAGCTGATCGAGGCACACCTGCTGTTCGGGGTACCGGTGGAACAGATCGAGGTGGTCATACACAGGCAGAGCGTCATTCACTCGCTGGTTGAGTATGTCGATGGCTCGGTGCTGGCGCAGCTAGGCTCACCGGACATGCGCACGCCCATCGCGCAGGCGCTGGCGTGGCCCGGCCGGCTGGCCTCCGGTGTACAATTTCTCGACCTGCTGCAGGTGGCAAGGCTCGATTTCGAACCGCCTGACCTGCAACGGTTTCCCTGCCTGCGGCTCGCCATGGAGGCGGCGCGAGCGGGCGGAGAGATGCCCGCCGTGCTCAGCGCCGCCAATGAGGTGGCCGTAGCGGCCTTCCTAGAGGGGCATTTGAACTTTGGCGGGATACCACGGGTCATTGGAGAGGTCATGAACAGTTGGGTGAGCCACGGCGGCAAGCCGGATCTGCAGTCGGTGCTCAGTGCTGATGCACGCGCACGCCTGCTGGCCACCAGTCTGTTGCGCCATGCTCCGCAAGCCCGGAGCAGCGGCTCTTGAACCTGTCCTGGCAGCATCTGCTCGCATTCCTGTTCGCCGTTGGTCTGCTCGTCACCGTGCATGAGTTCGGGCATTACTGGGTAGCCAGGCGCCTGGGATTCAAGGTGCTGCGGTTCTCGGTGGGCTTCGGCAAGGCATTGTGGTCGCGCAAGGCCGGCGCTGATGGCACGGAGTATGTGCTCGCCGCCATCCCCCTCGGTGGCTACGTGAAGCTGCTGGACGAGCGCGAGGCGCCCGTGGACGAGCGTGAAGTGCATCGCGCCTTCAATCGCCGCCCGCACTGGCAGCGCATCCTGGTGCTGCTGGCTGGTCCGGCTTTCAACATCATTTTTGCAATCCTGCTGCTGGCGGCGCTGTTCTGGGCCAACGGCACCACCGAAGTGCGCGCCGTCGTGGGCGAAGTCCTGATCGATTCGCCAGCCGCCACGGCTGGCCTTGCACGCGGCGATGAAATTGTCTCGCTCGATGGCAAGGCGGTTGCCGGTCAGTCCGATGTGGTGCTGGGCCTGCTCGACCAGATGACCGATGACGGCAGGGTGGACCTGGTGGTGCAGTCGGAGGCGGGCGTTAGGCGCAGCGCCACCCTTGCAGTCGACGATGCCGACGAGCGTCGACGCCTGACCGAGCCGGAAAACCTGCTGCGCGGGCTGGGTTTCGGTTTCTGGGCGCCGCCAGCGCCGGCCATCATTGGCCAGCTCGAAGCAGGCGGGCCGGCGGCAAAAGCCGGGTTGCTGGTGGGTGACGAGGTGCTCGTGCTCAACGGCACTGCCGTGACGGATTTTGAAGACCTGCGCAAGCGCATCGAAACGCATGCCGGCGACAGCGTGTTGCTGGGCATCAGGCGCGCCGGCCTGGAGCAGTCGCTGCGACTCGAGGTTGCCGCCATCGACAACAACGGCCGCCGCGTCGGTCGCGTCGGCATCGGCTCGCAGCGCAGTGCAGCCTGGCCCGATACCATGATCCGCCACACCTCTCTTGGTCCGTTGCAGTCGCTGTCACTGGGCGCACAGGAAGCCTGGCGCATGACCGTGCTGCAGGCCAAGGTGTTCTGGCGCATGCTGCAGGGCCACGTTTCACTCAAGAATCTCAGTGGGCCACTCACCATTGCGGAATACGCCGGCGATTCCGCCCAGTCCGGTGTCGCCGCCTTCGCTTCCTTCCTCGTGCTTATCAGCCTCAGTCTGGGTTTCCTCAATCTGCTGCCGGTCCCGATCCTCGACGGTGGTCAGATCGTTTATCAGCTGGTCGAGTGGATCAAAGGCAGCCCGCTTTCAGAGCGTGCGCAGGTGCTCGGGCAGCAGCTCGGCATCGGTCTGCTCATGCTGATGATGGGCGTGGCGCTCTTCAACGACATCCTTCGACAGTTCGGTTAGACAATGATCAAAAAAAGTCCCGTCTGGGCTATCGTGGCCCTGCTGGCAGCGCCGTATGCGCATGCACAGCTCGAGCCCGTAGCCGAAAGCCGCTTCACCGTCGGCGACATCCGCGTGGTGGGGCTGCAGCGTGTGTCGGAAGGCACCGTCTACAACTATCTGCCCGTGAATATCGGCGACGAACTCAACGCCACGCGCCTGCGCGAAGCGCTGCGGGCGCTCTACACCACCGGATTCTTCAAGACTGTCGAACTGCGTCGCGATGGCGCCACGCTGATCGTCGACGTGAAAGAGCGTCCCACGATCGAAAGCTTCGAGATCAAGGGCAACAAGGAAATCAAGACCGAGGAGCTGACCAAGTCGCTGCGCACGGCGGGCATGGCAGCCGGCAAGACCTTCGATCGCGCGCTGCTCGAAGAGGTCAAGGGCGCGCTTACCGACCAGTATTTCAGCCGCGGCCGCTATGGCGTGCAGATCGATGCCACGGTCGATGAACAGGCCGAGAACCGGGTCCGCATCCTGCTCAACATCAAGGAAGGCGCACGCGCCCGCATCCGCCAGATCAGCGTCGTCGGCAATACGAAGTTCAAGGAAAAGGACATCCTCGAGACCTTCGAACTCAAGACCCCGAAGTGGAACTCCTGGTACAAGCAGAACGACCGCTATGCGCGTGAGGCACTGCAGGGTGACCTCGAGAAGTTGAAGTCCTGGTACCAGGATCGCGGCTACGCGAATTTCGAGATCGAATCCGCGCAGGTGACCATCGCGCCCGAGAAGGACGACATGTTCATCACCGTCAGCGTGAAGGAGGGCGATGTCTACACCATCTCCGACTCCAAGATCGCCGGCAATACCATCGTCCCCATCGAGCAGCTGCAGGCGCTGCTGCTGGTGCAGAAGGGCCAGATCTATTCGCAGCAGCTGGTCTCGGCCACGCAGAAGCTCATCGAGAACCGCCTTGGCATCGATGGCTACGCGTTTGCCAAGGTCGACCCCGTGCCCAAGCTCGACGAAGAAAAGAAAGAGGTCGTAATGACCTTCCTCGTCGATCCGGGCAAGCGCGTGTACGTGCGGCACATCACCTTCGCCGGTGCCGCGCGCACCAATGACGTGGTGCTGCGGCGCGAAATGCGCCAGCTCGAGGGCGCCTGGGTGTCGAACATCGCGCTGGAGCGTGGCAAGCAGCGCATCCAGCAGCTTCCCTATATCGAAAAAGTGGAGTTCGAGAAGACCAAGGTCGAGGGTTCAGACGATCTGGTGGATGTGGAATACACGGTGAAGGAAGGCCCGAGCGCGCAGCTTTCTGGTGGCATCGGCTATTCGGAATCTTCAGCCTTCATCCTGAATGGCAGCTATGCCGACAGCAACTTCATGGGCACTGGCAAGCGGGTTGCGTTCGAAGTCAACACCGGCAAGTACTCCAAGGTGCTGAGCTTCTCGCACCAGAATCCGTGGACCAACATCAACAACATCTCGCGCACCTACAGCCTGCGCTATTCCGACGTCACGCAGTTCGTGTCGGCCTCGTCGGATTTCTCGTCCAAGTCGCTGGCCGCCGGTTTCGAGATCGGCTACCCCATCTCCGAGACGCAGGGTCTGCGCTTCGGCATCAACGCCACCCGCTCGGAGTTGCTTACCACCTCCAGCGGCAGCGCTTTGCAGGCGCAGAACTGGGTGCAGCAGAACGGCAATCCCTATAGCCGCAGCGCGGTCGACGATTACGGCAATGTGTTCGAGTTCTTCGGCAGCAAGTTCACGGCCTTCGAGCTGTCTGCTGGCTGGTACCTGCAGAACCTGAACCGGGGCCTGTTCCCGACCCGCGGACAGAAGCAGACGCTGACGCTGTCCTCCAGCATTCCCGGCACGTCCGTGGAGTACTGGGTCGCGGACTACCAGTTCCTGCAGTACGTGCCGATCTGGAAGGGCATCACCGGCCTGCTGAACTTCAAGGCCTCGTATGGCGATGGCTTCGGCGGCACCACGGCGCTGCCCCCTTACCGGCAGTTCTACGGTGGTGGACCGGACACGGTGCGCGGCTATCAGGAGAGCCGGCTGGGCCCGAAGGACAATTATGGCAATCCCTATGGCGGCAACATGCTGGTGGTGGCCCGCACCGAACTGGTGCTGCCGATGCCTGCCAAGTTCCAGAGCAGCGCCCGGGTCAGTCTTTTCCACGACATTGGCAACGTGTTCTCGACCAATACCAACACGAAGTTTTACGGTCTCGACGGGCTGACGCCGGTAACCTACAAGTTCAAGTATGATAACTTGCGGCGCTCGGCGGGCGTCTCGGTGGAATGGCTGGCCCCCCTGGGTCTATTCCGTTTCAGTTATGCCATACCGTTGAACGCGTCGAAGGGCAGCAGTGTGCTGTTCGCCGACGAGAAGGAAAAGTTCCAGTTCTCGGTGGGTCAGGCGTTTTAGTTTCCAAGAGGTTCATCGTGAAGCGTAGTGTCATCATTGTTCTGTCCGCCGCCGTACTGGCCGGCTTTGCCTCACTCGCGTCTGCAGAAATCAAGATTGGTGTGGTCAACACCAACCGGCTGATGAGCGATGCACCGCAGGCGAAGGCTGCCACGGAAGCCCTGCGGGTTGAATTTGCAGCGCGCGAAAAGGAAATCCAGACCACTGGCGCGGCGCTGAAGGCGCGTGAGGAAAAGCTCACCAAGGATGCGGTCACCATGACCGAGGTGCAGCGCTCCGCCGCCGAGAAGGAACTGCGCGATGGTTACCGTGAACTGCAGCGCAAGCAGGCGGAGGTGCAGGATGATTTCAACGCGCGCCGCAACGAAGAACTGTCGCGCCTGAATCGCACCCTGGTCGAAGAAGTGCAGGTGTTCGCTAAGGCCCAGGGCTATGACGTCATACTCGCCGATGGCGTGCTCTACGCCACTGCCGCTTATGACGTGACCGGCCCGGTACTGAGCCAGCTGCAGAACCGCAAGCCCGGTGGCTCGCCTGCTGCAGCTCCGGCCAAGCCGGCTACTGCCGCTCCCAAGCCCTGATCGAAGCGCCCTTCGGGATGCCTGCTGGCACCGCAAGCCGCACCCTCGGTGCGCTGGCGGTGCAGTTTGGCTGCCAGCTGCGTGGTGACCCGGGCATCGTGATCAGTGCCGTCGGCACGCTGGACGGCGGCGCATCGCAGCTTGGTTTCGTCGCCAGCGCTGCCTACCGGCATGCACTGCGTGCGACGCAGCTTGCAGCGGTCATCGTAGCTCCCGCGCTGGTCGCCGATTGCCCCACCGCCGCGCTGGTGCATCCCAATCCGCATGCCACCTTTGCCCGTATAGCGGCGCTGCTGCATCCACCGGCGCCGCTGGCACCTGGCGTACATGCCACTGCGCTGGTGCATCCCACGGCCCAGGTGGATGCTTCATGCGAAATTGGCGCTTTCTGTGTCATCGCCGCGGGCGCCGTGATTGGTCCGCGCTGCCGCGTCGGTCCGCATGGCCTGATTGGCGCTGACGCGAGACTGGGCGCGGATACCTGCCTGCTGGAGCGCGTGACGGTCTGTGCGGGCAGCGTGATCGGCGCTCGCTGCATGCTGCATCCCGGCGCGGTGATCGGTGCAGACGGATTCGGCAATGCGCGCGACAACGGTCACTGGGTGGCGGTGCCGCAGCTCGGCAGCGTGCGTCTGGGGGATGACGTGGCCATCGGTGCCAATACCACCATCGACCGCGGCGCACTCGGCGATACCGTCATCGAAGACGGTGCACGGCTCGACAATCAGATCCAGATCGCCCACAACGTGGTCGTGGGGGCGCATACGGCCATTGCTGCCTGCACCGGTATCGCCGGCAGCACCCGCATCGGCAGGCGCTGCATGATCGGTGGTGGCACCGGCATCGGCGGGCAGCTCGTGATCGGCGATGATATCGTCATCGCCGGGTTCGGCATGGTGACGCATTCTCTGGACAAGCCCGGCATGTACTCAAGCGTGCTGCCGGTGGAAGAGGCGCGGTTGTGGCGCCGGCTGGTGAGTCGCTTCAAGCGGCTCGACCTGCTGGCCACGCGCGTCAGGAAATTGGAGGCCGCGAATTCAATTGCGGCAACAGGGCAGGACGATGACAACTGAAAAACCATTCCTCGATATCTTCGCCATCCTGAAGTATCTGCCGCATCGCTATCCGTTCCTGCTGGTGGATCGTGTGCTTGCGTGCACGGCGGGCGAAAGCATCCGCGCCATCAAGAATGTGACTTTCAACGAGCCGCAATTCACCGGGCACTTTCCCGAGCGGCCGGTGATGCCCGGCGTGATGATTCTCGAGGCGCTGGCACAGACGGCCGGCATCCTTACCTACGCAACACTGCGCAAGGTGCCGAACCAGAACACACGTTTCTACTTCGCCGGCATCGACGGCTGTCGTTTCCGCCGTCCCGTGGAGCCAGGCGACCAGCTCATCCTCACGGCGAAGGTCGTCCGCAACATGAAGGGAATATGGAAGTTGTCGACGGTTGCCTACGTGGGCGATGCCGAGGCCGCTTCAGCCGAGATGATGCTGTTTCCGGACGCGGACAACGCCACTGCCATCGATCCAGCCGGGGGTTGAGGCCCGTGTCGAGTATCGACCCGCGCGCAGTTGTCTCGCCGACAGCCCGTGTGGCCGACGGCGTTGCAATCGGCCCGTTCGCCGTGATCGGCGCGGAAGTGACCATCGGTTCAGGCTGCTGGATCGGTCCGCATGCCGTGATCGATGGTCCGACGGTGCTCGGCGTCGACAACAAGGTGTTCCCGTTCGCGTCCATCGGCGGTGCACCGCAGGACAAGAAATACAATGGTGAACCCACCCGCCTGCTGGTTGGCGACCGCAATGTGTTTCGCGAATACGTGACCGTCAACCGCGGCACGGTGACCGGCATCGGCGAGACGCGCATCGGCAACGACAACCTGCTGCTGGCATATTCACATGTGGCCCATGACTGCATCCTGGGCGATCACATCGTGCTGTCGAACGCGGTCAATCTGGCCGGGCATGTGGAGCTTGGCGACTGGGTCATCATGAGCGGCTACGCGGGCTCGCATCAGTTCTGCAAGGTCGGCGCGCATGCATTCATCGGCAACAACACTTCGGTGATCCGCGATATACCGCCCTATGTGATGGCAACCGGTCATCCGGCCGAGCCGCGTGCCGTGAATGTGGAAGGCCTCAAGCGGCGCGGCTTCAGCGAGGAGCAGATCCGTGCGATCCGCAATGCCTACCGCGTGCTGTATCGCAGCGAGCTGAAGCTTGAAGATGCGGTGACGCAGCTGCGCGAGATGGCACTCGAACAGCCGTGCCTCGCCATCTTCGTCGATTTCATCGCGCAGTCGACGCGCAGCCTGGCGCGCTGACGCCTGCTTATATGGGAATGCCGGTTCGCATCGGGCTGGTAGCCGGCGAGGCCTCCGGCGATCTGCTTGGCGCCGCGCTGATGGCTGCCTTGCGGTCCCGCATGCCGCAGGTCGAGTTCATCGGTCTGGCCGGCGATCGCATGCGCGCGGCTGGCTGTGAGGCGCTGGGAAGCGCCGATGAGCTGGCCGTCATGGGTCTGGTTGAACCATTGCGGCATCTGCCGCGGCTGCTGCGCCTGCGCGCGCGCCTGCGCGCCACGCTGCTGTCGCGCCGGATCGACCTGTTCGTGGGCGTCGATTCCCCCGCTTTCAATCTCGGCCTGGCGCGCGCCTTGCGGCAGCAGGGAATTCCCACAGTGCAGTATGTGAGCCCGCAGATCTGGGCCTGGCGTGCCGGTCGTGCGCAGAAGATTGCCGCCGCCGTCGATGCGGTGCTGTGCCTGCTGCCATTCGAGCCTGCGGCCTATGCTGCGCATGATGTGCGCGCCGAGTTTGTCGGTCATCCGCTGGCGGATCAGGTGCCGCTGGTAATTGATCGCGAGGCCGCGCGCAGGCAGCTCGGCATCGCGCCCGACGCGACCGTGGTCGCCGTGCTGCCCGGCAGCCGGCTGGGCGAGGTCCACCGCCTCGGTGCGGATTTCGCCGCCACGACGCTGGCACTGGGGAGTCTGGCTGCCGGGCCCATCCACTACGTGGCGCCGATGGCCGCCGCGCGCGTGGCTGAAGTCTTTGCGCAGCAGGTGCGCGCTGCCGGCGCGAAGATCCAGCTGGTGCAGCAGGGCGCTGATCGTGTGCTGGCCGCTGCCGACGCCGCGCTGGTTGCCTCCGGCACCGCGACGCTGCAGACCATGCTGTATGGCTGCCCGATGGTGGTGGCCTATCGCCTGTCACCGCTGACTGCATTCATCGCCCGCGACCTGGGGCTGGTGAAGGTCAGGTACTTCTCACTGCCGAATCTGCTTGCCAACGAATTGCTGGTGCCGGAATTTTTCCAGCAGGCGGCCACGCCGGCCGCACTGGCGCAGGCACTGCATGCTGCGCTGTTCGATACGGCCCGCCGGATTGAACTTGCGCAACGGTTTCGGGCGCTGCACCTGCAGCTGCGGCAGGGCGGCGCCGAGCGCGCCGCACAGGTGCTGCTCGATCTGCTGGCGCGCCGCCGGCCGCAGCAGGCATCGCCGTCATGACGCTGCTGATCCAGTGGATAGCAGGTGTGGACGAAGCCGGCCGCGGACCACTGGCAGGTCCGGTGTATGCGGCTGCCGTCATCCTCGATCCGGCGCGTCCCATCGCCGGCCTGCGCGACTCCAAGCAGCTGTCGCCGGCGCGGCGTGAATTGCTGGCGATGCAGATCCAGCAGAACGCATTGGCCTGGCAGGTCGCCTGGGCCGATGTGGAAGAGATCGACTGCCTGAACATCCTCGGCGCCACGCTGCTGGCCATGCGGCGTGCGGTGGCGGGTCTGACGCTGCGGCCCACGCTGGTGCAGGTGGATGGCAACCGTACGCCGCAGATCGCGGATTGCTGCGACCGGGTCGAGACGGTGGTGCGCGGCGATGCCAGCGTCGCGGCCATCAGCGCGGCCTCGATCCTCGCCAAGCAGGCACGCGATGCGGCGATGTCTGCAATGGCGCAGCACTACCCGGGCTATCAGCTCGAGACCCACAAAGGGTACCCTACACCCGATCACCTGGCCGCCTTGGCGCGGCTCGGTCCATCGCCCCAGCACAGGTTCAGTTTCGCGCCGGTGCGCGAGGCGCAAAATACATCCAGATCATGAGCTTGAAGAACTTTGTTCACCTGAGGGTTCACACCGAATACTCGCTGCTCGACAGCGTGGTGCGCGTGCCCGAACTCATGACCGCGACGGCCGCACAGGGCATGCCGGCGATCGCGCTCACCGACGAATGCAACCTGTTCGCGATGGTGAAGTTCTATCGCGCAGCGCTGGCCGCGGGCATCAAGCCCATCGTCGGCATAGACCTGTGGGTGCGCGACGGTGCGGAGCGCGAAGTCTCGCGGCTGACGCTGCTCTGCCAGAGCGAGATCGGCTACCTGAACCTGTCGCGCCTGGTGTCGCGTGCCTATCTGGAAGGCGAGCGGCAGAACACGCCGCTGATCGAGAAGTCCTGGCTCACGGCCGACGTGCTTGCCGGGCTGATCGCATTGTCCGGTGCCTGGGAAGGAGATGTCGGTCGCGCGCTGCTGACCGGCCGGCCCGCCATGGCCCGCCGCCTGCTGCTGGAATGGAAGGCGCTGCTGGGCGATCGCTACTACGTTGAAGTGCAGCGCCTTGGTCGCGGCACCGATGCCGACTATGTCGCCGCCGCTGCGGCGCTGGCTGTGGACTGCGATGTGCCGGTGGTCGCCACCAATGACGTGCGCTTCCTGAAGCAGAGCGACTACGAAGCACATGAGGCGCGCGTTTGCATTCGCGAGCGCGCACTGCTGGCCGATGCGGCGCGCAAGCGCCGCTATACACGCGAGCAGTTCCTGCGCACGCCGCAGCAGATGGCGGAACTGTTCGCCGACATGCCCGAAGCGCTGGCCAACAGCGTGGAGATCGCGCGTCGCTGCAGCCTGCCGCTGAAACTTGGCACCAGCAAGCTGCCGGTGTTTCCCGTGCCGGATGGCAGTTCAGCGGAAGACTACATACGCCTCAGCGCCGAGCAGGGTCTGCTGGCGCGGATGACGGCCAAGGCGGCAGGCGCAGCGCCGGAGGTGCCGGCGCAATATGCCGCGCGGCTCAAGCGGGAGCTGGATGTCATCTGCTCGATGGGCTTTGCGGGCTACTTCCTCATCGTGGCCGATTTCATCCGCTGGGCGCGCGCGAACGATGTGCCGGTGGGGCCTGGGCGCGGCTCGGGCGCCGGATCGCTGGTGGCCTGGGTGCTGTGGATCACCGACCTGGATCCGATCGAGCACGATCTGCTGTTCGAACGGTTCCTGAATCCCGAACGCGTTTCCATGCCCGACTTCGACGTCGACTTCTGCATGGAAGGCCGGGACCGCGTGATCACGTATGTGTCGGATCGCTACGACCGCGAGCGCGTATCGCAGATCATCACCTACGGCACCATGGCCGCGAAGGCCGTGGTGCGCGATGTGGGCCGCGTGCTCGGCCATCCCTTCGGCTTCGTCGACCGCATTGCCAAGCTCATTCCCAACGAACTGGGCATCACGCTCGAGCAGGCGCTGGAAAAAGAGCCCGAGCTCGCCAAGCTCAACCGGACTGACGAGGAAGTGCGCACGCTGATGGACCTGGCCCTCGCGCTGGAAGGCCTGACGCGCAATGCCGGCACCCACGCTGGTGGTGTGGTCATCGCGCCCTCCGTGCTCACTGATTTCACACCGCTGTACTGCGAAGCCGGCAGCAACAGTGTGGTGACGCAGTTCGACAAGGACGATGTCGAGGCCGCGGGCCTGGTCAAGTTCGACTTCCTCGGTCTGCGCACGCTGACCATCATCGACCGCGCCGTGAAGATCATCAACGCGCTGCCGGAGCGCGCCGGCTCGCCGCTGGACATGACGCACCTGCCGATGGGCGATCAGGCCACCTACGAGCTGATGAAGACTGGCCACACCACGGCCGTGTTCCAGCTCGAATCGCGCGGCATGAAGGACCTCATCCGCCGCCTGAAGCCGGACCGCTTCGAAGACGTGGTGGCATTGGTGGCGTTGTTCCGGCCCGGTCCGCTGCAGTCCGGCATGGTCGACGATTTCATCGCGCGCAAGCACAGCACCAAGGGCGAGGCCATCGACTACCTGCATCCCTCGCTGCAACCGGTGCTGGAAGCAACATATGGCGTCATCCTGTATCAGGAGCAGGTGATGCAGATCGCGCAGGTGCTGTCCGGCTACACGCTGGGTGGCGCCGACCTGCTGCGGCGAGCAATGGGCAAGAAGAAAGCCGAGGAGATGGCCAAGCAGCGCAGCAGTTTCGTCGATGGCGCTGCCGCGCGTGGTGTCGAAGCCCGGCAGGCCGCCTGGATCTTCGACCTTATCGAGAAATTCGCCGGCTATGGATTCAACAAGTCGCACTCCGCCGCCTATGCGGTGCTCTCCTACCAGACCGCCTGGCTGAAACAGCATTACCCCGCGGCATTCATGGCAGCCGTGATGTCGGCCGACCTCGACGACACCGACAAGGTGGTGACGCTGGTCGATGAATGCACGCGCATGGGTCTGTCCGTGCAGCCACCGGATCTGAATACCTCCGGTTACGATTTCACGGCCGCCGGCGACCGCGTGATCCGCTACGGTCTGGGAGCGGTGCGTGGCGTGGGCGCGCAGGCCGTGGACGCACTGGTGCAGGAACGTGCGCGCGGTGGGCCTTTCGCAAGCCTGGCAGAACTGTGCCAGCGCATCGACCTCAGCCGCGTCAATCGCCGGCTGCTCGAAGCTCTCATCCGCGCCGGCAGCATGGACACGCTGGGCGTCAATCGCGCCACTTTGATGGCTTCGCTCGATGTCGCCCTGCAGGGCGGCGAGCAGTCCACGCGCGACAGCGCCGCGGGCCAGGATGACCTGTTCGGCGGTGGTGCCCTGGTCGCGATCAAGCCAGCGCAGTTGCCGGAATGGCCCGAGAGCCAGCGCCTTGCCGGCGAACGCGAGACGCTGGGTCTGTTTCTCACCGGACATCCCATCCAGCGTTTCGAAGCCGATCTGCAGCGCCTGGTGAGCGGCCGGCTGGTGGATCTGGTCAGTGAGCGCCCGCCGGCAGCCGGCGAAGGACCGCGCTTCAGCGGTGGCCGCCAGGTCAGTGCCGCGGGCCTCATTTACGAACTACGCAAGCGCAATGGTCGCACGAGCTTCGTACTGGATGATCGCACCGGCCGCATCGAGGTCACGCTGTTCGAAGAGCAGGCCATCCAGTACCGCGACATCCTGGTCAGGGACGCGTTAATACTGGTTGAAGGCAAGCTGCGCTTCGACGACTTCAGCAATGCCTGGCGCATTGCCGGCAAGACCATCACGCTGCTCGACTCGCTACGCGAGAAGCAGGCGCGGCGGCTGGTGCTGCGCTGGCCCGAAGCCGGGCAGGGCGCCAACGGCGCGTTCATCACCCGGCTGCAGTCGGTGCTGCGAGCCTCCTCGCCGGGCCCGTGTGAAGTGCTGGTCCGCTACCGTGGCGACCAGGCGCGCTGCACGCTTGCGCTGGGCTCGGACTGGGCCATCCGGCCCACGCCCACCCTGATCGACGAACTGGAAACGCTGGTGGGCCGGGAGGGACTGCAGCTGCTTTATGACCTCCCAGCCGGGGTCGCGGGCGGTGGCTTGCACAGCACCACTGCCGCCCACTAACCTTCCGCCACTTTCCATTACCGCAGGGTCAACCGGACCAATGGCAGTCAGTTTTCTGGAATTCGAGCAGCCGATCGCCGAACTGGAAGCGAAGATCGAGGAGTTGGGGCATGTCACCTCCGACGCCAAGGTCAATATCGCCGAGGAGATCGCGCGCCTGCAGAAGAAGCTGCGGCAGCTGACCACCACCATCTTTGCGTCGCTGACCCCCTGGCAGATCACGCAGCTGGCGCGGCATCCGCGCCGTCCGTACACGCTCGACTACATCAACATGCTGTGCACCGATTTCACCGAGCTGCACGGTGACCGGATGTTCGGCGACGACCTGGCCATCGTCGGCGGGGTCGCACGCCTGGACGGGCGCCCGGTGATGGTCATCGGTCAGCAGAAGGGTCGCGACACGAAAGAACGAGTACGCCGCAACTATGGCATGCCCAAACCCGAAGGCTATCGCAAGGCGCTGCGGCTGATGCGTACGGCGGAACGTTTCGGTATGCCGGTCGTCACCTTCATCGACACCCCCGGCGCCTACCCGGGCGTCAGCAGCGAAGAGCGCGGGCAGAGCGAGGCCATCGCCCGCAACCTGTTCGAGATGGCGACGCTGGCCGTGCCCATCGTCAGCATCGTGATCGGCGAGGGCGGTTCAGGTGGCGCGCTGGCCATCGGCGTCTGCGACCGTCTGGTGATGCTGCAATACGCCGTGTACTCGGTGATCTCGCCGGAAGGCTGCGCCTCCATCCTGTGGAAGAGCGCGGACAAGAAAGAAGCGGCGGCAGATGCCATGGGACTTACCGCTGATCGTCTGGCTGCCCTGAAGCTGGTGGATGAAGTGCTGACCGAGCCACTGGGTGGCGCGCATCGCGATCCGGAGACCATGGCGCAGTCCGTCAAGGCGGCGCTGCTGCGTCATCTCGGCGTGCTGTGTGCGTTGCCGACGGCAAAGCTGGTGGCCGAGCGGCAGCAACGTCTCGCGGCCTTCGGTGTGTTCGCGGAGAGCAAGGTCTGACGGACCGGCCACGGACCCTGGCTGTTGCAGCCGCCGTTCCGGCGCGGGACCTGACGCCGGAGCGCATCCTCCACACTCTCCTGCAGCTTGCCGGCCGCGAGCACGAACCGTTGCGCTGCGCGGTGGCCTGGTCCGGCGGGCTCGATTCCACGGTGCTGCTGCATGCCTTGCTGCCCGCCGCGCAGCGCAAGGGTCCGGTGCTGCGGCTGCGCGCCCTGCATGTGGATCACGGACTGCAGGCCGCCGCGGCCACTTTCCGCAAATTCTGCCGCACCACCGCGCGTCGCTGGCGCGTGCCGCTGACCACGATCACCCTCGATCTGTCTCTGCCGCGCGGTGCATCCGTGGAGGCCGCGGCGCGCGCGGCGCGCTATGCCGCACTGGCCCGCGCTTTGCAGCCCGGTGAACTGCTGCTGACGGCGCAGCATGCCGACGATCAGGTCGAAACTGTGCTGCTGGCGCTGCTGCGCGGTGCGGGTCCCGCGGGTCTTGCGGCCATGCCGGCGGCGGCGCCCTTCGGCGAAACCCGCTTGCTGCGTCCGCTGCTGGGCCATGCGCGCCGCGACATTGCTGCCTATGCTGCGGCGCATGCGCTCACCTGGGTCGACGATCCGAGCAACGCGCAGCTGCGTTTTGATCGCAACTACCTGCGCGCCACGGTGCTGCCGGGCCTGCGCGCCCGCTGGCCCGCGATGACCACAACCTTCGGCCGCAGCGCCAGGCATTGCGCGATTGCGGATGCCAGCCTTGCGCAACTGGCGGAGCAGGACCTGGAAACAGCGGCTGATGGGGCTGACCTCGAGATCGCCGTGCTGCGCCGCTGGACGCCGGCGCGTCAGGCGGCGGCACTGCGCGCGTGGATCGCAGCGCGGGGCCTGCGCGAACCCGAACAGCGCCATATCGTGCAGATCACGCAACTCATGCAGGCCAGGGCAGATGCGCATCCGCAGCTGCAACTGCCTGGCCTGACACTGCGACGCTTCGATGGACGACTGGTGCTGGAACAGCCACCGGGCGGGGCCGCGCCGCGCGCGCAACCCGCAGCGCATCGCTGGGCATGGCGCAAGGGACCACTGGAGCTTGGCAACGGTCGGCTTGTGATCCTGCCTGATGTGAACGGTGATCTGGATCTGGCGCGCCTTGGCGCGCGTCTGCAGGTGCAGTTTCCGGCGGCGGCTGGCGGACGCAACCAGCGCAAGCTGCTGCAGGAACTCGCCGTGCCGCAATGGCAGCGGGAACGGTTGCCACTGGTGTTTGCCGGCGGCAAGAACGGGCAGCGCGGTGGGCTGCTCGCAGTGGCTGATCTATGGCTTGCGCAGTCCGTGCAAAGCACCGCCGACAGTGTGCGGCGAGGGCGAATTTTATGGCGGGACCTGCGCTGATTTGATAGCCTGTTCGCCCGTCGTAGCCGTATTTGCGCGAGCGATTCGGCCCCCCAATCAATTTCCGGCGGTGCACTTCCCATGACCCGTTTTGTATTCGTCACCGGTGGCGTGGTTTCTTCATTGGGAAAGGGCATCGCAGCGGCTTCGCTCGGTGCAATCCTCGAAGCACGCGGCCTCAAGATCTCGATGGTGAAGCTCGATCCCTACATCAATGTGGATCCGGGC
>JANPGU010000278.1:0-8791 GCA_031424095.1 Gammaproteobacteria bacterium
TCAGCTATCGGCTCAATGGCGTTTACGGCAAGGGCGACGGCTTTGTCGATGGCAGCCGCCAGCGCCGAGCGCTGGCTGACATCGGGTTCGATATCCGCCCGTGGGAACACAGCGTGCTCGAGCTGAACTACAGCGATTACGAGCTCACCAGCAAAGGCTATCCCGGCTGGTTTGCCTACAGCCAGACGCTGCAGCTGCCCGACGCACCGAATCCGAATCGTGTGGGCTATGGGCAGTTGTATGCGGGCGTGGACATGCAGACGAAGATCGCCACAGCGCGGCTGAAGCATGATTTCAGCGAGGACTGGCACCTGGTCGCCGGCGTACTTGACCAGGATGCAACGCGCGACATCAATACACCGGTCAACAGCCTTTCGAACAATGCCGGCGCGTATGTGTCGTCGTTCGCGAACGGCTTCGCGCCGCGCTTCAAGATCCAGAGTGACGCAGCCTATCTGAACGGTCGCTTCGCAACTGGCGGTGTGGACCACGATCTCACCCTCGGCACCGCCGGTTACAAGTCGCAGGCCTATGCGATCAGAACCGCAGCGACGGCGGCCAGCGTGCGTCTGGGCACTGCCACGATCGCTGCGCCGGCCATTTTTCCGGTGCCTGCCGCGGGTCCACCCAACACACGCCTGAACTTCAACTCCTCGAATATCTACCAGTGGGGCGTCAACGTCGGTGACACGCTGAAGTTCAATTCACAGTGGTCAGTTCGCGCTGCCCTGAGTCAGGACTGGTTCCATGTGGACAACCTGAATGCGGCGGGCGTCGCATTGCCGGGCTATTCGGACCATGGCCTGAGTCCCACTGGCAGCCTGCTGTTCAAGCCTGCACCCAGCATGACGGCATACGTGACCTATGGCAGCAGTCTGCAGGCTGGCGACGTGGCGCCTGGCACGGCCGTCAATGCGGGAGTGGGGCTCGCGCCCTATCGGAGCAAGCAGTATGAAGTCGGTTACAAGTGGGCCCTCGACAAGGTCAACCTGACTGCAGCGCTGTTCCGCATCGAAAGGCCGTTTGCGAGCATTGATCCTGTGGATCGTGTCTACAGGATCACCGGCGAGCAGCGCAATCGCGGCCTGGAACTGTCCGCGGTGGGTGAGGTGGTCCATGGTTTGACGGTGTACGGCGGTCTCGCGTTGCTGGATGCACGGCTCGAACACACGCCCGTGGCTGCCACCAATGACAAGCGCTATGTGGGTGCCGCAAAGGTGAAGGGCAATGCACTGTTGGAATACCAGTTCGCAGCCGTTCCCGGGCTGGTTGCTTCACTGAACTACCAGTTCTCCGGCAAGCGCGCCGCCAATGACACGAACTCGCAGTTTGCGCCGGGCTACAACCTGTTCGACATCGGGGCCCGCTACACCTCCACCATCATGGAGAAATCGGTGGCGCTGCGTCTGGCGGTGAACAACGTGACGGACCGCCACTACTGGTCAACCATTGCACCCAGCAATCTGACCGGTGCCAATACCGGCAACCTGCTCGCGCATCTGGGTGCGCCGCGTACGGTGCAGGCTTCGGTGAGCGTGGACTTCTAGCCCAGCGCGGCCAGCACCTGCGGCATCGGTGCCGCGCAGTTCAACACCTGCGCGGCGACAGCCATGGTGTCATTGAGGTCAACGACTGGCGGATGCGCGCCCTGCAGGGGCGAATCGGTTGCCACTGCCAGCACCTGCGGATCATCCGGGTACAGCGGCACTTTGCCGACGACGCTGCGGAACACTTCCAGTTTCGGGTGACGTTCGCGCTTGAAGCCTTCGATCAGCACCAGGTCGCAGGTGCTCACACGCTGCAGCAGTGCTGCCAGCGTAGGCTCCGGTTCATTGCCCAGCTCGTGCATCTGTACCCAGCGCCGTGCTGAACAGATGATCACTTCGCTGGCGCCGGCCTTGCGGTGTTCGTACGAATCCTTGCCGGGAGTATCGACATCGAATTCGTGGTGCGCATGCTTCAGTGTCGCGACCCGCAGGCCGCTTTGCACCAGCAGGGGAACAAGCCGGATCAGCAGGGACGTCTTGCCGGAGCCGCTCCAGCCGACAATGCCGAGTACACGTGGGTCTTGCATCGCGAAACTTATATAGTGACCCGTCATGCAAGCCAAGAACTCCGTGGTGGGTGTCGTGATCGCCGGCGGCCGGTCGCTGCGTTTTGGCGGCGAAAAGGCAGTCGCGCAATTTGCTGGCAAACCTTTGCTGCTGTGGGCAGTGAAGCGGCTGGCGCGCGCATGTAGTCAGGTTGCGGTAAACGCGCGACCCGGAACCGAGGCCGCGGCGCTGGCAGCGGCGCAGGGACTTGCGTTGCTGCATGACGCACCCGGAGATCCGGACGGACCGCTGTCGGGTGTAAAGGCAGGTCTTGCCTGGGCGATGGCCCAGGGCGCAGCCACGCTTGCGGTGAGCCCCTGTGATGCGCCCATGCTGCCGGACGATCTGTACGTCCGCCTGGTTGCAGCAGCAGGCTCAGGGGCTGCCATGGCGGCTTCAGCAGAAGGGCGACAGCCACTTTGCGCGGCCTGGCCTGTGAGCGCTTTGCCAGCGCTGACCGCTGCATTGGCAGACGGTGCGCACCCGGCGACCTGGCGCATGCTGGAGGCGGTGGGCGCCGTGCCCGTCCACTTTGATTCGCCGCAGGCCTTCGCCAACCTGAATACACGTGAGGATCTGCAGCGGCTGGAAGCCGCGCAACAACCCCACGGTCACCAGCGATAGAAATCCGCGATGAATCCCTGCGGATAGCCATGCGCCTGCGGTGGCAGTTCGGCGAATCCGTCGGTGCCCGCCAGCGCGAGAAAATCACCCGAGCCCCGCGGAGCGCGCGCACTGGCTGAAGCCAGCACAGCGGCCTCGGGCAACAGGGTCATCGGCATGAAGTACGTCATCTTCCGGCCTTTCAGGGCTTCGGACAGCGCGATCCGTTCCGGCGGCGACGGCTGCCCCTGCATCGCCGCCCGCAATGCGGGAAGCACGAATCGCACCAGGCAGATGACCGTGGCAACAGGGTTCCCCGGCAGACCGAACACCAGCTGGCCGCGCGGCCCCACCCCGAACCACAGCGGCCTGCCCGGCCGCTGCGCCACCTGAGTGAAGACCTCTGCGACTCCCAGCTCTTCCAGCACCTTCGGCACGAAGTCGAACTGCCCCTTGGATATGCCGCCGCTGAGTACCAGCACATCATTCGCGGCGAGCATCTCGCCAAGGCGGCCCCGCATCACGGCCTCGGCGTCGGGCAGATGTGCATCGGCCACCGCGCCGAAGCCATGCAGTTGCAGGGCTGCCGTGACCGCGTAGGCATTGGAGCGCCGCACCTGATGATCGGCGATGGGCCGACCGGGTTCGATGAGTTCGTCGCCGGTGGAGATCACCATGATGCGCGGCTGGCGACTGACTGCAATCTGCGCAAGACCTGCGGAGGCAACCACAGCGATTTCTGCGGCGCCGAGCCTTGTGCCTGCTTTCAGCATCGCGATGCCTGGCTGACTGTCAGAGCCGCGTCGCTGTACATTGCGCCAGGCTTCTGCAGTGGCCTCCTGCCTGAGCGTGAGCGTCGTGGCGACGAGCGCGTATTCCTCGAGTGGAATCACGCTGTCGGTGCCGTGCGGCAGCACCGCGCCGGTCATCACTTCGATCGCCGCGTCCGGCGCAGTGAGTGTCAGCGGCACTGCCCCCGCTGCCTGGGTGGCCTGCAGCCGGAATGACCGCGTGCCGGCTGCGAAGGCTGAACTGGCGACGGCGACGCCATCCATGCAGACGCGGTCGAAGGGAGGATTGTCGCGTTCCGCGTGCACCTCCTGGCGCAGGATCCTGCCGACAGCCAGGCGCAAATCCAGCCGCTCTGTCGGCAGGGCGGTGACACGCGACACGATGGCCGCGCCGGCTTCTGCCGGCGTCAGTGCCTTGCTCAGACCGTCACCTCGTCCACGACGCGACTGAATCCCTGGACCGGCGCTGCGGTGCCGCCCTTCGAGACTGCAACGGCGCAGTACTTGAACTCGGGGATCTTGCCGAACGGATCCAGGGCCGCATTCGTGAGCACATTGGCTGCCGCTTCGTAGTAGGCAAAGGGAATGAATACCGTGCTGTCCGGTGTGCCATCGTCGCGACGGATGGCGATGGCAACCTCGCCGCGACGCGAACGCACGGTGACGGTGTCACCCTGCTCGAGGCCCAGTTTGCGCAGTTCGCCACCGTTCATCGATGCCGTTGCCTCCGGCTCGATGGCATCGAGCACGCTGGCGCGGCGGGTCATGCTGCCCGTGTGCCAGTGCTCGAGCTGCCGGCCGGTGATCAGCACGAAGGGGAATTCCGCATCCGGCCGCTCGTCGGCAGGGATGATGTCGGCGGGCACCAGCTTCACGCGGCCATCGTCGGTGGCGAAGCTGTCGATGAATACCGTCGGTTGACCGGGATCCGTGTCGCTGAGGCAGGGATAGGTGACGCTGGAGTCGCGTTCCAGTCGTTCCCAGCTGATGCCGCCAATGACTTCTGCCATTGCCTGGCGCATTTCTTCATATACGGCAGCGACGCCGCTCTCCGGGCCCTGGTAATCCCATGCCAAGCCCATGCGTCGTGCGATCTCCTGGATGATCCACAGATCCGGACGGGCATCGCCAGGGGGATCCAGCGCACGCCGGCCCATCTGCACCATGCGGTCGGTGTTGGTGACGGTGCCCGTCTTTTCAGGCCAGGCGCTGGCGGGCAGCACCACGTCTGCATACCAGGCGGTCTCGGTCATGAAGATGTCCTGCACGACCAGATGCTCAAGCTCGCACAGCGCGTGGCGTGCATGGTTGAGATCCGGATCACTCATCGCCGGGTTTTCACCCATGATGTACATGCCGCGGATCTTGTGCGGGTCGCTGTCGTCGACCAGGCACTTGTCCATGATCTCGACCACGGTGTAGCCGGGGTTGGGATCGAGCTTGGTGTCCCAGAATTTCTCGAAGCGTTCGCGTGCGGCCACATTGGTCACGCGCTGGTAGTTCGGCAGCATCATCGGGATCAGTCCCGCATCGCTGGCGCCCTGGACATTGTTCTGTCCGCGCAGCGGATGCAGGCCGCTGCCCGGCTTGCCGATCTGGCCAGTGACGGTCACCAGTGCGATCAGGCAGCGCGCATTGTCGGTGCCATGCACATGCTGGCTGATGCCCATGCCCCAGAGGATCATGGCGGACTTTGCCGTGGCAAAGGCGCGCGCGACTTCGCGAATGGTCGCGGCGGGAATGCCGCAGATCGGCGCCATGGCGTCGGCGCTGTAGCCCTGCACGTTCTGCTTCAGTGCCTCGAAATTGCTGGCGCGCGTGCGGACGAATTCCTCATTGACCAGACCCTCGTCGATCACGGTGTGGATCAGCGCGTTCAGCAGCGCGACGTCGGCATCGGCACGGAACTGCAGGGTGCGCCACGCATAGCGACCGATGTCGGTGATGCGCGGATCGGCGAGCACGATTTTCGCGCCACGCTGCGCGGCGTTCTTCATCCAGGTGGCCGCAACGGGATGGTTGGCGGTCGGGTTCGAACCGATGATCAGGATGAGTTCAGCGTGTTCGACGTCGTTCACCTGATTCGACACGGCCGCGGAGCCCACACCCTCGAGCAATGCCGCCACGCTCGAGGCATGGCACAGGCGCGTGCAATGATCGACATTGTTGCTGCCGAAGCCGGTGCGCACCAGCTTCTGGAACAGATAGGCTTCTTCGTTGCTGCCCTTGGCCGAGCCGAAGCCGGCCAGCGCCTTCAGGCCATGTGTGTCGCGCAGGCCCTTGAGCTTGCCGGCGGTGAGGCTCAGCGCTTCCTCCCACGTGGCTTCACGGAAGACATCGCGCCACTTCGAGGGATCGCCCACTTCTTCCGAATTCTTCGCAGCCCCGGTCTTGCGGATCAGCGGCCTGGTCAGACGTTGCGGATGATGCACATAGTCGAAGCCAAATCGGCCCTTCACGCACAGCCGGTTGTGATTGGCCGGCCCATCGCGCCCGTCGACGCTGACAATTTTGCCACCCTTCACGTTGTAGGTGAGCAGGCAGCCGACGCCGCAGAACGGACAGACGGAATCGATCTTCTTGTCCACGGCCTGCGAACCGATCTGCGTCTTCGGCATCAGTGCGCCAGTAGGGCAGGCCTGTACGCACTCGCCGCAGGCAACACAGGTGCTTTCACCCATGTCGTCACCGAGATCGAACACGATGGCACTGTGGCCGCCACGGAAGGCATAGCCGATGACGTCGTTGACCTGTTCTTCACGGCAGGCGCGCACGCAGCGATTGCACTGGATGCAGGCATCAAGATTCACGGCCATGGCGGGATGCGAAAGATCGCAGGCCGGCTGTGCGCGGGTCAGCGCATTGAGCGCGGGGCGCACGCTGACGTTCATGCGCGCGGCCCAGTCGGAAAGCTCGCCATGCTGACGGGTGGAATCGTCGCCGATCCACTTGTAGCCCTGCTCGGGCATGTCCGACAGCAGCATCTCGAGCACCAGCTTCTGGCTCTTCTGCGCGCGCTCGCTCGTGGCCTTGACCTTCATGCCGGCGGTGGGCGCGCGGCAGCAGGAGGGCGCAAGCGCGCGCTCACCGTCGATCTCCACCACGCAGGCGCGGCAGTTGCCATCGGCGCGAAAGCCGGGCGTATAGCAGAGGCGGGGAATGTCCGTGCCGAGTCGTTCTGCAACCTGCAGGATGGTTTCGCCTTCCAGCGCGCGCACTTTCTGGCCGTCGAGTTCGAATTCGATGGTGGCGGGCTTCATGACCTGATCTTCAGCAGCACTCATATCAGACCTCGTCCGGAAAGTATTTCTGCACACAGCGGATGGGGTTGGGCGCGGCCTGGCCGAGCCCGCAGATCGACGCATCGATCATCACCTGGTTCAGGTCTTCAAGCGTGGTGTGGTCCCACTTCTCTGCGGTCATCAGGCTTGCGGCCTTGCCGGTGCCGACGCGGCAGGGCGTGCACTGGCCGCAGCTTTCGTGTTCGAAGAAACGCATCATGTTCAGTGCTGCATCGCGGGCGCGATCGGCCTTCGACAGCACGATGACCGCGGCGGAGCCGATGAAGCAGCCATGCGGCTGCAGAGTGTCGAAGTCCAGCGGAATGTTCGCCATGCTCGCGGGCAGGATGCCGCCGGAGGCGCCACCCGGCAGATACGCATACAGCTCGTGACCCGCCTGCATGCCGCCGCAGAATTCATCGACGAGTTCACGCAGGCTGATGCCGGCAGGGGCGAGCTTCACGCCGGGTTCCTGCACGCGACCGCTGACACTGTAGGAGCGCAGGCCCTTGCGTTCGTTGCGCCCAAAGCCATTGAACCAGCCCGCGCCGCGCGCGACGATATCGCGCACCCAGTAAAGCGTTTCGAAATTGTGTTCGAGTGTCGGACGGCCGAACAGGCCCACCTGTGCAATGTAGGGCGGGCGCATGCGCGGCTCGCCCCGCTTGCCCTCGATGCTTTCGATCATCGCGGACTCTTCGCCGCAGATGTAGGCGCCCGCGCCGCGGCGCAGCTCGATCAGCGGCAGAGGGTAAGGCGGGTCGGCGCGCAGCAGCTGGAGTTCACGTTCGAGGATTGCACGACAGCCATGGTATTCATCGCGCAGATAGATGTAGCAGGCGTCGGTGCCGACCACATGCGCGGCAATGAGCAGGCCTTCCAGAAAGCGGTGCGGATCGCGCTCGAGGTAGGTGCGATCCTTGAATGTTCCAGGCTCGCCTTCGTCGATGTTGACTGCCATCAGGCGCGGCGCGGGCTGCTGGCGCACGATTCCCCACTTGCGGCCGGCCGGGAAACCCGCGCCACCCAGGCCGCGCAGGCCGGAATCCGACATGGCCTGCACGACGTCATCCGCGGCAAGCTGCCCCTGCGCGATGCGCGTGGCCAGCTGGTAGCCACCCAGGGCGCGATACGCGCGGAGGCCAACATACGTCGGCGAGATCTCACTCGGTGAAGCCGTGATGGCGGCCGGGCCATTCGCGGCGGCATCGAATGCGCCGGTGTCGGAAGCATCGGGGTGGGCGATCGTGCCCTTCGCCACGACGGCCTGCACCTGCTGTACATCGGCGTGGACCACGGGTGTCTGCCCGACCACAGCCACAGGTGCCTGTTCGCAGCGACCCACGCAGGGCGCGGCAATCACGCGTACATCGCCACCCAGCAGCGCTGGCAGCCGCGCCAGCAGATCCTTCGCGCCGCGCAGTTCACAGGAAAGGCCATCACAGACACGCACCGTGAGCTGTGCGGCGGCCTCGCCTTCGCGCAGCACTTCGAAGTGGTGGTAGAACGTGCCGACTTCGAAGACTTCGGCCATCGGCACGTTCATCTGGCGGGACAGCGCCACGAGGTGGCGGTCATGCAGACCGCGATAGAAATCGTTGAGCTTGTGCAGGTTCTCGATCAGCAGGTCGCGACGATGCGGCCCCGGGCCGATGAGGGTCTGCACCTCGGCCATCGAAACATGATCAGGCTGGCGGCCCTTGAGCTGGCCCTTCTTGCGGAGGCGGCCGCGCATTTGTTCGAGGGAAGCGACGGCAACAACAGGGGCTTCAGGTTTGATGGTTTTTGTACTCATTGCTGATATGGCCAGTGCAGGACTTCCCCCCTGCGCTTACTGGGGCACAATAGACTTCCGAGAATATCACGCAGAGCCCTGCCCGAGACCGTGGCGCCGCCCGCAACAAAACATGCCCCCGACAGCAAATCTGCTCAGCCAATGACCGGGAGGAAAGTCCTGATCATTGGCGGTGGCGATATCGGCTCGGCGGTCGCGCATGTGCTGTTCCGCGGTGGCCTGCGCGTG
>JANPGU010000279.1:0-21267 GCA_031424095.1 Gammaproteobacteria bacterium
GCTGCCTGCCCAGGCGTGCTTGCCATCGTCGACATCGGCAGGGTCTCGGTGGGGATGTGCTTGCGCTCTGGAAAATAGTCGCTGCTGACGTTGAATGGTGGCGAGTTCCACGCAAACGACTCAGCCGAGCCCGGGTTGACACGAAATCCGTTGTAATCCGAACTGGAGTAGTTGGTGAACGTGTCCACTGACAGCACCCGCGCATTGGTGCCCTGACCCAGGATCAGGTTGTTGCGCAGATGCAGGTTCGAGGCCGGCGTCAGCATCCGGAATTCACCCACGTAGGTATTGTTGTAGTAGAAGATCCCCGCCGGATCAGCGTGGATCTTGGTCGGTCCCCACCAGGTGTTGTAGGCCACGTTGCGGATGAAGTAGACCGGCCCACCGAAGATAGGCTGCGGACTCATTGCGCCCAGCACGGCATTGAAGCACCGGTTGCGCAGCACACGGATATTATGCATCGCGCCGTCGGTCTCGATGCAGTTGTCATGCATCACCGAAATGTCGTTGTTGTAGATGTCGATCGCGACGGGCATGCGCTCGCGCGGCGTGTTGGGCCAGTCATCCGGCATGCCGTAGGTCACATGATCGATGCCGTCGTGGAAGCCGCGCACGCGGTTGTACGCGAACACATGGCCCTGGCCGTAGACCGAGATCGCATAGAACGATTTCATCTTCGCACGCTCGGCGAAATCGGGAAAATCGATCCACGGCTTGATCGCGTACCAGGTAAACAGCCGGTCCAGCGATTCGCGGCCGGTCAGATCATTGTCCAGAATCGTGAAGCCGGCGGAAGCCGACCAGTCGGAATGGATCGCGGTTCCCACAGCCACGAACTTCGACCGCTTCACCGTCAATCCCTTCGAGCCCGCAATGCCTTTCAGGCCGGCTTCGATTGCGATGCTGGTGTTGCGGAAGGTTATCCCCTCGAAGTACTGGTAGTCGCCACCCATCAGGTTGAAAAGCACGGTGTTGCCGTCGCCGTCGAAGATCACTTCGCCGTCCCCTGCAGCCACGATCGCGATCGGCTTCTGCGCGGTGCCGTCCTGCGTCAGGTAATACGTGCCGTCACCGGGCGTCGCGCAGCAGGTGGTGTAGCGGGAGTTGATCTCGTGCGAGTAGTGATCGCGCTTGGACAGATACAACCCCGCATGCACGAGAATCGTATCTCCAGCCTGCACGCGCGGCGGCGAAGCGCGGCTCCAGTCGCCACCCAGCGCCGCCTGGTAATACGCTTCCAGCAGGCCGGCAAACGCCGGCCGCTGCTTGCTGCCTGTGTAACCAGGTGGATAGACGTGATAGACGCGTCCGCCCGTAGCGGGCCGGGGCTCGGCCCGCGTGCTGACCGTCAGCAGGCGCTCGAGCGGGGCCTTGCCAGCGGCGCTTTCCACCCCGTCCGGATCTGTCAGGCGCAACCGTATCTCATAGGCAGTGCCCTCATGCAGGTCGAACAGGCTGCCGGCGAACATGTTCGGCGAGATGTAGTCCAGAGCCCCGCGCAGGAACACTTCTTCGCGCTGCAGCCGCACCAGATCGAGGCCCTGCGACCAGTCGCCCGAACCCGCCTGCCGATACTCCACCTGCACCCTGGCATTGCGGTTGTCGTCGCCGTCGATGGGCCATTCGAAACCCAGTGAGATCAGCGTTGGCGGCTCGACGATGACCTGGCCGGCGGCAACCGCGTCTCCCGCGTCGGCATCGACCGCCAGCAGCAGGCCCATCAACAGCCCCAGCAGCGGCGTGATTTTCTTCTTCATATCGACCCCCGTAATGCAGGGATCAATGCTATCCGACTCACTCGCGCTGCGCTCCTTGCGATGCGGTGCATTGCGGGACAGACTAAGGCATGCCAGAACGGAGGCCGCCAATGGACCAGCCGACTTCACCGGCCCGCACTGCAATCGCCACCCCCTGGCATCTATGGGTTGTCGGAATACTGGGCCTGCTATGGAACGGTTTCGGAGCCTACGACTATTTGATGTCGCATCTGCAACCCGAGGCCTATCCACGCTCGATGGGCATGACCGATGCGCAGCTCGCCAACCTTGCCGCACTGCCAGCATGGGTGACGGCCGCGTGGGCGATCGGTGCGTGGGGTGCGCTGCTCGGAAGTGCGCTGTTGCTGATGCGCCGCCGCGTTGCTTACCCCGTGTTCATCGTCTCACTCGCGGCGCTGGTGCTGACGCTCGTTCATCAATACGCACTCGAGAACGCAGGGCCCGCAACTGCGCAAGCAATGGTGATGAGCGCTGTGATACTGGCCGCCACCGTGTTCTTCGCACTCTATGCCCGCGCATTGGGCGCCAGGGACGTGTTGCGCTGATGCACCACATTCACCAGCCGTTTCAAGACAGGAGGTCATCATGGGTCGCTATGTAGATGGATTCGTCCTTCCGGTTCCGAAGAAAAATCGGGCCGCCTATCTGCGTATGGCAAGACTGGGCCGCAAGGTCTGGCTCGATCACGGCGCCCTGGAATACCACGAGAGCGTGGCCGACGACGTGAAGCCCGGCAAGGTCACTTCCTTTCCACAGAGCGTGAAGCTGAAGAAGGGTGAGGAAGTGTGGTTTTCGTGGGCCGTTTACAAATCGCGCCGTCACCGCGACCAGGTGTTGAAGAAAGTGATGTCCGACCCGCGTTTGGCGGGAATGGATTCCAAGAAGATGCCTTTCGATGGCACGCGCATGTTCTGGGGCGGTTTTACCCTGAAGGTTTCCGGCTGATCCTGGCCCTGGGGCGGCGGCTCAGATCGCGCGAGTACGCATCTGCTGCTCGATGTATTGCGCCTGCCGCAGGGCGAGGGCAACGATGGTCAGCGTGGGGTTCGCCGAACTCGACGTGCTCATCGCGCTGCCATCGGAGACGAACAGATTGCGGATGTCGTGCGTCTGCCCATGGGCATTCAACACCCCCTCGCGTGGATCAGCGCTCATGCGGTTGGCGCACATGTTGTGCGTGGCAGGCGTCTGCCGCGTCATGACCACCCTGGTGGCGCCGGCGGCCTCCAGCAGCGCTTTTGCCTGCTTCTGGGCATGGGCACGCATCGCGGCGTTGTTCGGATGGTCGTCCACGTGGATATTGGCGACCGGCAACCCGAACTGGTCCTTGACGTTCGGGTTCAGCGTAATGCGGTTGCTGGCGCGCGGCAGGTCTTCGCCATTGATGAAGATGCCAGCCATGGCGCTGTAGCGATCCATCATGTAGCCCAGATCACGACCCCACAGCGTCTGCGGGAAGCCGGCCGTGGCAATGCTTGGCAGGTCCAGCGCCGCGAGTTCCAGGTGGTATCCACCGGCAAAGCCACGGGCCGGATCGTGTCGGGTCTCGTCTTCGACCACGCCCGCAAGCGTCGCGCCGCGCCAGAAATGGATCGGCTGCTCGAAAGCGCCAAAGACGAAGCCACCGGTGTGATGTGAATAATGCCGACCTACCTGGTCATTGGAATTGGCGAGTCCCTGCGGGTACTTCGCCGACTCCGACAGCAGCAGCAGTCGCGAAGTCTCGACGGAGTTGGCAGCGACGCAGACGATGCGCGCCTTCTGCCGCTGCTCCCTGCCCTGTGCATCCCGGTAAACGACGCCGGTGGCGAGGCCGTCCGCGCCGTGTTCGATGCGCACGGCCCGGCTCTCGATCCGCAGGTCGAGGTTGCCCGTGGCCTCGGCGCGCGGAATCTCCGTGTACAGCGTGCTCCATTTGGCGCCCACCTTGCAGCCCTGCACGCAGAATCCCTGCTGCATGCACATGGCACGGCCATCCGCGGGGCGGGTGTTGATGGCCATGTAATTTGTATGGACCTGCTTGTAGCCGATCCGCTTGGCGCCGTTGTAGAAGACCTTGAAGTGGCTCGATGCCGGTATGCCGGGATTGCCGTTGCGGCGCGCGACCACCATGCGCTTTTCCGCAATTTCGTAGTAACGCAGCAGCTCGCTGTACGGGATTGGCCAGTCGATCATCGATGCACCGTCCACCTTGCCGTAGGTCGTGCGATTCACGACTTCCCATGGCCGCGCGCGCGGCGTCGCGCCGGTCCAGTGCACAGTCGTTCCGCCAACCGTCTTGCAGGTCCAGGAGGGCAGCGCTGCGTAATCCTCTTTCACGGACCAGCTGCCGGATGTAGTGCGCGGCTCCAGCCAGGTCAGCTGCATGAAGGCTTCGCCGGGCACCTGCGAGAAACTGGCGATGGACTGCCGTGCGCCGGCCTCCAGCAGCACGACCTTGATACCGCGCCGGGTGAGTTCGTGGGCAAGCGTGCCACCGCCGGCGCCGGAACCGATGATAAGGACGACGCTGGTGTCGTCATGCGAAATGGTAGCCATGGTATTTGTCCTTTTGCCTGCGCAATCAGCGCGTGGCGCCGGTGAAAACCGGGCCGCTGTCAGCCAGCGGGACATCCGGCAGCCAGCGCAGATCGTTGAAGCCGCGCTGCAGGTAGCCACCTTTGGAGAACGATTCCCCCTCGTAGCCGAAATGGTCGTAGGCCAGCGGTGAAGCGTAGAGGTTGGACAAAGTCTGATAGCGCAGGAATTTGAAGAACGGCGAGCTTTCCATTGCGGTGAGCACCCTGACGCGCGTTGCCTCGGTCGCAGTCGCGAATTCGGTACCGAGCTGCGCGAGACCTTCGCGCAGCATGGCGAGCGTCGGCGCATCGCGCGCGCATTCGGCGTCGATCGCCTTGACGGTAAGCGCGTATGCCGCCTCTGCCAGTGTGTCATGCGGGGCAATGGTTCCTGCCACCGCCATGAGTGCGGCTCCCTCGGTCGTGCTCAACGTGCCAAGGTCCACGGCCCAGGTGCGACTGGGTGCAAGCAGGGCCAGGGCGCTGCCGGCCAGCACGGTGCCGGTCAGCATGCCGGTGCCGCGGATGAAATGCCGTCGGTCCATGTCTGTGTTCAATGCCACATCCTCCCCGCCCCTTAGTTCTTCTGCACTGCACGCCAATATGCCATGGCGCGGCGTTGCGAAGATCAGGAACGCTCGAAGATCGTTGCCAGAGCAGCGAGCACGGCCGCGCATTGGTCTTCAAGGGCGGCGCTGCCGTCCACGATCACCACGCACTCGTCGGACTCAGGCTTTTCAAAGTCCGCCAACTGACTTTCAAGCAGTGATGCCGGCATGAAATGGTCGGTGCGCTGCAGGGCGCGCGCGACCAGCTGCTCCCGATCCAGCTGCGGCAGCACGAATGTGACTTGGCCGACCCGATTGCGCAGCAATTGCCGGTATCGCCGCTTCAAGGCCGAGCACGACATCACCACCCCGCTGGCTTGTGAGTCGGACAGCGCACCAGCCACGGCTTCCAGGAATGGCCAGCGGTCGACATCCTCAAGGGGAATGCCAGCTGACATCTTCGCGATGTTGGCCGGCGGATGCAGTGTGTCGCCTTCGACGAAACGCCAGCCGAGCGCGGCGGCGAGTGCGCATCCGAGCGTCGACTTGCCGGCACCGCTCGGTCCCATCACGACCAGCGCGTGAGTCACGGCTTGCTGGCGCCGGCGGGATCGAAGAGGCGCATGACCTCCGCATTGTCGGCATCACCGTAACCACTCGCAGCCAGGCGGCGATGCAGATCCGCGACCAGAGTCGTCACCGGCAGGTCGATGCGTTTGTCGGTTGCGGCGCGTTGCACGGCGTCCAGATCCTTCACCATGTTGGCGATGCGACCGGTGGGCGTGGTGTCGCGCAGCGCCATGCGCGTCATGAACTCCTGCAGGATGCGCGAGTCGGCGCGCCCGCCAGCCAGCGCGGCGGGGATCCGGGTGGCATCGACGCCATGTGCTTCGGCGAAGTGGACGGCTTCGGCGACGGCGATGAAGGCGTTGGCGCAGAGGATCTGGTTGATGAGCTTGACGGTCTGCCCTGCGCCTGCCGGTCCGAAATGGGTGCGGCGCCCGGCCAGGCGATCGAGCAGCGGGCCAGCGCGCGCGATGTCGGCCTCGCTGCCGCCGAGCATGAGAGTGAGCGCGCCCTGCGCGGCGGCCATTGCGCCGCCCGACAAGGGCGCATCAACAAACCCCATGCCGGACTGGATGGCAAGGCGCGCAGCCATTGCTGCCGTCCGCTCCGGATCGATGCTCGACATGTCGATCAGCAGCTTGTCGGTGGTTGCCGCAGCGGCAATGCCGTCAGCGCCGAACAGCACTGCCTCGACGAGGTCGGCGCTGTTCAGGCTGGTGATGACGAAGTCGGCGGCGGCCGCGGCTTCCCGCGCCGTGGTCGCGATCTGCGCACCCTGCAGCGCGAACGGCGCGCATTTCCCCGGACTGCGATTGTGAATCCAGACGCGTGCGCCAGTATCGAGCAGGCGGGTGGTGATTGCAGAACCCATCACACCGATGCCGATGACGGCAACGCGCATCAGCCTCTGCTCCGCACCGATGCACGCTCAATGATCGAGAGGCCGACGTCGATAAAGCGCCGCGCAGGTTCTTCTTCGCCGCTGGCGAGCAACTCGAGCAGCATCTGTCCGGTCCGCTGCCCCAGCGCACGGAAATCGACGTGCACCGTGGTGAGCGGCGGATTGATCTCGCGGCCGATCTCGAAGTCGCCAAATCCCATGACGGAGAGCTCGTCCGGCACGGCCACGCCCTGTCGCTGACACTCCATCACGAAGCCCACCGCCGACAGGTCGGATACGGCAAATACGGCCTCCACGCGTGGTTTCCTGCCCAGCAGCAGCGCCGCGCTGGCGGCGCCATGGTCGTAGCTCACGGGCGGAAGTCCATGTCGCAGCACATGGGATGTCGACAGACCGGCAAGGCGCAGCTCGTCTTCAAAGCCACGCATCCGCTCCTCACCCCGATGATCGATGACGTCGCCTTCGTGGGAGCCGGCCACCGCGCCGATGCGCTGAAAACCTTTGTCAATGAGGTGGCGCGCCGCAGTCCGTCCGGCCTGGTAGTTCGAGAAGCCGACGGCATGCTCGATGGGACGACTGGGCAGATCGGCAATCTCCACCACCTTCACATCGGATGCGATGAGCAACCGGGCCGCGGCGCGGCGATGCACACCACCGGTAAGCACGATGGCCTCGGGTCGGCGGGCGAGCAGATTGCGCAACTGCCGCTCTTCTTCTTCGAGGGAATAGTCGGTGTAGGCGATGAGCAACTGAAAGTCGGCTGCACGCAGCGACTCCGTGAGGCCGTGCGCGACAGCGGAGAAATTGGCATTGGTCAGCGTCGGCAGCATCAGTGCGATGAAGCCGGTGCGACGACTTGAAAGGCCACCGGCCGCACGGTTCGGTACATAGCCCAGATCGGCAATGGCCTCGTTGACGCGGGCGCGCGTAGCAGCCACCACCAGATCCGGACTGCGGATCACGCGCGACACCGTCATGCTCGAAACGCCCGCGAGGCGCGAAACATCGCCGATGGTCGCGGTTTTCTTTCTAGGGTGCCGTCCCATGATCCTTGATGTCGCTGCTGTCGCCCACGGGAGTGATCATGACAGGCCTTCGTTGATCGCCAGGTGCAGCTTCACGAACTTCGAGCGATCGCCTGCGAGTTCCATTGCTTCCGCGGCCCGTTCGAGCGGCCACGTGCCGGAGAGAATGGGCGCAACGTCAACTGCACCGGTGACGATCAGATCAACCGCAAGGCGAAACTCGTCGTTGTTGCGGAATGCGCCGACAAACTCGATCTCGCGGGACTGCAGCAGGTTTACCGGCACTGGCGCAGTGCCCGGTGGCAGCATGCCAACCTGGACAATGCGGCCACCGCGACGAATCACCTGGAACAGGGTGGCGAGCGCGGCGGGTGATCCCGATGCTTCAAACGCCACGTCAAACGGGGCGCCGCCTTCTACATGGCTCGTCAGTCCCTGCGGATTCGTGGCGACATTGACGGTGTGGGTAGCGCCCATGTGTTCGCGCGCGACCCGCAGCGGGGCATCTTCGATGTCAGTGGTTACCACTTCCACCGCCCCGGCTAGGCGCGCGGCACGCGCTGTCAGCAGTCCGATGGGTCCGGAGCCAGTGACGAGCACCCGCTTGCCGAGCAGCGCTCCCGCGCGGTTCACCGCATGCAGGCCGACAGAAAGCGGTTCGGCCACCGAGAGCTGCAGCAGGTTGGTGGTCGCGGGCACGGCAATGACCTGGTCCTGGCGCAGCACCAGATGCTGCGCGAACCCGCCCTGCGAATGCGGGAATCGTCCCGCGCTTCCCAGAAACCACATGTTGGTGCACAGGTTCATGCGCCCCTCGCGGCAGTGCGCGCAGGTGCGACAGGCCCGGCTGGGATCCAGGGCTGCCTTCTGGCCATGGCGCAGGCCCTGCACCGCACTGCCCCATTCGAGCACGCTGCCGGATATTTCGTGGCCGAGCACCAATGGCTCGCGCACGGCGAAATCGCCAACTGCTCCACGGTGGTAGTAGTGCATGTCGGAGCCGCAGATGCCGCCGTAGGCGACGGCGACGCGCACTTCATCGGCGGCGAGCGGACGGTCCTCCAACCGCTCGATTCGCAGGTCTTTCCTGCCGTGACAGACCGCGGCCAGCATGTCGGAGCTCCTGGATCCAGAGGAATGTGCACGTTAACAAAGAATTGCGGCAAAATGCAGCGGGGACACCGTGAGGAGACTGTCTTGAGCCTGTTCGACCTGCGGGGGCGCACTGCCCTCATCACCGGTGCCTCGCGCGGCATCGGTCATGCGATCGCCGTTGCCCTGGCCGGTGCCGGTGCCCGCGTCATCCTGAACGGCCGCGATGCGGGGGCGCTGGCAAAAGCCGCCGCGGACCTGCGCGCCACGGGCGGCAACGTCGAGACCTGCAGTTTCGACGTGACCGATGGCGCCGCCGTGGCACTCGCCATCGACGGACTAGAGGCCAGCGCAGGTCCGATCGATATCCTGGTGAACAACGCCGGCATCCAGCGCCGCGGCGCGCTGGACCAGTTCAAGGATGAAGACTGGCACGCACTGATCGCAGCCAACCTCAACAGCGTGTACTACGTCAGCAAGGCCGTGGCGCGCCACATGATTCCCCGCGGCCGCGGCAAGATCATCAACATCGGCAGCGTGCAATGCGAACTGGCGCGGCCAGGCATCGCGCCCTACACCGCAACCAAGGGCGCCGTGCGCAATCTGACCCGCGGCATGTGCGCCGACTGGGCGCGCCATGGCCTGCAGATCAACGCCATCGGCCCGGGGTATTTCGACACGCCGCTGAACAAGGCGCTGGTGGAGGACGCGGTGTTCGACGAGTGGCTGCGCAAGCGCACGCCTGCCGGACGCTGGGGAAAGCTCGAAGACCTGCACGGCGCCGCCGTGTTCCTCGCGTCCAGTGCATCTGATTTCGTCAACGGCCAGGTGCTGTTCGTCGACGGTGGCATCGTTGCGGTGATCTGAGGTTTCGCATGAGCTATGTCCGTCCGGTGGCGCTGCAGCTGTGCCCGTTTTCCACCCACCTCGAAAGCGGGCTGAAATCCCGCTTCGACGTCATTCGCTGGTTCGAAACCGATCCTGCGGAGCAGGCCGCATGGCTGCAGCAGCATGCGGCTGCGGTGCGGGCTGTCGTCACTGGTGGCCACATCGGTTGCCCCAGTGCGCTGATGCAGTCGCTGCCTGGCCTGGCTGTCATCAGCATCAACGGCGTCGGGGTCGACAAGGTGGACCTCGCACTGGCCAGGTCGCGCGGCGTGCGCGTGACGACTACACCTGGGGTGCTGACCGAGGACGTCGCCGACCTTGCCGTCGGACTCGTCATTGCGCTGCTGCGCGAGATCCCGACCGGCGATGCTTATGTGCGGGCGGGAGCCTGGCGCAATGGCGATCGGCCGCTGGCGCGCAAGGTCAGCGGCAGGCACTTCGGCATCGTGGGACTGGGCCAGATAGGACTCGCGATTGCCAGGCGTCTGGCGCCCTTCGGCCCTGTGGCGTACACCGGGCCGGCGCCCAAGGACGTGCCGTTCGATTACCACGCGGATGCGACCGCCCTGGCGCAGGCGGTTGATGTGCTGGTGCTGGCCTGTCCGGCAATCGCCGCGACGCGCCGCATGGTGAACGCGCAGGTGCTGGCAGCGCTGGGGCCGCAGGGCTATCTGGTCAACGTCGCGCGCGGCTCGGTAGTCGATGAAGCGGCGCTGATCCAGGCGCTGGAGCAGCGCACCATTGCCGGCGCTGCGCTGGATGTCTTTGAAGCGGAACCTGAAGTGCCGGCACGCCTGCGCGAGTGCCCGCGCGTGGTGCTCACACCGCATGTCGCCAGCGCCACCGTTGAAACACGGCTGCGCATGGCCGACCTGGTGCTGGAAAACCTGGACGCCAGCCTGCAGCTGCCATCCCTGCCCTGAACCCTTGTGACCGGGCGTGTCCAGGGCGTATGTTACGGTTATCATCAAAAGGACGGATCGATGGCCAAGAAGACTTTGAAGCAGGTTCTCATCGAGGCCAAATCCTGTGTCGTGGCGCCCTGCGTCTATGACTGCGCCTCCGCACGAGCCGTCGAGATGGTGGGTTTTCCCGCCATGATGCTGAGCGGTGGCGAGGTGTCCATCGCGATGAACGGCGTCATCGACTACGGCTTCACCAACCTCACCGACATCGAGTGGATCACCAGCCGCATCAGCCAGACCTCCGGCATCCCACTCGCCGCGGACATCGAAGATGGCTTCGGCGGACCGCTGGCCGTTTACCGCGCAGCGCGGCGCATGGCCATGGCCGGCGCGATGGCGCTGCAGCTGGAGGATTCCAGCGACATGGAAGAATCGACACAGCTGCTGCCGCGCGAGAAGTACTACGCAAAAGTGAAGGCCGCCCTCGCCGCCCTGCAGGGCACGGACTGCATCCTCATCGCGCGCACCAATGCTGATCCGGCCACCGAACTGGACGAAGGCATCGAGCGCTGCCGCCACGCCGTGGAACTGGGCGCACAGATGACGACGGTCGTGAAGCTCAGCAACCTGAAAGACGCGCAGTATGTTGCCAAGCGCGTGCCGGGCTGGAAGATGTATCCCGACGTAGCCGGCAGCAACGGCGTGGCCGAGGTGACGGTCGAGGAAATCTACCCACTGGGCTACAACTTCCTGACCATGCACTACACGCTGAAGGCGGCGATGGATGGCATGCTCGAGCATGGCAAGCGGAACTTTGCGCAGCAGGGCAGCCTTTACACCTGCGACAAGGTGGATGCCACCAGCATCATGGGCATGAGCGCCACGCCGCTGTTCGATCCGCAGAGCTACATGGAGCTGGAAGGCCGCTTCAGCGGCGGCAAAAAGGAGTACACGATCGTCGGCAACGCGGTCGAGGAATTCCCCGCAGGCTTTGTCCGCACGCCCATCGACGACCGGCTGTGATGTGAGCGCAGCAACGGGGGAAGGATCCGGGGCTGAAAACGAGCCCGCCTGGCCGAGTGCACGGCATGGCTGGCTGGCCGTCGGCCTGCTCGCGCTGGCATCCATCGTGTCGCAATGGGATCGCACCGTCATCAACCTGATGGTCGGGCCGATCAAGCAGACTTTCACACTCGATGACACCGCCTTCGGTGCGCTGCAGAGCGTTGCATTCGGCATCTTCTACGTGCTCGCCTGCATACCGATCGGCCGCCTGGCAGACCGCTACCAGCGTCCCATCATCATCGGCATTGCCCTTGCCCTCTGGAGTGCCTTCGCCATGATCTCGGGGCTGGCGCGCAGCTATACGCAACTGTTCCTCGCGCGCATCGGCGTCGCAGTGGGGGAAGCCAGCCTGACCCCGGCGGGCCTGTCGATGCTCAGCGACCTGTTTCCGCCCGCAAGACTTGGTCGACCGGTCGGCGCGTTCCTGATGAGTTCGCCGGTGGGTCAGGGGCTCGCTTTCATTGGCGGCGGCGCCCTGTTGCAGTGGCTCACCACCTCACCGTTTCTGGCTGCGGGACCCTTTTCGAGCCTTGCACCCTGGCAGGCTGCCTTCATCATCATCGGCTTTCCCGGCCTGCTGCTGGTGCCGTTCTTCCTGAAGTTTCGTGAACCGGTGCGCCGCGGCCGCGATGGCGCAAGACCCTTGCCGACCAGCGAAGTGTGGGCGGTGGTGCGCACGCGCGCCAATGTCCTCGTGCCCATGTTCGCTGCCTTCGCGATGGTGCCGCTGGTCTCCTATGCCTTCAACATCTGGACGCCGGCGCTGTTCCAGCGCACCTGGGGCTGGAACCCGGCCCAGGTGGGCGTTGCCTTCGGCCTGATCCTGCTGACCTTCGGCACCGGTGGCGCCTACTTCGGCGGCTGGATGAGTGACCGACTCGCACATCGCGGCGTGCAGGATGCGCCGCTGAAAGTCGCAGCCTTCGGTTTCGTGGGCTGCGGTGTGTTCGGTGCGCTGGCGCCGCTGATGCCAAGCGCGCCGCTGGCGCTGTTGCTGCTCGCCCCGGCAATCTTCCTCAGCAATACGCCCTATGCCTGCGCCGGCACGGCGATCCAGCTCATCGTGCCTAACCGCGCGCGCG
Organism: Gammaproteobacteria bacterium; assembly: GCA_031424095.1. Classification (GTDB taxonomy): domain Bacteria; phylum Pseudomonadota; class Gammaproteobacteria; order Steroidobacterales; family Steroidobacteraceae; genus ZC4RG30. The sequence goes on from JANPGU010000279.1 coordinate 12,410, forward strand.
CGCAGGTGACTGCCATCTACATCACGATCACGACGCTGGTCGGCCTCGGTCTGGGCCCTCTGGTGGTCGGCATCGTGACCGATCATGTGTTCCGTGATCCCGCCGATATCCGTTACTCGCTGGCCATCGTGGTGTTCTTTCCGGCGCCGATACTGTTCGCGTTGTTGAGCATCGCGCGGCCGCGCTATCGCGCAGTGCGCGCGCTGGGCTGAAGCCGTGTCGCTCGCCGCGCTGATGGTGGCTGCCGCCCTGCAGGGAGACTGCGCGCCGCGCGATGGTCTCGAATTCATCTGCGGCCCGGTTGCAAGCGAGGATCTGGCGCGCGTTCCGGGCACTGCGTGGCTCATCGCAAGTGGCCTCAACACCGGCACACCGGCACATCTGTTTCTGGTCGATCACCGCAGCAAGCGCGCACAACCGCTGTTTCCACTCGGCACACCCAGGATGCACCTCGAGGCTGCATACGCCGGCATTTGCCCTGGCCCGCCACAACTGGCGGCGATGTCGACCGATGGGTTGAACCTGCGCGCGGGTGTCCGTGGTCGGCACACGCTGCTGGTCGCGAATCATGGTGATCGGCATGCCATCGAGGTATTCGACATCGATGCGCGCCGCGGCGTGCCAGCGGCGACCTGGATCGGTTGCGTGCCAATGCCGAAGGGAACGCTCGCCAACGCCGTGGTACCGCTGCGAGATGGTGGCCTCATTGCATCGAGCTTCCACGACCCCGGGGATGTCGAAGCCTGGGCGCGCATGGCGCGGCTCGAGCCGACGGGGTCCGTGTGGGAATGGCATGCCGCATCCGGCTGGCGGCAGCTGCCGGTCGGCCCGGTCCCGGGTGCCAATGGTCTGGAGATCAGCGCTGACGAACGCATGCTCTACCTCAGCGCCTGGAGTGCAAGCAAGGTGCTCGTCATCGACCGCGACACCAGCACGCGGCGCGAGATTACGCTCGACTTCCTGCCGGACAACATCAAGCGCCAGTCCGACGGCACGCTGCTGATCGCCGGGCAGCGCACCACCGTCGCGAGTATCGCCGCCTGCCAGGGACCTGCCTGCCCGCAGCCGTGGGTGGTTGCACGGCTGGATCCTGACCGCGGAGTTGCCACACCCCTGCTGGCGGGCGCGGGCAATGCGACCGTCAGTTACGCCTGCAGCGCGCTGCAGATCGACAAAATTCTCTACGTCACCCTACGCGGCGACAACCGGATCATCGCGGTGTCGGCGCCGCGAACAGCGCGCTGAATGCGCCGCGGCCAGACAGTCTGCAGCGCGGGCGAGTATTGTGGGGGCACAAAGAGAACCCAGATGTCCCAGTTGCCGCCCGCCGGGCGCTCGCCATTGCTGCCATTGATCGGCATCGCAGCGATCGTCAGCACCATCGCGCTCGCATTTGCCTGGACTGCGGGCTGGATCGGCAGCCGCGCCACCCCGCAGCGGTTCATCAACACCATCGAGTCGGGCAATCCCCAGCCGTTCCCGGGCTTTCGACGCGCGCACGCCAAGGGAGTGTGCATTGCCGGATCGTTCCACAGCAGTGGCGACGCGGTCGCGCTTTCGACGGCGCGCGTGTTTGCACAGGAAGAGATCAAAGTCATGGGCCGACTCTCCATCGCAGGCCATGCACACGGGGCTGACGACGATGCGCGCGTGCGCAGCCTTGCCCTGCTGCTGCGCTCCGACGACGGCCAGGAGTGGCGCACGGCGATGAACAGTTTTCCTTTCTTCCTGGTCGCCACGCCGGAAGGTTTCCTGGCACAGATGCAGGCTTCACGTCCGGACCCTGCCACCGGCAAGCCGGATCCCGCGAAGCAGGCGGAATTTGCGCAGCAATATCCTGAGGCGAAGAAATTCATTGCCTGGGCCACGCAGGCCCCCTGGCCCGACAGCTGGGCCAACACCGAGTTCAACAGCGTCAACGCGTTTCGCGTCAAGGCGGCCGATGGCAGCGAGCACTACATTCGCTGGACGATGCGACCGCAGACTCCGCTGCAGACGATGACGCCCGAGCAGCGCAAGGCCGCCGGTCCCGACTTTCTCGCGCGCGACCTGGATGCACGACTCGCGCAAGGTCCATTGCGCTGGGACATGGTGCTCACCGTGGCCGAGGCAGGCGATGCGGTGAACGATTCGTCACAGCAATGGCCGGCAGGCCGCCGGCAAGTGGTGGCCGGCACACTGACCGTAACCAGCGCCGTCGCGCAGGCAACCGGTCCGTGTCGCGACATCAACTTCGATCCGCTGATTCTTCCCAGCGGCATTTCGGCCTCCGGCGATCCGGTGCTGCTGGCCCGATCTTCGGTTTATTCGGAGTCGTTCAACCGGCGCGAACTGGAGATCGCGCAAGGCAAGGCAAACGAGGCGGTCGGACAGAAGTTGGCGCCATGAGCAATGTTCATTTCAATGCACTCGCGCGCACGCTGCACTGGCTGATGTCCGTGATGATCCTGGCGATGTTGTTCGTTGGCGTGGGCATGGTGGCCTCACTCGCCTATCGACCCGCCTTGCTTGACCTGCATCGGCCAATGGGCCTGGCCATTCTGCTGCTCGTGATTGTGCGTCTGTCGAACCGGTTGCTGCATCGGCCACCGCCGCTGCCAGCTGATCTGCCCCGCTGGCAGGTTGCTGCGGCGAAGGCCTCGCACTGGCTGCTTTATGCGCTGATGTTCGCAATGCCGCTGATCGGCTGGTCAATGCTGTCGGCCGGCGGATATCCGGTAGCGGTTTTCGCCGGCATCAGTCTGCCGCCGATCGCACCGCAGGATCCAGAGCTGTATGGCTGGCTTCGACTGGCGCATGGACTGCTGGCGAAGCTGCTGTTCGCGACGGTGATGCTGCATCTGGCCGCAGCCCTGTTCCACGCGTGGGTGAGGCGCGATGGTGTGTTCGCCAGCATGGCGCGCTCCCTGCGGCAGTAGGCATGTGAGGAGCAGGGACTTGGCAATGTCACCAACCTGGGCCTGGTGATCCCGAATGCCAGCATTCGCCAGCAGGGCAGCTTCTCGGGTCCAACGCCGCAGATCGGCATGCGCGGCGTGTCCACGGCTGAATTCATCTCTACTTCTGACCCTGGCGTTGGCGTGTACATCGACGATATCTACCAGGGGTCGCTCACCGGTTCGGCCATGGATCTGCTCGACCTTTCGCGCGTGGAAGTGCTGCGCGGCCCCCAGGGAACACTGTTCGGCAAGAACAGCCTCGGTGGAGCAATCCGCCTGCTCTCGAAACAGCCTACGGGAGACAACACCGGCAGTCTCGAGGTGGCCTATGGCACTGCAAACCGGCTGGATCTGCGCGGCAGCTACGACTTCGCTGTAACGGACAAGCTGTTCGCGCGCATCACCGGCGTATCCAAACAGATCGACGGCTATGGAGATGTACTGGATTTCGCCTGCCAGATGCGGGTCAACGGCACGCCAGCTTTGGCTGGAACGTTTCCGACGCTGGTGCCGTCGGACAAGCAGTCCGAAGGCAATTGCAAGATCGGCGAGCGGGGCGGTGAAGAGACCAACGCGGCGCGGCTGATGCTGCGCTATCTTGCCTCCGAGGATGTCGAGTTGAGTCTCGCCGCGGACTAATCGAAGAGCGTGGCGGAGCCATCCGTCGATGCGAAGCTGACCCGCCACCAGGCAACGAACTTCTTCAACAACCTCTACAGCAACACGGTCGTGTTTCCGCGCTACGGCATCCGTTTCACGACCTACGATCGCTTCCTCACCGGCGACCCGTTCAAGACCTACGCCAATCCGATCGATCCCATCGGCGGCAAGCATTTCCCGTCGCTGTGGTATTCGAATGTCTGGGGCGCGAGCGCGAAGCTGGGCATGCGCATCAACGACCTCATGCGACTGGATCTGGTCGTCGGCTATCGTGACTACCAGATCGACTGGATGGGTGATGGCGACCAGATGCCCATCGACCTGAATCACACGTATGTGCTGCAGGGCCACAACCAGACGAGTTACGAAGCACGGCTGTCGGGAACGCTGTTCGACAAGAAGCTGGACTGGACGGCCGGCATCTATCGCTACGAGGATTCCTCACATCTGGGGGGATACGTGATATTGCCGGCCTTTGCCGCAATCCTCCCGAACTTCAACCAGAACGACACCATCAGCTCCAAGAGCAACTCTGCCTTCCTACACGGCGAATTCGCGTTCACCGACAAGCTCAGCGTGACCACCGGTGCGCGCTATACGGACGAGTCGAAGGTCTATCAGTTCGACCACAGCCCGTATCTGCTGGTCTCGACGCCGCTGCATTACGGCTCAAACCACTTCGACTGGAAGGTCAGCACCAACTACCGGTTCACCGAGTCGGTGATGGCCTATGCCTCGGCAGCAACTGGTTTCAGGTCAGATGGTGCCCAGCGGCGACCATTCACGCCGGCGCAGCAGAAGGAAGTCGTGCCTGCAGAGGAGCTTATTTCCTATGAAATCGGCTTGAAGACCGATCTGTTTGATCGCAGGCTGCGTTTGAACCTGGCGGCGTTCTTCGATGACTACGATCCGCGCGTCGTCGTTTCGCCGGGCACGCAGTGCAAGTTCCCTTCCAACCCGGAGCCGGGTCCGGTATTCCGCGGCCTGACGGGCAGTCGATGCCCGGCAGGTACGGAGGTCGGTAATTCCGCTACACCAACCGGTTCACCCTGGTTTGCGTATGCCAGCGCACCGGGCAGCAACCGGGGTATGGAACTGGAGGCCACCGCGACAGTACTGCAGGGTCTGAATGTCAACGCCACACTGGCCTGGTACGACTTCAAGTCCGGGGCGGACAAGACACTGCCCAACGGCCAGCCCAACAACGTCTACGTGGACCCAAGCTTCAAGGTGCAGGCCAAGTGGTCGGGTAGTGTGGGCACCGAGTACCGGTTCGCCGTGGGCGCAGGTTCACTGACACCGCGGCTCGACTGGTTCTACCAGGGAAGCCGCAGCAACGGCATCGCGTATCTGCCGCAGTTGCCGGGCAGTGCCAACCAGGTCGGCGGCTATGGCATCGTCAATGCGCGCGTGACCTACACGGCCAAAGACTCGGCATGGATGGTGGCGTTGTCGGCAGAGAACCTGCTGGACAAGTTCTACTGGTACCAGCTTGGAGCTGCACGCAGCAATCTCGACAACTCGCCCGCCGACAACCGCACTGGCACGCCAGCGCGGGGACGGGAAGTGGCACTGACCTTCCGGCGCAACTTCAACTAGCTGGATACATCGCAGCGACGAGTAGAGGCGAGAGCGTATCGGCTCTCGCCTCTTGGTTGGCCGACGGATCAGGGCGCCTGACCGCCGATGTGCTTCGCCAGGAAGCCCAGTATCCTCTCGTATGCAGCTGCACGATTCTTCTCGTCGTAGAAGCCGTGCCCCTCTCCCCACTCGGTGAACCATTCCGGCGGGTGCTTTGCCGCTTCCAGCGCCGCCTTCAGACGCAAGGCGTGTTCGAACGGCGCCCGTTCGTCGTCCTTGCCGTGCAGCAGCAGCACCGCTGCCCGGATGCTTTCAGCGTTGTACACAGGTGACCTGCGCCGCAACTCCTCTGTGTCTGTTCCAACCGCCTGTTTCAGATAGTTGACGCCGCTGTCGATGGACCTTATGTCGCCCTTGTCGAACATCAGCGGCAGGTCGTACACGCCGGACATGCCGATGGCACACCGGAAAAGTGCGGGTTCGCGGAACGCACCGGTCAGCGCGGCGTAGGCACCATAGCTGGCGCCGAAGATGCAGATGCGGGCCGCGTCGGCGACGCCATCCTGTATAGCCCACTTGACGCCGTCAGTGATGTCATCCTGCATTTCCCGTCCCCAGCGGCCGTAGCCCGCTGCGCCGAACTGCATACCACGACCACCCGACCCGCGATAGTTCACCTGGAGCACCGCGTAGCCGCGCGAAGCCAGCAGTTGCCGTTCGAAATCGTAGTCGTAGTCGTCGTACACGGAGTGTGGGCCTCCGTGCACCAGCACTACGAGCGGCAGTTTCTTCTTGTCGGCAACATTGGGAGTTGTAAGGTAGCCACGGATGGACAGGCCGTCGCGGGCACGGAATTCGATGGGCTCTACTGAACCGAGCTCTCCCGGCTTCAGTTCAGGATAGGACTGCAGCGCCTGCAGCACCTTCTGGTTCTTCACGTCGACCACCAGGAAAACCGGAGGAAATCTTGCCGCGCTGACGCGCGCAACGGCCATCGACAGATCGTCCGTCTGGCTGGTGATGCGAATGACGCTGTCCTTGAATATGCCGCGCAACATGCGATGCGTGCGCGCCAGAGGGTGTTCAGGATCCGGATACCAGTATTGCGGGAAATGGTCGGTGTAGATGAATCCCCACGGCGCACCCGAAGTATCGGTGCCCAGCGTCTGTAGATCGGCGCTCGGGTTTCGATACAACAGCCTGCGCTCACCGGACACCGGATTCCAGGTAAACGCGCCATCAGTCGGTGCGTCGGAATTATCGAGCACCAGGAAAGTGTCGTTGCCGATCGGACCCACAGGACCGAGTCCACCGCTGAACTGCTTGCTGCTACTCACCTGCTTCCATTCACTGGACTCGTTGGCACGGTAATACACGTGGTAATCACCGGCGGTATCCGCACCCGCCACCAGCGCCACCCTGTGATTCAGGTCGGTCAGGAAGGTGCCGTTGCGCAGCGGTGAGCTCGCCACCTTGGTGAGCTTGCCGGTGCCGACATGCATCCGGTAGGCCGCGTTGAATTCCCCCTCCATCCCGTAGCCATAGGTCTGGATCAGCACGTTGTCGGTATCGGCGGGCAGCACGTCGAGCATTTCAGCGGCCGCTTGTATGCCCACGCGCTGCGCGATCTTGGTGCCGGTCTGCATCTTGCCCGCGTCATAGCCGAATATCAGCTCTGCATTCTTGCCGTCCGCATCGATCCCGATAATTTCGCCGGTGGGGACCTTGTACGCCGTGGAGCCAGGAAAGCGGCGCTCGGGCGAGATGAGAATCCGGGTGTCGTTGGCCCACCGGAAAGTTGAGATGTCGGTGAGATCGCCAAATTGGGACTGCGACGCCGGACTCAACGCCGGCAGCTTGAGCACAGTCAACACATCCTGATTACCCATGCGACGGGTCAACGCAAGATACGTGCCTCGCGGCGAAATCTTCACTTCCTGGTAGGTGGCGAAGTTGGTAAAGCCGGCAACCGGGGTCGCAGCCGCAACGTTGCCGGCGGATATCAGAAGCAGTGGCAGGACGACAAGACGGCGCACGAGTATTCTCCCGCTTTGGCATAAAGCCGCGAGATTACCGACATTTCATCGCAGTTTTCTTACGGTGCGCCGCCGATAACCATCGCAAAGCGTTGCTGGCACCACATGCCGCACTTCAGAAGAAGCCGCAAGTGCACCCCCTGGCCAGTCAGTGGGGATCTGAAAAACCAGGCAGGTGGTCAGCCCGGTGCATCTGCGGCAAGACCCTTCAGAAGTTGTACTGGTATGTCAGGCCGAGCTCGCGTGGCCTCGAACGCGTCACGCTGACCATGTTGCGCAGCGGAGCCCCGACGCCCGGCGCCGCCGAACCGAGTCCCGGCTGGATCCCGGTCTGGGTATTGAATGCATCCCAGAAGCCGCCACCGAACTTGGTGGCGAAGTTCTCGTAGGTCCTGTCCAGCAGGTTGTTCGCATACAGGGAGACCACGTTCTTCTTGTCCTTCGAAGTCCACTGGAAGCGCGTGTTCACTACCGTGTATTTCGGCATTTCATAAGCGCCGTCGGACAGCAGTGCCGGATCGGTTGATTCCGGATAGGTCTGCTGTTTTGGCGTGTACGAATAATTCACGTTGAACGTGAAACCTCCAACATTGGTGCCCCGCAATGAATAGGTGGCACCCATGTTCCATGTAGGCGAGGCCTGCGGTGGGAACAGGTTCGGTCCACCGTTGGCGACACGGTCGTGGATGTTGTATTTGGTCGAACCGTACGCACCATCCAGTGTCAGGTTGTCGGTCAGCGCGAATTGCGCATCCAGCTCCAGGCCATACAGGTCGATGTTGCCGGTGCTGCGCAGGAACACATTGGAACCCGTCGGACAGTCCGCGCTGATCGTGCAGGCCAGGCGCACTGCTGTCTGGCGGTCGCGCCAATCCATGTAGTAACTGGTCGGATTGATGCGCAGCCGGCGGTTGAAGAACATCATGCGCAAGCCAGCCTCGAGGTTGGTGACTTCCTCCGGCGGAATGGCCTTGTACAGGGCCGACTGCTGTGCGCCTGTAGGGCAGGTGGAAGACCCGGGCGTGCCCGGCGTCGTGCAACTGATGAAGGTGAATGCGGGAAACGCGCCGGCCTTGTGCGCGCGGGACGCCGTGGCGTACGCCATCACGTCGTCCGTCAAGTGGTAGTCCACCGTGGCGCGCCAGTCGACGGCGTGCCAGTTGTCACTGGCATTGACAGTGGTCGACGTGGTGCCCGGAACCGTCACGAAGTCGACCGGCGTGCCCGGCACGCGCGTGGCTTCGATATCCTTCTTGTCGTAAGCCAGACGCAGTCCGGTTGTCAGATTCAGCTTGTCCGTCATGTGCCAGGTCAGACTGCTGAACCAGCCGAACGATTCGCCGGTCTGGTCCAAGTTCGCCGAGTTGGTGCGACGGACGAAGGCCTCGCCGATGTTGCCGTTGGCCGTGCCGCCGGCAGCGCTGTACACACTTGTGCCGCGGCGCTGCAGGTTGGAACCGGAAGACTGCGAGTCCTCATGGAAGTAATTGAGTCCCGTGACCGCATCCACCCTGCCGCCCCACAGCTTCGCGTTGAGCTGAAACTCCTGGTAGATCGACTTCGATTGGACATTGTCCTGTGCAATGTTGAACCCGAGCAGCACGTTGTCGGAAAGCGCGTCGTGATTGAGGCGCGAGTATCC
>JANPGU010000280.1:0-16987 GCA_031424095.1 Gammaproteobacteria bacterium
TCGATGCCGACGTAGCCGCGGTAGCCGGCGTCGCGCACGATTTGCATGATGCGCAAGTAATCAATGGTCGTCTCGTTTCCCTTGCCATCGAAGGCATAGCTCTTCGCCGACACACCTTTCGCAAAGGGCATGAGCTCGGTCACACCCAGGTAGCGGTCATACGGCTTGTCCTTCGCAATATTGAAATTGCCGAAATCGGGCAGGGTGCCGCAGTTCGGCAGGCCCACTTGATCGATGACTGACGCCAGCCACTTGCCATTGCTCGACAGCCCACCGTGATTCTCGACGATGACATTGATGTTGTGCTGCGCGCCGAATTGCGCGAGCCGGTGCAAGCCGTCGGTGGCCAGATCCAGTTGTGCGCCAAAGGTGCCGGTTGACTGCGCATTGACGCGAATTGAGTGGCAACCGAGGTACGCGGCCGCGGTCACCCACTTGTAGTGATTTTCCACGGTCTTCGTGCGTGCGGCGAAATCCGGATCACCCAATGCTCCTTCACGGTCGCACATGATCAGGCCGCTTTTCACGCCGTTGTCGTCACAGCGCATCTTGAGTTCGGCGAGATAGGCGTTGTCCTCGGCCTTGTCCATGAAGAACTGGTTGACGTATTCGACCACGTCGATGCCGTAGTCCTTGCGGGCCACCACCGGGAAATCCAGGTTGGTCATCTGTTTGCCGAACAGCGCGCGGTTGAACGACCACTCCGCCAGCGAGATGCGGAACCAGGGTTCCTTCGCCTTGGCTGAGAAGGCAGGTGCCGCGGCAGCGGCGGCCGCAAGGCCCGCCAGACCCAGAAACGCGCGCCGGTCGATCATCGTCAGATCCCCGTTTTTGGCTTAAGCTGCCGAGCATAACGACAACGATGGCCGCCAGCCATCCGGGGAAAACCATGACTCCAGCCGTACGCACCAAGCTGTCCGTGATGATGTTCCTGCAGTTCGCGCTGTGGGGATCGTGGTTCGTCACACTGGGCACCTATCTGCTCAAGATCGGCTTCGACGGACTGCAGGTGGGTGCGGCATACAGCACCATGAACTGGGGCGCCATCCTCGCGCCAATCATTGCCGGCGCAGTGGCCGACCGGTTCTTCCAGGCCCAGAAGGTGATGGGGATACTGCATCTGGTCGGCGCCGCCATCCTGTGGTGGCTGTCTTCCATCACCGATCCGACCACCTTCTTCTGGACGCTGCTGGTCTACGCGGTCTGCTACATGCCCACGCTGGGCCTGGCCAATGCCATTTCCTTCCATCAGATGAGCGATCCGGGCAGGCAGTTCGGCCTGATCCGCGCCTTCGGGACCTTTGGCTGGATCGTGGTGGGCGTGGTCGTCGGCCTGATTGCGCCAAAGATGCTGGGCTATTCCATCGAGCCCACCAGCCTGCCGCTGAAGATCGGCGCGGTCATCTCGCTGCTGCTCGGGCTCTATGCCTTCACGCTCCCAGGCACGCCTCCCAGTAATGCGGGCCAGAAGGCCAGCCTCACGCAGGCACTGGGCCTGCAGACGCTGGCGCTGATGAAAAACCGCTCATTTGCGGTGTTCGTCCTGTGCTCGCTGCTGATCTGCATTCCGCTTTCCTTCTATTACAGCTTCGCCAATGCCTATCTGAATGAATCGGGAATGCAGAACACGGCATTCAAGATGACGCTGGGGCAGATGTCCGAAGTGGCATTCCTGGTGTTGATACCGGTGTTCTTCGCGCGCCTGGGTGTGAAGCGCATGCTGCTGATCGGCATGGCGGCCTGGGTGCTGCGCTATGTGCTGTTCGCCTACGGCAACAACGGCGCGCTGGTCTCGCTGCTGTATGCGGGCATCATCCTGCACGGCGTCTGTTTCGACTTCTTCTTCGTCACCGGCCAGATCTATGTCGACAAGGCCGTTGACCGGACGCAGCGCGCGGCCGCCCAGGGATTCATTCATGTAGTGACCTATGGCGTCGGGCAGCTCATCGGCTCCTGGGCCGCAGGCGCGGTGGTCGATCACTATGCGGTCACCACCGATGCCGGCACGCAGCACCTGTGGCAGGCCATCTGGATGGTGCCGGCAGTGATGGCCTTCGTCGTGATGGTGCTGTTCGCGCTCTTCTTCCGCGAACAGTCAGCGCGCAGCTAGCGCCTTTTCCATGAACAGGCTCAGCGGGTCGGGTACATAGGCGCCGAACGGACCGCGCTCTCGGTAGTCCAGCGCGCGATACAGCGCGAGGGCCTCCGGCTGCAGGATTCCGGTTTCAAGGCGGGCCATGCCGATGTGGCGCAGACAAAGTTCCGTTTCGAGTGCCTGCATGATGCTGCGCGCATAACCCTTGCCGCGATGCGTCGGCAGCACGAACACGCGCTTGATTTCTCCATAGACGCCGTCGTCCGTCATCAGCTTCACCGCACCACAGGCTGCCAGCGTGCCGTCCACTTCGATGCCCACGAAGCAGACATTCGGCTGCAATAGAGCGTGCTCACTCTCGAGGTGATTGCTCGCTGCCGGATACAGCGCACCCATGTACCGATCCGAAAGTGCGATGAGCTTGCGCGCCCCGGGTGAGTCTGCGGCAACCGGCATCGCCATCGCCATTCATCAGACCCCGGGGCCTGTGGGTGGATACTTCTCGAACGCCGGAGTTTCTTCCATGCGCAGTGTCAGCTCGTCGATGTTTGGGAAATTCTCGGTGGGCACCAGCGCCGTCAGCATCGACTGCGTGAATTGCCAGACCACCGCGATGGTGATGCATGCCTGGCTGCGGGGCAGGGCATAGACATCGGCATGTGCACCCAGCTCTTCATCGAGTGCGGTATAGGCAGCCAGCATCTGGCCGCGCACGCGATCCATCCATGGCTCGTATTGCGCAGTAGCGGGTCGCAGCTTGCGCTCGTAGACGATCTGCACGCTCTTGTCACAGGCAGCCAGTGCCAGGCTCACAGCGCGCATCTCGCGCTGCAGGGTCCGCGCATCGCGTGACCACAGCGAATCGCCATCGGTCAGCGCGGCTTCCACGTATTGCAGGATCAGCGATGAGTCCATGAGCACGTCGCCGTTGCTGCAGACCAGCGACGGCGCCTTCACCACCGGGTTGATGGCCTGGAACTGCTCGAAGGTGGAAAACACCGAAACCGGTTCGTGCACGAAGGGCACGGCCAGGAAATCGAACGAAATGGCCACGCGCCGTACGTACGGCGAGTCCAGCATGCCGATCAGGCGCATGACTGTCGGCAGCAGGGGGTTGGGTTTTTCCGCATTGCACACCTCCGAATGCTGAACTTTAGCGCCTTGCGAGTCAGAAAGTCCCTAAACTCACGCCGATGAAATCTGCAGCAGTTGAAGCCCCTACGACCGACGCCGTGCCCTTTGCCGATCTGGGCCTTTCCGAAGCCGTCCTGCGGGCGGTGAAGACCATCGGTTACGAATCCGCCTCACCCATTCAGGCCGCCACCATTCCTGCATTGCTGGAAGGTGCGGACATCCTGGGCCAGGCCCAGACCGGCACCGGCAAGACCGCCGCCTTTGCATTGCCGATCCTGTCGATGCTTGACATGAAGAAGCGCACGGTACAGGCACTGGTGCTGGTGCCCACGCGTGAGCTGGCCATCCAGGTTGCCGAAGCGTTCCAGAAATACGCGACCGGCATCAACGGCTTCCATGTGCTGCCCATCTATGGTGGCCAGAGCTATGTGCCGCAGCTCAATGCACTGAAGCGCGGACCACAGGTCATCGTCGGTACGCCGGGCCGCATCATCGATCATCTGGAGCGTGGCACGCTGAAAGTCGACACCATCCGCACCGTCGTGCTCGATGAAGCCGATGAAATGCTGGCGATGGGTTTCTCCGATGCCATGGATGCCATTCTTTCGCAGACCCCGGCCGAGAAACAGGTGGCCCTGTTCTCCGCCACGATGGCGCCGAACATCCGCCGCATCGCGCAGCGGCATCTGAAGAATCCGCGCGAGGTCGTGCTCAAAGGCAAGACTGGCACGGCCGCCAACATCAAGCAGAGCTACTGGATGGTCAGTGGCCTGCACAAGCTCGACGCATTGACCCGCATTGTGGAAGTCGCGGATTTCGACGCCATGCTGGTGTTCGTACGCACCAAGCAGTCGACCGTCGAGCTCGCCGAGAAACTGCAGGCACGCGGCTTCGCGGCCGTTGCCCTCAATGGCGACATCCAGCAGTCGCAGCGCGAGCGCACGGTGCAGCAGCTGAAGGCCGGCAAGATCGACATCCTCGTCGCTACCGATGTGGCTGCGCGCGGCCTCGATGTCGAACGCATCACGCATGTGGTGAATTTCGATGTGCCCTATGACACCGAGTCGTATGTGCATCGGATCGGCCGTACCGGCCGTGCCGGTCGCAGCGGCGAAGCCATCCTGTTCATTGCGCCACGCGAACGCAATCTGCTGCGGTTGATCGAGCGCGCCACGCGCCAGACCATCGAGCCGCTGAGCCTGCCGAGCGTGGACGACGTCAACAGCCGTCGTCTCGCCAAGTTCAAGGCGCGCATCGGTGAAGCCCTGGCCGCCAAGCCGCCGGAGTTCTATCGCAAGGCTGTCCAGGAAGTGGCGCTGGAAACCGGCACCGATCTGCTGGATGTGGCTGCCGCGATTGCCTCGATGGTGGAAGGCGGTGCGCCCGTGCATTCGAGCTGGCGCGAGAATGCGGGCGACATTCCGCCCGAGCGGCCGGAGCGCCCTGAGCGCGCCGAGCGTGCCAGGCGGCGTGAAGAAGATGCGCCGGATCTGCCAGCCGTAGCCGAGGGTGGCTTCGCCTTTGAAGACAACGGCGAGCAGATCACCTATCGCCTGGCGGTCGGCAATCGCCATGGCGCGCAGCCCGGCAGCATCGTGGGCGCCATCGCCAACGAGGCCAAGCTGCATGGCTCGCAGATCAATGGTGTGGATATCCGCGCCGATTACACGCTGGTGCGTCTGCCGGCGAATCTTCCTGGTCCTGTGCTGGCACGCTTGTCCAAGGTGCGCATCCGCGGCCAGGAGCTGGACCTGCAGGCCAGCAACATGCCGATGCCAAAGCTCACCAAGCCGGCACATCGCAAAGGCCCGCCGAAGCGTTAATCGATGCCTGCGGCGCGCTAGCGCGCGCTGACGGCCAGTCGCAGGGCGAGCAGCAGGAAGATGCCGCCCGCAATGCGGTTGATGATGCGCTGTGCGCGATCCGAGCGCTTCAGCCACTCACCCAGGTAGCCCGCGCACCAGACAATGCCGCCGAAGATCAGCAGCGTCGCCAGCATGAACAATGCACCGAGCTGCAGCATCTGGACCGTCAGCGAGCCGCGCGCCGGATCCGTGAATTGCGGCAGGAAGGCGAGAAAGAAGATCGCCACCTTCGGGTTGGTGACATTCATCACGATGCCGCGCGCGTAGAGCGCCGCATTCGTCGGTCGCTGGGAAACCTGGGAGCCGAGGCCCGAAGCGCCCGCGCCAAAAGACTTCCACGCGAGATAGAGCAGGTAAGCCGCGCCGATGAACTTCAGTGCGGTGAATGCGAACACCGAAGTCTGGAATATCGCGGCAACGCCCAGGGACACCACTGTGGTGTGCACCAGAAGCCCCGTGCAGAGTCCGAGCGTAACCAGCAGTCCCGCGCTGCGACCATGCAGTGCCGACTGGGTGAGGACGAAGATGTTGTCGGGGCCCGGCGAAAGTGCGAGGGCGATGGAGGCCGCAAAGAACAGGGCGAGTGTTGCAATGGGTATCACGGACTTGCCCCTTGCCTTTCCGGTGGATGCATCAGGCCAGTACGTCCCGGATCGAACTGTCCCTGACAAACTGCGCGCTGGCATACGAGCACGTGGAAGTGAACTTGACATCGTTCGCGCGCGCCCATGCAACGGCCGTGTCGAGAAGGCGCCTCGCAACGCCGCCACCACGGAGACTGGGATCCACCTCGGTGTGATCGATGGTGGCCCGCGATGCAGCGCTGCGGCTGTAACTCATCTCGGCAATTCGGTCGCCATCCCGCAGGATGAAGAACATGCCGCGATCGCCCTGTTCCTTGTGTTCAACTGGCAGTTCCATATTCAACTCACTCGATGACTTTGGCTTTCCAGCCGTCATAGGTACCGCGCTCCTGCGCAGCTATGGCATTGAGTTTGTCACGCAGGCCATTCAGGTCCGACTCGATGGGATACAGGCGCTTGCCGCCGCGAACCACCCAGTCGGCATCACTCTTGCCGCGTTCGACTTTTGTCTCGAATGCCAGCGGCAGCAGCTTCGAGGCAGCGCGATCCGCTGCCTTCTGTGTGGGAAAGTGCAGCAGGAATTCGAAATGATGCAGTTTCGACAGGTCGGAGCCTGAGCTTGCCAGGTGATCGAGAGCTACCTTGTCCGGCGACTGCTGTGTGTTCATGGGACGACTCCATCCATTGTGTCCGCAATCCGAATGGCCTTCAGGATCTCCGTGACCAGGTCCGGGCCATGGAAAACGAACCCAGAATATATCTGAACCAGTCCGGCGCCAGCCTGCAGCATTTCAACGGCCCGCTGCCCGGTGGTGATACCACCCACGCCAATGACAGGCACCTGACATCTTGCGCCGCGCCGCATCTCTCGCACGGATTTGATGGCGTGATCGAATAGTGGCTGGCCACTCAGACCTCCGGACGCGCCGGGCGGTACCGCATGCAACACCGAGGCAAGGTCCGTGGTGGTGTTGGTGGCAATGATGCCGTCCACACCCAGCGACGTGGCGGTCTCGATGATGTCCTGCAGTTCCTTGCTTTGCAGGTCCGGCGCCAGTTTGATGAGCACCGGGACATTCCGTCCATGCTGGGTGCACAGCCTCTTCCTCTCATCCAGTACCGGGCCGGCCACCTGTTCCAGTCCTTCGCGGGTCTGGAGATCGCGAAGCCCCGGGGTATTCGGCGAAGAGACATTGAGCGTCACATAGTCCGCGCACGGGAATACCTTGCGAAAGCACTCGAGGTAATCCTCTTGCGCACGGTCATTCGGCGTGTCTGCGTTCTTGCCGATATTGACGCCACAAACGCCTGTGTAGGTTCTGGTACGCAGGTTGCCGACCAGGTGATCGACGCCCTTGTTGTTGAAGCCCATGCGGTTGATCACTGCGAGCTCGGAGGGGACCCGGAACAGTCGTGGTCGGCTGTTGCCTGCCTGGGGGCGCGGAGTAACCGTGCCGATCTCGACAAACCCGAAGCCCAGCGCGCCAAGCGCATCGAGATAGTCGCCGTTCTTGTCGCAGCCGGCCGCAAGACCGAGCCGATTCGGGAACGTGAGCCCGAAGCACTCGATCGGCGTGTCATCGCTGCGCTGCGTTCCGGCCAGTCCCAGCGAGTGCAGGACTCTGAGCGCACCCAAGGCAGTGGTGTGTGCTGTCTCCGCATCCATGATTCGAAACAGGGGTTGTGCCAGATCGAAGAGTCCGGAAGCGAGCAAGCAATTCTCCGCAGCCAGGTTGGCCTTACAGTCCCAGGATCCGCCGGTTCACGGCCTGGTCCGCACCGGTTGCCGCGAAGTCGTCGAATCGCCGGTCGGTGGTGCGGATCATGTGGTTCCGGATGAATGGCGCACCCTCGCGCGCACCATCTTCCGGATGCTTCAGGCAGCATTCCCATTCGATCACGGCCCAGCCGTCGTAACCATATTGCGCGAACTTGCTGAAGATCTGCTTGAAGTCGATCTGGCCATCACCGGGTGAACGGAATCTTCCTGGTCGATCGACCCAGTCCTGGTAGCCGCCGTACACCCCGACACGACCACTGGGACGGAATTCGGCATCCTTGACGTGAAATGCCTTGATGCGTTCGTGATAGAGATCGATGAATGCCAGATAGTCCATCTGTTGCAGCACGAAGTGGCTCGGGTCATACAGGATGCTGGCGGCCTGGTGGCCATCCACCGCATCGAGAAAGCGTTCGAAGGTCGCGCCATCATGCAGGTCTTCGCCGGGATGAATTTCGAAGCAGGCCGCAACACCGGCCTCGCCAAATGCGTCCAGCACCGGACGCCAGCGCCGCGCGAGTTCCGCGAACCCCGCTTCCACCAGGCCATCCGGTCGCTGCGGCCATGGATACAGGAAGGGCCACAGCAATGCACCGGGAAAAGTGGCGTGCGCCTTCAGGCCAAGTCGCGCGCTGGCTTGCGCGGCGTACTGCAACTGCTGCGTCGCCCATGCCGGCCAGGCCGCGGAATTGTCGCGCACCTCAGGCGCAGCGAAGGCGCGGAACTGATCGACATAGGCGGGATGCACGGCCAGCAGCTGTCCTTGCAGATGCGTCGAAAGCTCGGTGATCTCGATGCCCTGCGTTGCCAGGAGGCCCTTGATGTCGTCACAATAGGTTTGGCTCCGCGCCGCCTGCTGCAGGTCGAAAAGGGCCGGATCAGAGGTGGGTACCTGTACGCCGACATAGCCCAGTGATGCCGCCCACCTGCCCATGCCTTCCAGAGAATTGAATGGTGGCTGCCTGCCTGCAAACTGGGCCAGGAAAATGGCGGGACCTTTCAAGGCGACTCCTTGCCCGTGTGCGGCAACGCGCACCATCTGCTTCCGGCTTCCGAACTGGCCACAGTGGTCTCCACGAACGCCATGCCGCGCAATGCGGCGCTGATGCCGGGAACGGCGTGGTCCGCGCCGGATTCGCCCGCGATCAGTCGTGCGAATTCCCGATAGATATTGCCGAAGGCCTCGATGTATCCCTCCGGGTGGCCCGCGGGAACTCGCGCCGCGGCGGCCGCCGCAGTGCCGGTGCCACTGGCACCCGTGCGCAGCAACTGCGCCGGACCTTCCAGTGGCCGCAGCCATAGCGAATTGGGTTCCATCTGCTGCCAGTCGATGCTGGCCTTGTCGCCATAGACGCGCAGCCGCAGATTGTTCTCGTCGCCGGTGCAGATCTGGCTGGCCATGAGCACGCCACCGGCGCCATTGGCAAAGCGCAGCAGCACCGTGCCGTCATCATCCAGCTGCCGGCCCGGCACCACTCTGCGCAGCTCCGCACACAGTTCGCGCACGGCCAGCCCGGAAACGAACTCTGCCAGGTTGAAGGCATGCACGCCGATGTCGGCCATGCAGTTGCTGGCGCCGGCCTGCGCGGGGTCGAGACGCCAGGCGGCCTGTTTGTTTCCCTGCTGTTCGATGGGCGCTGCGAGCCAGCCCTGTGTGTATTCCACCAGCACCTTGCGGACCACGCCGAGTTCGCCGCCCGCGACGCGTGCGCGAGCCTCGCGGATCATCGGATAGCCGGTATAGGGATGCGTGAGCCCGTAGTGCAGGCCGCTGCTGCGCAGCTTCGCGGCCAGCGTGCGGCATTCTTCCAGCGTTGCGGTTGCTGGCTTGTCGGACAGCACATGAAACCCGCGCGCAAAGGCGCAGAGTGCAATGGGCAGATGGGTGCGGTTGGGTGTGGCGATGACCACGCACTGCATGCGCTCGGCTGCCGGCAACGCCGCTTCACGGGCCATCATGCTGGCGTAATCGTCATAGCATCGCGTCGGCACAACGCCCAATGCTGCGCCAGCGCGCCGCGCCTTCTCGGCATTGCTGCTGAAGGCGCCACACACGAGTGTGTAGCCATCATCCAGCCGTGCAGCCATGCGGTGCACGGCGCCGCTGAACGCGCCTTCGCCGCCGCCGACCATGCCATAGCGGATACGCATCAATACAGTACGAAAGAGTAAAGAGTGTCGCCCACGCCTACCAGCACGTATTGCTTGCCATCGATATCGAAGGTCTGCGGCGCATTGCTGGGATTGCCGATGCGGGTGTGCCAGAGCAGGTCGCCGTTCCTTGCATCCATGGCCACGAAGTTGCCATTGCCGTCACCGGTGAACAGCAGTCCCGTGGCAGTGGTGAGCAGACCGGTGCCGATGCTGCTGCCGGCCGGCCATTCATGGCGCCACACATATTTGCCGGTGCGATAGTCGATGGCCTGGATCGCATTGCTCTCGAAGCCGGTGACGAAGAACTTCTTGCCGCCCAGCCCCATCGAACCCCGCGGATCCGGATCGGTGAGATACAGGATGTTGAAGCCATTGCTCTCGGGCACATAGAACAGGCCGAGGTCCGGATTGAAGGCGGGCGCCTGCCAGTTGACCACGCCACCTTCGAAGGGCGAGACCAGTGCCCCGGCAATCTGCGCTTCCTTCGCGGGGTCTGGTTCCGGCTGACCGCTCTTGCGCAGGCCCTTCGACCAGTTGGTGGTCTTGCCGAATTTCTGCGTCAGCAGATGCTCACCCGTCACGCGATCCAGGGTGAAGAAATACCCATTGCGCGCGGCGGTGGACACCAGCTTGCGCGGCTTGCCGTTGATCACGCCATCGAACAGGATCGGCGTCTGCGCCGAATCCCAGTCATGCGTGTCATGCGGTGAGGTCTGGTAATACCAGACCATCTTGCCAGTGGACACCTTCACCGCCATCAGCGTGCAGGTGAACAGGTTGTCGCCCAGACGCGAGACACCGGTGTAGCCCGGCGTAGGATTGGCGGTGCCGAATATGTAGAGATCGGTCGCGGGGTCATACGAGCCCGGCATCCACACTTGACCGCCACCATGACGCGCGGCGTCGAGACTGGGCCAGGTCTCAAGGCCCGGATCACCGGGATTCATCGGCACGGTGTAGTGGATCCAGTTGCGCTTGCCCGTGCGCGGGTCGTAGGACTGCAGGAAGCCGGGCGCATCCAGATCGTTGCCCGTGCCGACCAGCACCTGGTCACCCACCACGATCGGCGCCATGGTGGAAAAATACTGCTGGTTGAAGTCGGCAATCTCGACATGCCAGTTCTCCTTGCCGGTGCGCACATCCAGCGACACCAGATAGTTGTCCGGCGTTTCGAACAACAGTGAGTTGTTCCAGATGGCCGAGCCACGACTGGCGATATGCGTGCCGCCACGCGTCTTCCAGAAGTAATGCCACAGTTCGCGGCCATCGCGGCCCTCTATGGCCCAGGTGTGATCGGGCGAGGTGACGTAGAGCACGCCATCGACCTCGAGCACCGAGCCTTTCATGTTGGCGATGCCGACGGGGAAATCGCCCTTGCCTTCGCCGCCAGAAACAGCGCTGCGCGTTTCGGTGCTCATGCGCGCGAGCCACGCCAGTGACAGATGCTTGACGGTGCTGCGGTCGACCTGTGTCAGGCGACTGAAACGCTGGCCGGTGTAGTCACCCGAGTAGGTGGGCCAGTCTTTTGTCAGCGGCTGCTGCAGAACGGCCGGAGGGACCAGAGATCTTTCCTGTGCGACCACCGGCATGGTGCAGGCCAGTGTGGCAACAACGGCAAGAACGAGGTGCAGCGCTGGAAGTGGCGTCTTGAGCTGGTTCATTTCAGGCTCGCGATTGCAGTCATCCTGTAATCATCGTTTTGATGGAGACGCGCAGGTAGCTTAAATTGCGTCGGATTCGCTCTCCTGCAAATTCAAGTGACGAGATACCCGAGAGGGGACTGAGCACCAGTTGCAGGAGTGCGCCCAAGGCGTAGGCGCCCGCCAGTGCGCGGGTCGATCCATGCGGGCGCGTGCGGCGATAGTAGGCAAATGTCGCAGTCAGCCAGCGGGTATTGATCTTGCCGCTACGACTTGAAGAGTAGCCATTCAGGTGTTCGATGCGGGCTGCAGGAATATATTCCACGCGGTACCCGGCAGCAGCGAGGTTCTCGCAGAATTCGACATCCTCGGCATACATGAATTGGTGTTCGGGAAGGCCGCCAACCGATTCGAAAACAGCCTTCCGGGTCATCATGGCCGCGCCGGACACCCAACCAACAGTCACCGGTGAGCTGTTCACGTAGCGTTTCTGCGGCAGGCTGTAGCCGGAGAACAGGTTCGGCATCAAGCTCGACAGAAGCAGATTGTTCGCGAGGGCGGATCCAAGGGTGAGGCGCCAGCCGGCCGCGCCAGCCTGCAAGGCTCCACCTGGCTGGAAGAGTTGCGGGCCGACTGCTCCGAGGCCTGGGTCGCTGGCCAGATGGTCGAGCAGCATGCGAATCGAGGCGATATCCGGTCTGGTATCGCTGTTGAGCAGCAGCACGTATTTGCCGGTAGTTACTTTCACGCCCTGGTTGTTGGCGACCGCATAGCCAAGATTGTCGAGGTTTCTTATCAGCACAACCCTGGGAAAGCGCTCTGCGATGGCTGCTGCAGTGCCGTCATTGGAGCCGTTGTCAACGACGATGATTTCCCGAACCGGACTCGAATATATCGACGCAAGGCAAGCAAGCGTGACCGCACAGGTATTCCACGTGACCACGACGATCGATAGATCATGGAGTGGCGCATCTTCATGCCCGCTCGTCATTCGCCTGTACTCATTTCAGGCTCGCCAGGTAGGCGGTGACGTCATGCATGTTGCTGTCGCTGAGCCTCGTCCACAGCACGCGGTGCTGCGAAACCGGATCGTCCACCTTGATGGATTCGATCCGCGGCACGCTGGCACGACGCGTGAAGCTGCGGTAATCACCCGCATCCGTGCGCAGGCTCAGTACGAAGTCATCCATCCGCAACAGCGCGCCAGTGATGCTTTCGCCACCGGCCAGCTGCACGCTGACGCGCGCGGGCCGCGCCACATTCGCTGCGGAAGCGCCCATGCGTCGACCAGCCACCCAGCTGTTCTGCAGCTGCTCGATATTCGTCAGGCGCGTGCCGATGCCGGCCATGTCACCCGTGGGTGAGTGGCAAGTCGCACATTCGGTCTGGAAATAGATTTCGCCAGCGCGCGCGTTGCCGACCAGCAGATTCAGTTCTATTTTCGAGCCTGCCGGAGGCGCCCCCTGCGGCTGTGAAGTGAAGACCACACTGTGCAGATACTCGGCCAGGGCTTTCACGTCGCCATCAGGCAGGGGCATGGCCGGCATGGCAGTGCCGCCAGCCGCGGGCACGCGGCCCACGCGCACAACCGGTCCGATGGCTTCTCCCGACTGATCGTTGAGAACCAGCTGCGAGCGCAGCAGGTTCGGCCCGCCCAGGTCGCCGCCCCGCAGATCGACGCCATGGCAGGCGCGGCAATAGGAAGTGTAGAGGGTGTTACCGCGCGCGATCAGCGCCGGGTCGCCGGGCGCGCGTTGTTGCGCGGGAAAAGTGGCGGGTGCCTGGGCCGCTCCGGCGGCACAGCCCAGGGCTGCCGCTACGCAGCCCAACAGAATTCGCATCGCTTTCCCCTGGCGGTCCCGCTGCGCGGGCATCTCGTGACTCATAATGCCCGACATCCGTTCCACCCCGCATCCTCCGCAAGGTGACACCCGTCATGAAATTCCTGCACACCATGCTGCGCGTCGGCGACATGCAGCGCTCGGTCGATTTCTACACCCGCATCATCGGCATGAAGGTGCTGCGGACCCGCGATCTACCTGAGCAGAAGTACTCCCTGACCTTCCTGGGTTTCGGCGCGGGCAACGAAGATGGCAGTGCCGAGCTCGAGCTCACCTACAACTACGGCGTCGCCAGCTACGAGCCCGGCACGGCGTTCGGCCATCTGGCGCTGGGAGTGCCGGATGTGGCCGCCACCTGCGCCCGGATCACGGCGGCGGGCGGCAAGGTGGTCCGGCCTGCGGGGCCGGTTAAGGGCGGCACCACGGTCATCGCCTTCGTGGAAGACCCCGATGGCTACAAGATCGAATTGATTGAGCGCTCAATATCCGGAGATTGACGCAGATAGCAGCATTTTCGCTATGCGATCGGCGCCGCAGGCAGCGTTCACGCCAAATCGGGCTACACTCCTGCGCACCTTATATAGAAGAACACCTGGGGGTCCCTTCCTGTGTCCAATCCTGCTCGTTTGCTGGGTATTTCCCTGCTGCTGCCTGTTGCGATCGCGCTGGGCGCGCAATCCAATCCGCTCGCCAGGCCTGCCGCGGTCACGCAGGCGCGCCTGCTCAAGGGCACGGCCGATCCAACCCAGTGGGCCACCTATGGCGGCAGTTTCAGCGAACAGCGCTTCAGTCCGCTCGCGAAGATCAACGACGGCAACGTCCGGGGCCTGGGCCTCGCGTTCTACGCGGACTACGACGCCAACCAGAACCAGCATGGCTCGCCGCTGTACGCGGATGGCGTGATCTACGTATCCACCTCGCGCAATCACCTCCTTGCCTTCGATGCCAGCAACGGCAAGCGGCTGTGGGCCTATGTGCCTGTGCAGGTGCCGCACCAGAACCTCGGCAATGTGAACAAGGGCATTGCCATGTGGAATGGCAAGATCTACATGGGCACGCTCGATGGGCGCCTGATCGCCGTCGACGCCAAAACCGGCAAGCTCAAATGGGAAGCGCAGACCTCGCCGGCAGAGCTCGTGGGCGCCGCGAACGTCACCAAGTACTCCGTTTCGATGGCGCCGCGCGCAGCGAAGGGCAAGATCTTCGTCGGCGCTTCCGGCGGGGAATTCGGGTCGCGCGGATTCATCGCGGCCTACGATGCGGAGACCGGCAAGGAAGTCTGGCGCTTCTGGACCGTGCCCGGTGATCCGGCCAAGGGCTATGAAGCTGCGCCCCAGCAGCAGGAAGTGCTGGCCAAGGCCGCCGCCACTTGGGACGGCGAATACTGGAAGATCTCCGGCGGTGGCGGCACCGTGTGGGATACGGTGATGTATGACCCGGTGACGGACTTGCTGTACTTCGGTACCGGCCAGCCCTCGCCGTGGAACTCCGCCGTGCGCGATGGCAAGCTGTCGGACGCGCTCTACACCAACTCGATCGTTGCCGTGAAGCCGGACACGGGTGAATACGTCTGGCATTACCAGGAAACCCCGGCCGACTCCTGGGACTACGATGCCATCAGCCCGATGATCACGGCGGATCTGACCTTCAACGGCCAGAAGAAGCACGTCATCGTGCAGCCGTCGAAGAACGGCATGCTGTATGTGCTCGAAGCGGCCAATGGCAAGCTCATCAGCGGCGATGCGTTCACGACGGTGAACTGGAACAGCGGCATCGACCTGCAGACCGGCCGGCCCATCGAAGTTCCCGGCGCGCGCTACCTGACCGAAAGCTGGAACGTTGCGCCAGGTGCACCGGGTGGGCACACCTGGCATCCGAATGCTTTCAGTCCGCTGACCGGACTGATCTACATCCCGACCTGGGAGAACTACAGCGTGATGTCGCCGCAAAAGCTCGGCGCCGACGGCAAGCCGCCGCTGATCAGCATGGGCCGCGCCACTCCCGGACAACAGCTGAAGCCCAACAACAACACGGCCAACAATGGCTGGCTGCAGGCCTGGGACCCGGTGGCGCGCAAGGTAGTGTGGGAAACCCCGAAGGGTCCGCGCGCCACCAGCGGTGCAATGGCCACTGGCGGCAACCTGGTGTTCATGGGTAACAGCGGCGGCAAGAAGCTTAGCGCCTACAACGCGAAGACCGGCGCGAAGCTGTGGGAATTCGACGCGCAGACCGATGTGTATGCCGCGCCGATCACCTACGAACTGAAGGGCACGCAGTATATTGCGGCGAGCGTTGGCGGCACCGGCCAGGGCGATTACTTCGCGCCCGGCTATGGGCGCATGGTGGTGTTCAAGGTCGGTGGCACCGCAAAGCTGCCGGCAAATGCGCCGTTCACGCCGCGCCCGCTTGCGCCACCGGCGGCGACCGCTGCGCCTGCTACCGTGGCGCATGGCAGCGTGATCTACGCCGACAATTGCTCGATCTGCCATGGACCGAATGGCGTGCCGGGTGGACGCGGCGCCAACGCGCCCAACCTGACCACCACGCCGTTCCTGCATTCACAGCCGGCCTTCGACCAGATCGTGCTGAAGGGCCAGCGCGTGGACAAGGGCATGGCGTCGTTTGAAGGCAAGCTGAGCGAAGCCGACAGTGCAGCCGTGCTGTCCTATGTCGTCTCGCGCGCCAACGAGTTGAAGAATGCACCACCGGCACCTCCGGCTGGTCCGGGTCGCGGTGGTGCGGGTGCGGGTGCGCCGCCACAGGCACCGGCCCCTCCGCCAGCACCGGCAACGACGCCGGACGTGCACGCTCAGGCTGCCGCACCGCGATAAGTCTTCTCATCGCGGGACAATGGGACGCCCGGCTTTCGCGCCGGGCGCTTTCTTTTGGATTGTCGCAAGGCCGGGATAAACTCCGCCTTCGAATCCATAAAGATGACTGGGGGTCCCGTGCTGAATCGTGCTCGCCTGCTGGGCTTGGCCTTAGCTTTGCCCATTGCCTTTGTCGCCTGCCAGAAGGCTGCGCCTCCGGCGGCGGCCGATCCGCTTGCCAATCCTGCTGCGGTCACCGCCGAGCGTCTGCTCGATGCCGGCAAGTCCACGCAGTGGCTGACCTATGGTGGCAGCTACTCCGAACAGCGCTTCAGTCCACTGAAGCTGATCGATACGACCAATGTCGGCACGCTGGGCCTGCTGTGGTTCGCAGACTACGACACCAACCTCGACCAGCACGGTTCGCCGCTGTATGTCGATGGCGTGCTGTATGTCTCCACGGCATGGAACAAGCTGTATGCCTACGACGCGAAGTCGGGCAAGCAACTGTGGCAGTACGACGCAAAGGTTCCGGGTGAATGGCTGCGCAATGTCTGCTGCGGCAACGTCAACCGCGGCGTCGCGGCTTTCAACGGAAGGATCTACATGGGCACGCTCGATGCGCGCCTGGTGGCCATCGATGCGAAGACCGGCAAGGAAGCGTGGAGCACCGACACCATCGACGGTGATCACAATGATCCACTGAACCGCTTCTCGATCACGATGGCGCCGCGCATTGCCAAGGGCAAGGTGTTCATCGGTGCGTCGGGTGGTGAATTCGGCGTGCGTGGCTGGATCGCTGCCTACGATGCCGAGACGGGCAAGCAGGTCTGGCGTTTCCACAACGTGCCGGATGATCCTGCGAAGGGCTTCGAGAACGAAGCGATGAAGAAGGCCGCTTCCACATGGAGCGGTCAATGGTGGAAGGTCGGCGGTGGCGGTTCCGTGTGGGATGCCACGGTCTATGATCCGGTCAACGACCTGCTCATCTACGGCACCGGCCATGCCACCCCCTGGAACCAGATCGCGCGCGATCCCAAGGTCGGCGACAATCTCTCCGTTGCGTCGAACATAGCCTGGAAGG
>JANPGU010000281.1:0-19636 GCA_031424095.1 Gammaproteobacteria bacterium
GGCCGGGTCATCGCCCGCCAGTGCGCGCGCCTGCGACCAGGCCTGCTCTGCTTCGGGGAACTCGCCGCGATCAAACCGCGACTGGCCGACGACGCCAAAGCCGATGCGCCGCTGGGCCGCTGTGGCTGGCGGATTGCGCGCCAGCAGCACGCCCGCCACCTCCATGGCCCGCGGCAGATTCTTGGCCTTGTAGAGATCTTCCGTGGCGCGCGTCAGCACGCCTGATCCATCCGGGTGCTGCGGGAACGTCTGGGCGAACTTTACCCCCGATTCGATGGAGCGCAGCTGCCAGGCTGCGCGCTCGCCTTCCGGCACCAGCGGCTCCTGCTTCTGGTATGCGCTCAGCGCGGCATATGCAGCCTTGTCCGAATCAGCGCCAACCGGATAGGTGTAGGCCGAACGTTCGTATTCATCGACGGCCGCAGCGAACTGACCGCCCTCGTAAAGCACGTCGGCCAGCCGGTAATTGATCTGCGCGGCTTCAGGATCCTGCGGAAAAGACT
The DNA here is from genome assembly GCA_031424095.1 of Gammaproteobacteria bacterium. Lineage (GTDB taxonomy): Bacteria > Pseudomonadota > Gammaproteobacteria > Steroidobacterales > Steroidobacteraceae > ZC4RG30. The sequence continues at coordinate 504 of JANPGU010000281.1, forward strand.
GCAGCTGCAGGCGATACCAGCGGGCAGCCTGTGCGTAGTCGTCGGCGCGCTTGGTCTTCTGCCCCTGCGCATGATGGTAGGCGGCAAGATCAGTGAGGCTGGTCTTGATCTCGGCAACTATCTGCGGATACTTCGCGCGGTCACGACCCTGCCAGAAGGTGGTACCGAGATTGTAGTTCTCGACGTACTCCTGCTTGCCTTCCAGCACCAGCTGCGCGAAACCGCCCTTTCGATAGGCTTCGATGGCCTGCGTGGAAAGACCGGGCGAGAATTCATTGTTCGGCTCACGCGCCACGAAGGCGCGATAGATGGCGGCGCCATCCTGGTAGCGCTGTTTCTCCACATACAGATCGCCGAGACGCGAATAGAGCAATGCGGAATACGGTGGCTTGCCGATGCCATCGACAAAACGATTGAGCGGCTCGATGCCATCCTCGGTCGAGAACATCACGCTCATCACACGCATGGTGTCGTCGACGATCTCGCGGTCGGCACGCGGCAGGGACTCGAGCGCACGGAAGCCGCGCGCGGCGGAAGGTTCCCGTAGCTTCACATCGAGCAGGCGCGCGAACACCGGCAGGCTTTCGTCGTTCAGGTTCTGCTTGAACAGGGCCCAGCCCTGTTTGTACAGACCCTGCTGATAGTAGGCACCGGGTCCGCGCTTCGTGACTTCGGTATAGGCCAGTTCGGCATCGCGGTATTTCTGCGCCGAGAACAGCAGCTCACCGCGCCGGAAATGTACTTCGGCGATTTCGCGCGATGCCGGGAAGCGGCGCACGATCTCGTTGAGCGTGGCCAGCGCCTTGTCGGGCTGGCCGGTGGTTTCGTAGGCGCGCGCCAGCTGGTAGAGCACCTGGTCGTTGCGCGGATAATCCGGATGCGCCTTCAGCAGCAGCGTGTAGAGGCGAATCGCCTCGGCGCCGCCGAGATCGACGCGGGTCACCTCGGTCTCCATGCGCTCGAGTTCGCCGCTCTCCAGCGACAGGTCACCCAGTCGCCGCAGCGCCTCGGCGCGCAGCGCGGGATCGGTTTTCTGCAGCTCGAGAAACTTGCGGTAATTGTCCATCGCCTTGCCGGAATTGCTGTCCGACGGCGCATCCTTGCGGATCTCGACCTGGCGCTTGGGCAGATCCTTCAGCGTGCGCGCAGAATCGGCGCCGACCGCTGCCGTGCCTATCGCCATGCCGAAGGCCAGTGCCATCCAGGTCCTGCTACGCGCGATCATGGCGCAGCTCCCGGTGTCGGCGGAGCCGCCGGCCGTGGGGCTTCGGCGGCGCGGTCGTAAATGGTTGCCAGTGCGAAGCGAGCCTGGATCTCGTAGTCGGCAATGCGCTGCTTTTGTGCTTCGAGTTCGAACACGGCGATGTCGGCCAGCAGGGTGCCCTGCGCCGTAGCCGCGTCGCCGAGTTTGCCGCGCAGCGCAGTCATGCGCGCCTGCAGGGCCGCGATGCGCGCCGCAAAATCACCGGTGGTCGTAGGCGCACTCTTGCGCGCGATCTGCACACGCAGCCAGCGCTGGTTCGCTTCGGCCAGCGCCGCATCCAGAGCCCGCAGTTCGCGTCGCTCGTGATAAAGGCGGTCGCGATAGGTCTGGCGCAGATCCCAGTAGAGCACGCCCTTGATGAGGCGCAGTTTGTCGCGCGCTGCGGCCGTCTCGGCGTTGTCGGTCGCAGCGCCCAGCGCCGCTTCGATGTCCGCGACCCGTTGCCACTGGGCACGCTGATCAGCCGTGCCGAGCGCGGCCACATCCTCCATGTTGACGATATCGTTGACCCGCCCTTCCACCGTCTTGCGACGATCGACCAGGCCATCGAGTGAACCGCCTGCCAGCAGCGCATCCACGCGCGGAATGCGTCCCGCATAGGCTCGCTCGCGCGCATCGATCATGTCGGAATAGACGACCATGTTTTCGTCCCAGCGCGCCAGCGTGGAACCCAGAAACGCGAGGTCACGGAAATTCTTCAGACCTTCCTGGAAATCGTTGCCGGCAAGTACCGGGTAGAGATAACGGGATTCAGGTGAGTCAGGCAGTTCCTGCAGTTGCCAGAACCAGCCACGCTGTGGCGATTTGGCATCTTCTGCACCGAGGAGATTGTCGAGCAGTCCGCCTGCGCGGATGCGACCGACGGCGCCATCAATGCGCCCCTGCTCGCTGCCGAATGACGTGAGTGCCTGCTCGTAGTAATCGGCAGCCTGGCCATTGGCGCCGAGTTTGCCGAAGGCATAGGGCACGGCCAGATAGGCTTCCTGCACGGCAGCGTCCAGCAGGTTGCGGCCGCGCAGTTCCAACCACGGCGTCAGGGCATCCTGATACTTGCCCAGCGCTGCATTGGCCCAGCCCAGGCCCAGCAGCGCACGCGTGGACTGCGGGCCGTCGAGCCGCACACGTTCCAGGTACGGCATGGCGGCGGCGGCCTGGTCGGCCTGCATGTAGGCGAATCCCAGCGCGAGGTTGGCCTTGTCCTTCAGCGCCAGCATTTCATCGCTGCTGCTGTCCAGCGAGCCAACGCCAGCGAGGAATCTGGCGCCATCGGCCAGGCGGTTGGTGCGCAACAGCGCGACGCCCAGATTGAAGCGTGCGTATTGCATCCAGGTGCTGCGGCTGCTCCAGCCGCTCAGCAATGCAATTGCTTCGTCGTATCGCTCCAGGTGCATCAACGCATTGGAGGCAAGCTGGACGCGCTCTGCTTCCTGCAACGGCGGCAGCGTGCCTTCAATCTTCTGCAGGGAATCGATGGTTCGGTCGTAATAGCCACGCGCGTACCAGACCTTGGCCAGGTAGAACCAGGCGCGCGCCTTCACACTGGCGGGGATCTCCGGGCCGAGCAGAGTCTGGAAGAGGCGCCCGGCCTCGTTGTGCATGCCGAGCTGCAGATACAGGCCACCGGCCAGCAGCTCCGCCTCACCCTTGTGATGCGGCATCTGGTTCCAGGAGGAATAGGCTTCCAGACGGGTCAGCGCTTCGAAGTCTTCGCCGATGAATGTCTGGAACAGCACATCGCCGTAGTGCAGATCCTGCACGCGCGTGGCAGGAATCCTGTCGGCGCTCTTGCGCGCAGCCGCAGCCTGCTGCGTTATGCCAAACGCAGCGACGCAGACACAGGCGATGAGGGCCCTGCGCAGCATGCGCGCCTTATTCCCAGTCCTTGATTTCAAATTCGGGCTGGCGCTTGCGCTGCTTGTCCGCGATCTTCAGTTCCAGGTATTTCGCACCGACCGACTTTTCGAATTTGAGCTGCGCACCCCGCGAGTAGTCCTGACCGTTCGGGCCCTTGCCGGTGAACAGTGCAACCAGCTCGTGATTGCCAACGCGCAGATTGCCCAGATAAAGCCGCTGCACGCCGCCTTTTAGCAGCGCTTCGGCCTCACGGGGCGTATAGAGATACTTGGCCACCTGCTTGTCATCGACACGCAGTTCAACAGTATCCAGCGCAAAGAACTCGCCCACATCCATCGACAGAAACACGGCGACCTGTGTGTTGGCGGGAAACAGCAGCTCTTCTTCCAGCACGAACAGGTCGCGGTTCAGATCGACCACATCCTTCTTGATCGACTGGATCTCTTCGTCGAGCCCGCGGGTGTCAGGGGCTGCAGGAGCAGGCGCGGCCGCATCAGCGGCCGGCGGTTCAGTGACGGCCGTCGTGGCAGGCTCCGCTGCAGGCGCCTGCGCTTGCGCCGACCAGGCGAATCCGGACATGGCGAGCAGCGCCAGCAATGTGATTGCGAATTGAAACGAACGTTTCATGATGCCTCTTGAAGCCTAGCTACTCGTCGAGAAGAACCTTGATCTGGTCCAGGTACTGTGCATCGCTGCCACTGCGATAGCTGCGATGCACGTAACGAATCACGCCCGCACGATCCACCAGCAGCAGCATCGGCAGGTTATCGACCTGGTACTGGCGCGCGATGGACTTGGCCGGATCCAGCAGCACCGGGAAGGTCACCGGATGCACCATCGCGAACTCGGCCGCGGCCACCTGGTTGTCATCGACATTGACGGCAAATGCGGCAAGCCCGGCCGAGTGATAGGTATCCACCATGCGACTGAGCGCGGCCAGCTGCCCGCCGCACTGGCCGCAGCGGCTGCCCCAGAAGGCGACCAGCATGACTTCGCCACGGTGTTCGGAGAGCCGGAAATTGGAGCCCGACGTGGCTCTGAGCGCGAAATCCGGCGCCGACTGCCCCAGCAGGCGGTACGACGGCTCTGCGGCACCGCACAGGGCGGCGCCCAGCATCGCTGCCGCCAGCAGAAATAAGGAGTTACGTCGATTCTGCACAGCAGCAAGCACCACGAACGCTATTTAACAGTATGCGAAAGGATAGCGCGTCGTGGCCTGCGGGCAATGACTCCGTTCACACGATTGGCGCAAAGGCCGTCAGCGCGTCTCGCTGGGTCACTCCTCCCAGACCCTGGCCGGGGAAGAATCCCGACGCCGCGAACTGGTTTTCCTGCCCATGCAGGCCCATGTAGTTCAGCAGCACCAGCTCCACCAGCAGGTTGACCGCGTTCGCACCGGGATGCGATGAGGTCACCACCGAGCCGTCGCCGCTGAACCAGCCAATCTGGTTCATGGTGGCGGCCCGCAGCACCGGCCGCTGACCGGGGCGGAACACGAGGAAGAAGGCCGAAGCCGTAGCCTGGTTGTCGCCCGTCCATACACCCTTGCCACGACCATTCACTGAATTGTCGATCATGCCGTTGGAAGACAGCGAACCGTCGCTGAACACGTACAACATGAGCGGCCGGTTGGTGCGCGCGGCGTATTCGAGGCAGGCGCCGATGCACTGGCCGGCGCGCAGGTCACGCATCTCGCCGGTGGAGCGGTCACCGGTGTGATAGTCGAAACCACCCATCTGGATCGTGCCGGCGCCGGCGTTGCCGTCGATGACCATCTTCATGACGGCAGCGGTCTTGCGGAACTCACCGTCGCCGTCGTATTCAGCCTGGGTGAAGATGCCGGAGGGGCCGACGATCTTCGGATCAATGCCGGGATTCAGCGATGCGGGGTTGTTGAAGCGTTCGGCGAGATATGCCGACTTCACGTAGCCGCACTTGTTGAAGTCCTTCAGCGACGCATCGTTGGCAAGGCCGGTGGTAACCGCGCCGTGCTTGCTGTTGGTGAGCACCGCCATCGATTCCATCACCGCCACCGCGTCGTTCGGATCGGGGAACAGCGTGCCGAGCTCGCCGGTGTCCACCAGACCAGTGACGTCGCTGGCGCGATCGACCTTGGTCGGGCGCACCTTCGGATCCATCATCGCGGCCGGCGCCATCGAGTTGCCGCCGGAATCCGAGCTCACTGACCCGATCAGCGTCAGCAGCTCGCCCTTGGCACCAGTGCGGGCAATGCCGTACATCGGATTATGCGGATTGTTGCCCGTATCGTTCTCGGAGCGCGCTGCGATGACGGTTCCGTTGGTGTTGGCCGCGGTAGCCACACCAGCCCGCATCTTCATGCCACGCAGGAATGCACTGTCGGAATGAAACGCGAGGCCGAAGGACGAATCGGTGAAGGTCGGCAGGTTCGGTGTCATGTTGCCGGGGATGCCGAGCTTGGAATATCCGGCAGTGGTCAGGAAATCCAGTTGCCCGCCCTGCTTGCCGATCAGCACGTTGGAACCCGCAATATTGGCGCCACCGGACAGGTCGAAGCAGATGAACGGGATCTTGCCCGCTCCACCTTCAAGCCCGCAGTTGGCGAGGCCCAGGAAATTCAGGTCGGACCTGACGTCGGCGCGTGCCGCCTTGGCGGCGAGCAGGCTCATCACGCTGGGCACGACCACGGTGGCCGAGCCGGTGATGAGTCCCGCCGAGAGGAAGTCGCGACGCGACACCGGCTGCTGGTGGTCGCCGTGCAGAATCGGCTCGTTCAGGCCACGGCCCTTGGGGATCTTGCGGATGTAACGCATGGTCTTGAGTCCTTTGCTTTCAGTCCGTCTGCTTACTGGATCGACAACACGCCGCTGCCCAGCGCCGCGGCGCAGGCGGCCTTGGCGACGGTGGCGCTGCTGGCACCCGGCTTGTTGGCAAGCTTGCCAATCAGCGCGTGCAGCTCGCTGCGCACGGCACTGTCAGCCGGCTGGCTGGCAATGTTCGTGCCCACTGCCTTCTGCAGCAGCGGCGCGGCCAGGATGTCCTTGCCGTTGGCATCGGCAAACTGCGTCGCGGGCGAGGTGCCGACATTCAGCGCCGGGAAGAACGCTGCACGCGTGGCGGCGTTATCGACCATCACCGAGCAGTACTTGATGGCCAGCTGCGCCACACCGGTCTGGTGCGAAGCGAGGAAGGCCTCGATGCTTGGCACCGGCGGCAGCTGCTGCTGCACCTGCAGGTAGGTGCTGCGCACACCCGCATTGGTGGTAGGCACACCGGTGATGCGCGACATGCTCTGGTTCAGCTGCTCGAAGGTGCGCATGCCGATGTCAGACTGTGGGGTCAGGTCCACCGGCGCCTGCGTAACCCCCGTAACCGGCGTGCGCGCAAAGGTGCGGGTACCGATGCGGTCGAAGGTCAGGAAGAACTGGTCGGCGACCGGCCCCTTCTGCAGGCCGATGACCGTACCCACCTCCGACAGCAACTGTCCGCTGGTCGACGTGTAGTTCGCGTCGGCAATGGAGAGGTCCACATTGGCGTAGGCCTGACCGGTGTGCGCCTCACTGCCGTTGACGCCGATGCGCACGCCCTGGATCGGAATCGATCCTGGACGAGCCGCCGGGTCGAGGCTGATGAAGGTCGGCTTGGTGAACAGGTAGCTGAAGCTGTCGTACTGGCTGACCTCGAACATGATGTAGCTCTGTGGCACGCCGGTCAGTGTCGTGACGTTGAACAGCAGGAAGTAGCGCTCACCCACGCCGGCCACGAAGTTCTGCTGGATCTGGGCCAGCGTCAGTGCCCGGCTGTGGACAGCAGCAAAGCGGATCACGCCCTGCCACTGGCGGTTGTTGGAGGTTTCGTTGCCCAGGACCAGGGCGAAGGTGTCGTCCCAGTCCGAGAGCGAGCCACCACCGCGAGGATCCGCGTCACCGGTGTAATTGCCGTTCACATACAGGCGACGGCCGTTGACCGGATCGTAGGTCAGGACCACGTGCTGCAGCGAAGCCTGCGCATCGCGGTCCGCGTCGCGCGTCAGCAGCGCCGGTGCACCATTGGCGCCGGTGGTGCTGGAACGGGACAGCGCCTCGTACTGGTAGGCACGCTGTGCCAGCGTGGCATTGCGTGACATCACGCCGCCCGAGTAGCTGATCACATAAGCGTCTTCCTGCGTCACGTTGGCAGGCGCAGCCCAGACCTCGATGGAGTATTCACCGGTGGCCTTGATGCGATCGGCCAGCTTCTTGCTGCCCGTCGTGGTGCCCTGGGCCTTGCCGCCGGACTTGATGTTGACGCCCCAGCCGCCCATCCACGAGATGTCGCCCGACATGTTGAGGTTCAGCGCCGGCTCGACACCGCTGGTGTCGAAGATGGTGCTGCCCGTGCCGGTCTTGAACTCGTACTTGGCGATGGTCTGCGTCTCGTAGCGATTACCCCCCGCGGCCACCGTGCCGTCGTACAGCGTCAGCGCCTTGCTGATCACGAGGTCCGGATCGATCGGCGCGACAGTGATGCCGTTGGCGAAGGCGTTGATGGCCGCCAGCATCACGTTGGCGTCGTTCGCGCAGCTCTGCGACCAGCAGTTGTGCGATTCATCCTTCAGGCGCAGGACAAAGCGCGAGTTGGCAGGCGTATCCAGATCGATCTTGGCGCGCGCGGCCGCATAGGCCTCGGCCCTGTCGGCACTGGCGAAGAACGGCGACTGTGGCGTGGCGGCATTCGGCGAATGGCAGCGCACGCAGTTGCCCTGGCCGCGAACCAGCGGCCAGATCGTGGATTCGAACAGCGTGGAGGTATCGGGGAAGGTCTTGCTCGATCCGACGTTCACATCATTCGGAGCCTGCAGCTGGATCTGGGTGCCGCCACCGGCCACCGCGCCTGCCCAGTTGCGGATCCAGGTGGTGAGGATGTCACCGCAGGCCGAGTTGCTGGACAGCCAGCAGTTGTGACCGCCAGCGACCTTCAGCACCATCCTCGACTGGTCGGGCTGCGTCAGGTTGACGACGCCGTTTGCATCCGCATAGGCAAGGTTCACATCGTCATTGCGCGCGAAACGCGGCGTCTGGCCGGTGGCATTGTGGCAACCACCGCAGCGGTTGTTCGCCTTGATGTTTTCCCAGAGATTGATGCGGAACGACTGTACGTCGGCTGTGGAAGGCGCGGGACCGGTGTAGTCCGTGACCGTCGGCGCGGTGGTATTGGGATTGACCGTGGTCGCGGCACCGCCGCTGCAGGCGGCGAGCGAGACCAGGGCAACGGCAATCAGGATATGGCGCAGATTCTTCACGAGGCGGCTCCCTTAATTGCCCTTGCAGTAGGCGGCGGTCTGGGCGAATACGTCCTTGACCTTGTAACCACCACTGCGGAACACACCGATGATGCTGTTGACCGCGGCGCGGTCCGCGCCATCGACCGGCGGATGCAGACACACCGTCTTGAACACCTTTTCGACCTGGCACCGGGCGAACTGGTCGCTGCTGGCCAGTTCCTGGCCCATGGACTTGGCGCCACTGCCACTGCCCGGCAGGCTGCCGCTGAAGCCGAGCACGGTGTTGGCACCCTGCCGCCAGTAGTTGTTCCAGCCATCGCTCTTCGTCACGTAGCCAGGCTTGAAGTTGTCCTGGTTGATGAGGTACTTCGGCTGCACCTGACCGCTGGTGTATTCGATGCGGCCGGTGGTCTCATTGAAGTTGTAGTAGGCAAAGGCCTGCGCGAGCGGATCCATGCCGCTGTGGCAGCCGATGCAGCCGTTCAGGAACAGGCGGCTGTCGCCACCGGGCGAGCGGCTCACATCCTGGCGGATGCGATCCGGCGGCAGGTTCACATCGTGCACCTGCTCCATGTCCTTGCACATGTGGTTCATCATCGTGAACCGGAACATGGCGCGGTTGGTGCCGGCGACGAAGATGGCCTGCGCCGCGGCGCGGGTCGTCATCACGCCGGCCGTGGCCGGTGCCGGAATGCCGGTATGCGCCGATTGCGTGGAAGCGACCAGCACGCTGGGGCTGGAAAGATCCACGTCCTGGTCTTCCATCTGCTGGTAAAGGTCATTGTTGGCCGGTGAATAAGCCGGCAGACCGCTGCCACCGACGTACAGGATGTCGGCCGACAGCAGTGTGTTGAACGGCACGTCGTCGCGGACCATGCCGATCACGGTGGCGGTGTAGTCGTTGAGCGGCACGAACACGCTCTGGTCACGATTGGTCCATGGTGTGACCCAGTTCTTGAGGGTCGCGGTGTAGAAGGTCGGGGCCTGCATGGCCAGCCGTGCGGCGCCGACGGCATCACCGCCGACGAGCAGAGCCTCCATCGCATCGAGCGTGGCTGCCGACGGCGGCACTCCCGCGATGCGATCGTGGATGCGCTTGGCCTGCGCCCGCTGCACCGGACCGGCATCGACAGTGGCGGCACACAACGACAGTGTGACGCCCACGGCAGCTGCGACCAGACTCTTGCACCTGTGAACTCGTTTCATGAGACCCATCCTCAGTGTCGCGGAAACCGCGGCCGTATCCCTTGGGCAGCGAATCTATATGCCTTCCAGAACCCGCAGTAATGTCTCAAACGACAGACGTCGCCGGGTGCAGACAACGCACGGTTTCCCGTCGCAAAGATATGATTCGCCAAGCAATGTGGGAGCTGCGTCACAGCCACGCCCTGCCTCGGCAGACTACTTACGTCATACGCGCCCGCGATCGGGCACTCAGGATGCAACCGTGAACAGAATTTCAACGAAGTGCCGCGCGCTGGCTGCCTGCGCCGCCGCGGCCATTCTTGCTGGCTGCAGTGGTGGCGGCAGCGTGAACCTTGGCAGCGGCCAAGCCGCCGATCCGGGCACCGTCGACTTTCCCATTGCCTATGTCAAACGCACGATTCCCATGGAGCAGGACGACCTGCGTGCGCAACGCGACACGGTGCCCAATGCGGATCTTTTCTTCCGCGACCGTGCTTCGCCTTCTGCGGTCGAACGCAGCATCACCGATCGGGTGACCGGCGCCACCGACCGCTATGACATCAAGGATGTCGATGTGTCGCCGGACGGCAAGAAGATCATCTTCGCCATGCGCGGCCCGCTGGCGGCCAACCAGGATGAGGAAGAGGCGCCGTTCTGGGGCATCTGGGAATACGACATTCCCGCTGACGACCTGCATCGCGTGATCCGCTCCAACACCATTGCGGCCGAAGGCAATGACATCGGCCCGCAATACCTTCCCGATGGCCGCATCCTTTTCACATCGACGCGCCAGCGTCAGTCGCAGGCCATCCTGCGCGACGAAGGCAAGCCAGGCTACGAAGCGCAGACCGATGATGGCAGCGAAAGCGCCTTCGTGCTGCATGTCATGAAGGCCGATGGCACCGATATCCATCAGATCTCTTTCAATCAGAGCCACGACCTGTGGCCTTCGGTGATGGCGGACGGTCGTGTGCTGTTCACGCGCTGGGATGGTTCCACCGGCCGCGGCATGCATCTCTACACGGCCAATCCGGATGGCACGCACCTGCAACTGCTGTATGGCGCGCGCAGTCATCGCACCGGCACGCCCGATGCCAACGGCCCCACCAACATCCAGTTCACACGGCCGCGCGAGATGCAGAGCGGGCGCATCCTGTCACTGGTGCGTCCGTTCACCGACACCGATTTCGGTGGTGACCTGGCACTGATCGACACGCGCACCTACGTGGAAAATACCCAGCCCCTGGTCAGCAGTGCCGGCATGCAGGGCCCGGCGCAGTCCCGCGCCACACCGAATGAGGTCTCGACCGTGGCAGGTCCGTCGATCGGCGGCCGGTTCCGCTCGGCATTTCCACTGTGGGACGGGAGCAATCGCATCCTGGTGAGCTGGTCGCAATGCCGGCTGTCCGACAACACGGTCACGCCTGCCGTCATCGTGCCGTGCACGCCGCAGCGACTGGCCGCCACCACGGTGCAGACCGCGCCGCCGCTTTACAGCGCCTTCATGTTCGATCCGGCCGACAACACCTTCAAGCCGCTGTTCCAGCCGGTGGAAGGCGTGATGATCACCGACCTGGTCGCCGCGCAGCCGCGGACACCGCCTGCCGTGATCATCGACAAGGTGCCGGTCATCGATTTCGACCCCGACCTGCAGACGCAGGCCGTGGGCATCCTGGACATTCGCAGCGTCTACGATTTCGACGGCACCGTGCGCAATACCGGCACTGGCACGCCTGGCATCGCGACCGTTGCAAATCCAGCGCTGCGCAGTGCCGATCAGCGCACGGCGCGGTTCCTGCGCATTGAAAAACCCGTGTCACAGGGCGACGACGATCTGGGATTCCCCGATCTGGACAATGCGGCCTTCGGCGCCGTGAATTTCATGCGCGAAATCCTGGGCTATGTGCCCATCGAACCGGACGGGTCCGTATCGGTGCGCGTGCCCGCGAACGTGGCATTCGTGATCTCGGTGCTGGACAAGGACGGCCGCCGCCTGTTTCCTGCGCATCGCAACTGGCTGCAGCTGCGCCCGGGTGAAACGCGTACCTGCAGTGGCTGTCATCAGGCCGCTGCCGCAGGCTCAGTGGATCAATCGCATGGTCGTGACGGCACCAGCGTATCGGCCTGGGCCGGCGCCAGCGGCACGGGCGTGCCGTTTGCGGGAACGGTCGCCAGCTTTTCGCCGCTTCTCGCCGAGACCATGGCCCAGACCCGTGCGCGCACGACCTGCAAGCCAGGCAGCGTCTGCTCGCAACTGCCGAGCGTGAACCTGACCTATGACGATGTGTGGACCGATGCAGTCGCTGCGGCCCGCGCGCCGGATGCCTCGTTCAGCTATGCCTACAACGCCCCGGTTCCTACCGGACTTACGACGCTGGCGCCGACCCCCCCCGGCTGCCAGACCTCCTGGAGCAGCATCTGCCGCATCGTGATCAATTACGTGCAGCACATCCATCCGCTGTGGTCGGCACCGCGCATCACGCTCGCCAATGATGGCGTCACCGTGCTGCAGGACAACACCTGCACCGGCTGCCATTCGCCGGTGGATGTGCAGAATGCCAATGCCGCCCGCGTGCCGGCCGCGCAGCTCGATCTTTCCGACGGCGACTCCCAGGATGAGCCGCTGCAGAAGAATGCCTACAGAGAGCTGCTGTTCGCCGACAATCAACAGGAAGTGAATATGGGGGTGCTGCAGGATACACTCGTCGCGACGATTGATCCTGCCACGGGCCTTCCCGTGCAGAACACGGTCAACGTGCAGGCGTCGCTGGCTGCGACAAACGCACGTGGTTCACCCCGGTTCTTCAGCAGGTTCGCGACGGGCGGCAGCCATGCCGGTCGTCTGACGCCTGCGGAATTAAGGCTGATTTCAGAGTGGGTCGATATCGGTGCGCAGTATTTCAATAACCCGTTCGATCCCGCTGTTCCGCTCAACTAGCGCAATCGCCGCGGCACTTTTGTTCACACTGGCGGGGCTGTTCGCCGGTGTGAGCGCGGCTGCCGGCAAGCAGGACAAGCTGCAGCAGCTGTTCATTGCCGACGCCTACCTCGAACTGCACGAAGGCCCTGGCCGCGGCTATGCCGTCACCCAGGTGGTGCCGCGCGGGGATTCCATCGATGTGCTGTACCGGCGCACGGAATGGTTCCGGGTCCGTACCGAGCGCGGCATCGAAGGCTGGGCCCACCAGCGGGACATGCTGAAGACCCTGCTGGCCGATGGCAGCGCGTTCACTTTCGATGTTGGCAATCGGGCGGGCTTCACGTCCCATCGCTGGGAACTCGGCGTCCTGGCCGGCGACTACGGCGGCGCAACGCTGGTATCAGGCCTGTTGTCGCGCTCGTTCAACGAGCAACTGGCGCTCGAATTCACCGGTTCGCAGTTCCTGGGCAATGCCTCGAACGGCTATGCCGCGGAACTGGGCCTGGCACATGTATTCCGGCCGGACTGGCGGATTTCGCCGCTGCTGACGCTGGGCACAGGCATGATCTGGACCCAGCCCAAATCGACGCTGGTGCTGCCAGGCGACCGCAGTGACCAGACTGCCTACGCCGGGGCCGGACTGCGCTTCTATGTAACGAGACGTTTCTTCTTGCGCGGCGAATACCGCCATCACATGGTTTTCACCAGCCGCAACGAGAATGAGGAGATCAACGAATGGAAACTCGGGCTCGCATTCTTCTTCTGACAGCGCTGCTGCTGCCGCTGGCCGGCTGCGCGTCGCTGCACTGGCCATGGTCGCGCGACCGCGACCGCGTGGCTGCGGAAGAACCGGTGTCGGAAGAACCCGATGACGCCAGCAAGGCGCCCCCGAAGGTCATCGAACCCGAAGTCGAGCGCCGCAAGGTCAAGGTCAACCGCATCGACAGCGAGAACATCGAAGTCGGTGGCTACTACGGCGCGCTGTCCATCGAGGATTTCGGTACCAATCCCGTCACGGGCCTGCGGGCCGCATTCCATGTGACAGAAGATCTTTTCCTCGAGGCAAACGTCGGTCGCTCCAGGGCCGGACGCACCAGTTTCGAGACCCTGGGAGGCAATGTGCAGCTGCTTACTCCCAGTGAGAGACGCTTCACGTATTACAGCCTCTCGCTGGGCTACAACTTGCTCCCTGGCGAGGTGTATCTCGGTCGCAATCTCGCCATGAACAGCGCGCTGTACCTGTTGGGTGGTATCGGCAGCACGAAATTCGCGGGTGATCAGCGCTTCACCCTGAATTTCGGTGCTGGCTACCGGGTGCTGCCGACGGACTGGCTGGCGATTCATATCGACGTGCAGGATCACGTTTTCCAGTCAGACCTGCTCGGCGTGGACAAGCTCACCAACAACTTCGGCGCGTACATCGGAGCGACCGTTTTCTTCTGATATTCAGGAGCGGTGGTCATGAACAAGATGAATTCCCTGCGCACCATGATGATGGCGGCCCTGGTGAGCGTGCCTGCCCTGGCCGTGGCGCCCGCCGGCCCCGCGCCTGTCTTCAAGCTCGAAAGCATGGCCGGCAAGGCCGTGAGCCTCGACCAGTACAAGGGTCAGGTGGTGATGATCAATTTCTGGGCCAGCTGGTGCGGACCCTGCCGCACCGAGATGCCCATCCTCGAAAAGCTGCACGCCAAGTACAAGCCGATGGGCTTCACCATGATCGGCGTTAACGTGGAGCCGGATTCGAGCCTTGCGGCCAACTGGCTCAAGAGCACGCCTGTCACCTTTCCGATACTGTTCGACACCAAGAGCGAAGTCAGTAAGCTTTATTCGGTAGCAGGCATGCCCAGCACGGTCATCATCGACCGCAAGGGCAACATGCGCTGGCTGCACCGTGGCTACAAGCCCGGTGACGAGAACGAATACCTGGACCAGATCCGCGCCCTGGTGCGCGAATAGGACGATGACCCGATGCGCAAGCCGATCCTGCTTCTAGGCGCTGCTGCCCTGCTGGCAGCGGCCTGCGCACCCATCGAGCCCTGGGTAAAGCCCTACGAGCGCGAGCACCTGGCCGATCCGATCATGTCGCTGGACCCGGATGCGGTGTCGTCGTCATACATGGACCACGTGTTCGAGGTCCGTGAAGGTGCCAAGGGCGCGACCGGCGCCGGCGGCGGCGGTTGCGGCTGCTCCTGATGCTGCGCGATCTGCGTATCCTCGCAATTGCAGCATTGTTGCTGGTGGCCGCGGCTGCCAAAGCCGCTGTGCTGCCCGAAGATCGCGCGGACGTCATGTACCACCGCTATTCCGGCGGTGGCATCACCGTGGAAGGCCCCTCGGTACTGGTACGCAAGAGCTTCGGTGAGTCCCTGTCGGTCACCGCCAATTACTACGTGGACGCCATCACCAGCGCGTCGATCGACGTGGTGGTCTCCGGCGCCAGCCAGTACAAGGAACGGCGCGAGCAGAAGAGCGTTGCGGTGGATTACCTGCGCGGCAAGTCGACCTACTCGGCCAGCTATGTCATCAGCGAAGAGAATGACTACAAGGCGCAGACCTATTCCCTTGGCGTAAGCCAGGACATGTTCGGCGACCTGACCACGGTGAGCTTCGGCTACTCCCAGGGCATGGACAAGGTCGGCAAGACCGGCGACCCGGCCTTTGCAGAAGAGATCGAACGCCACAATTACCGGGTAGGCGTGACGCAGGTACTGACCCGCAACATGCTGCTGTCACTCAATTTCGAAACGGTGACGGAACAGGGTTACCTGCAGAATCCCTATCGCTTCATGCGCTATGTGGGGCCACCGGGCAGCTATACGCGGGCGCCGGAAGTCTTTCCGGCAACCCGGACCGGCAATGCCGGTTCCGGCCGCCTGAAGTACTACCTGCCCTGGCGCGCCGCGCTGGAAGGCAATTACCGCTATTACACGGACACCTGGGGCATCAACGCCCACACCGCCGGTCTGGAATACACGCAGCCCATGTGGGGCCGCTGGGTGTTCTCCGGCTCGTATCGCTACTACACGCAGAACAGCGCCAATTTCTACAGTGATCTCTACCCGCGCGCCGCGTATCAGAACTTCATGGTGCGCGACAAGGAAAGCTCGGCCCTGGTGGGACAGACCGTGGGGCTGGGTGCGTCCTACGAATTCCCGGTCACCTGGGCTTCATGGCTCAAGAAAGGCAGCGCCAACCTGCATGTCAGCCACATGCTGGTGGATTACTCGGAATTTCGCGACCTGACCAATTTCCCGCCCGGCTCGACCACGCCCGGAACCGAACCGCTGTACTCGCTGGACGCGAACATCTTCCAGTTCTTCGTTTCGTTCTGGTTCTGAAGTCCGGCTATTTCTTCTTCGGAGCCAGCGAGCGGGTGACCGCACGGCGCGGGCTGGCCACATCCGCAGCCTTGCTGCTCATTCTCACGCCGGCAAAGGCCTTCACGGCCAGTGAATCCACGGCCGCCTCGAAAGCCCGATAATCCGCCACCAGGCTGAGGCCGAATTCGGTCAGCTTGGCGCCGCCGCCGTCCTTGCCGCCGACGCTGAGCTCCGCCACGGGCTGGCTGAAACCTTCGTTCACACTGTGCAGCAACAGCCAGCCGCGCCGGTAACTCATGCCCAGCGCCCGGGCCGCGGCCGACAGCGAACCGGTGCGCTCGATGCCTTCCAGCAGGCTTATCTTGCCGGGACCAATCGAGCAGGTACCGGAAAAGTCGACGCGGATATGCGCTTGCGGCTTGATCATGGCGGAAGTCTAGCTGTATCCCTATTGACGGCCAATCACCACCTCGCTATGTCCGTAGGAATATTGCGTATAATGGCGCCTCCCGTCGCGGGCCGGAGTGTCCATGTACAGAAGATCGCTGCTTGCCCTGCTGCTGCTGCTTGCTGCTGGTGCCGGCCAGGCTGCGGAGCGCATCGTCACGGTGTTCGCCGCGGCTTCACTGACGGATGTGCTGGAACAGGTCGGCAAGGCCTACACGGCGGCCAACCAGGTGCCGGTTCGATTTTCATACGCCGCAAGCTCGGCACTCGCGCGTCAGATCGAATCCGGCGCACCCGCCGATGTATTCCTGTCGGCGGACCAGGAATGGATGAACTTCCTGGAAGCAAAAAACCTCATCAGGCCCGACACGCGGCGGGACATCGTGTCGAACTCGCTGGTACTGGTCGCACCTGCCGACAGCAAGCTCATCCTGCGCATCGCGCCGGGCTTCAGGCTTGCCGCTGCGCTGGGCAGGAACGGCAGGCTCGCCACCGGTGATCCGGCCAGCGTGCCAGTCGGCAAGTATGCCCGTGCTGCACTGACCAGGCTGGGCGTCTGGGAGGCGGTGCAGGACCGCATCATTCCCGCCGACAACGCGCGCACGGCCCTGAATTTCGTGACGCTGGGTGAAGCGCCGCTGGGCATCGTCTATGCCACCGATGCGCGCGGCAACGACAAGGTGCGCGTGATCGACACCTTTCCTGCCGCCACGCATGATCCGATCAGCTATCCCGCGGCGGCGACCAGCAATGCCAGCGCAGATGCCATCGGTTTCGTGCGCTTCCTGAGCAGCGACACCGCGCAGCTCATCTTCGAAAGAGCGGGATTCGGCCGACAATGAGATCGCTGGACGATACAACTCGTCCAGCGTCACATCGGATCGGTCAGGGCCTGCCGACCTCGACAGCTGTTGCCTTGTAAGGCTTCGACGGCGGCGGCGGTGTGCCGGGTGCCGGCGGCGGGCCCATCATTGCGGCCAACTGGCCTTCCAGTACGTAGGCCGTGGTGCCGACGACAGTCACCGCGACCGGACCATCGGGGAAGCCTTCCTTCAACGTCACCGCCTTGGCCGTATCGCCATTGACGGTCACGCGTGACAGGCGCCCTGCCCCGGCACCCTCGACCACCAGCAGATCCTTCTTGCCGAAGCTGCGCATGCCATCCGGGCTGCCGACGACGCGATCGGTCTTGATCTCCGTAGTTGTGCCGGCCTTGCCGTTCTTGCCAATGGTCACGGCGAACAGCTTGCTGGTACGCAGCGCGTTGACGATCACGCGATTGCCCAGCACGGCAATGCCATCGAGGATGCCGCCCTTCGGACCGAAGGCACCATCGGCACCGGCCCACGGCTCGATCTGCTTGCCGCCCCTGGCAAGCCGGCCCACCAGCATGTTGTTCGTGTCGGTGACATAGGCATTGCCACGCGCATCGACGGCGATGTCATTGCAGAAAGCACCCGCGCCCGGCAGCGGATACTTCGCCTTCGGGCTGCCTGACTTCAGGTCGAACAGGTACAGCGTGGCAACCGGTGCCGCACCAGATGCCGGCGGCGGGCCCAGCGAGTTCGAACAGGCATACATCGTCCTGGACTTGTTGTCGGCGAGCACACCGAAGATCTGCGCCATGCCATCGGTGCCAGGCTTGATCCAGGCTTCTGCGGTCGCAGCCCCTGGCGCCGCACGCCAGATCGTGTTCGCACCCACGCTGCCGAAGATCACATGACCGTCGGCAGTGGAGGTGAGGCTCTCCGGCGTGATGCGCTCGCCGGGGATCACGATCTGGGCAGGCACCGCAGCAAAGCCGGGTGATACGGCCGCCAGCGTCACGAGACCGAGTATCCGCACCACCTGGGTGGTGAGTCTGTTTCTGTTGTTCATGATTCTTGTCCTGCTTACTTTGAGTAGGAAATGCGATAGATCTGGTTGGCGCCATCGTCACTGAGCAGCAGTGAACCATCCCGCGCCTGCGCAATGGCCACCGGGCGACCCCATGCATTGCCGTCGTCCGCAATGAAGCCCGTCATGAAGTCCACGTATTCCCCGGTGGGAACATTGCTCTTCATCGGCAGTGTCACGATCTTGTGGCCGGTGCGGAAGGCGCGATTCCACGAACCATGCAGCACCGCGAAACCCTGCCCCACATACTGCGCCGGGAATGCAGAGGATCCCGTATTCGCGGTGTAGAACGTGATGTTGGTGGCAGCAGAATGCGCAGTGAACGGCACATCGGGAATGGTGACCTTGCTGACCAGATCCGGACGCAGGCCCTTCAGGCGTGGATCTTCATTCTTGCCCATGTAGTACCAGGGCCAGCCGTAGAACGCGCCCGACTTCACGCGCGTGGCGTAGTCCGGCACCAGGTCATCACCAAGGTTGTCGCGTTCGTTGGTCACGCACCACAGCGCGCCGGTCGCGGGCTGGATCGTCATGCCCACGCAATTGCGAATGCCGTTGGCGAAATTGCGGCCCTTCATGTCGCCGCCCATCTCGAACACACGCACGCCGGCGCGATTGGTCTCGTTGCCCCAGGCTGCGCCCACACCGTGTTCAGCATCCCAGGCGGCAACTTCCGCCGGAGTCTTCCTGGGCAGATCCTCAGGCACATTCGACTGTGAGCCCACCGACACATACATGCGCTTGCCATCGGGCGAGAACGCCAGGTCGCGGGTGAAATGGCCACCGCCAACCGGCGACAGTTCCGGGATCACCACTTCGGGCACGCCTGCCGCGGTGGTGGCACCCACCGAGTAGGCATAGCGCACCACCCGATTGGTCTCCGCGACATACAGCCACTTGGGATTTGCACCGGCGGGATAGAGCGCGATGCCATAGGGCTGGAGCAGGCCCTGGGCAAACACGGTATCCGTGGCCTTGGTGCCGTCGGCCGATGGCCGCAGCACC
>JANPGU010000282.1:0-3311 GCA_031424095.1 Gammaproteobacteria bacterium
ATTTTCACCCCTCTGAAAGGTCTACAGCCATGAGCCTTCTGATTTCCGATGCCCACGCCCAGGCCGCCGGGGCCGCGTCCTCCGGCGGAATGTCCCAGATGCTGATCCTGCCGATCATGCTGGTGGTGTTCTATTTCCTGCTGATCCGCCCGCAGCAGAAGCGCGCCAAGGAACACACCGCCATGCTGTCGAAACTGGCAGCCGGTGATGAGGTGGTGACTTCCGGCGGCATTCTCGGCCGCGTGGTCGAGGTCAGCGACAGCTTCACGACGGTTGAAATCGCCGAGGGCGTCCGCATCAAGGTGCAGAAGGCCCAGGTCTCTCAGCTGGTTCCCAAGGGCACATACAAGAGCGCTTGACCCGTCATGCTGGAATTCGCCCGCTGGAAATACATCCTCGTCGTGATCGTGTCGCTCGTCGCACTGATCGTCGCCGCGCCGAACTTCTTTGGTACGGACCTTGCCGTGCAGGTGGCACGCAAGGATCGCGCCAATATCGATGAGGCCGGGCGCCAGTCCATCGAAGATGCACTGCAGGCGAAGGGCGTTGTCATCAAGCGCTCCTACCTCGACGGCGGCCGCACCATGCTGCTGTTCGATGCGGTCAATGCGCAGCTTGCGGCGCGCGACGTGGTCAACGAAACGCTGAGCACCACCTACGTTTCCGCACTGGCAAGCGCGCCCCGTGCACCGACGATATTCCGCACCCTGGGCCTGCGGCCCATGCCGCTGGGTCTGGACCTGCGCGGTGGTCTGGATCTGCTCTACCAGGTGGACGTGAACGCCGCGATCCGCCAGCTCATCGACAGCTATGAACAGGAATATCGCCGGGCGCTGACAACTGCCAATGTCGCGTTCACGGATGCTGCGACGGTAGTGGATGAAGACGGCGTGGTCAGCGGCGTGCGCATCACCTTCCCGGCCGGCGCCGACCTGTCGGCTGCACGCGCTGTCATGCAGAAGGTCGTCATCGACGCAAACTACAGCCTCACCAACGGGCCGGTGCCCACCATCAGTGCCACGCTGACCACTGCACAGCTGACCGAGCGCAAGCGCATTGCCATCCAGCAGAGCATGGTCACGCTGCGCAATCGCGTTGGCGAGCTGGGCGCCATTGAAGCCAGCGTCCAGCAACGCGGCATCGACCGCATTTCGGTGCAGCTGCCGGGTGTCACCAATTCGGCTGAAGTGAAGGACATCCTCGGCAAGGTCGCGACACTCGAATTCCGCATGACCGATGTGGCCAACAGCGTGCAGGAAGCGGTGCAGCGCGGCCGCGCGCCACTTGGATCGCGGATCTACTACCACAAGGAACGCAACGGCATCCGCCAGCCCACATTGCTGAAGCGCGAAGTCATCGCGACCGGCGACCAGCTGGTCGATGCCACCACCACGATGACGCAGGAAGGGCCGGGCGTGTCTGTGCGCCTCAATTCCGAAGCGGGCGCCGTGATGACGCGCGTCAGCCAGCAGAACATCGGCAAGCCGATGGCCATCGTGCTGATTGAACAGTCCAGCGAGAAGTACACCGAAGATGGTGTGGTGAAGGAGCGCCCGGTCACCACGCAGAACGTCATCAGTGAAGCGACCATCCGCGGCGTGCTGCCCAGCCAGTTCAGCATCACTGGCCTCGGCCAGGCCGAGGCGCGTGAGCTGGCGCTGCTGATGCGATCGGGCCAGTTGCCTGCGCCACTGTCGGCCATCAGCGAGCGTGCGATCGGTCCGTCACTGGGCCAGCAGAACATCGAAGCCGGCGTGCGCGCGCTGCTCATCGGTTCCGCGGCGCTGTTCGTGTTCATGATCGTGTATTACCAGGTGTTCGGCGTGGTCGCGTCGGTGGTGCTGCTGGCCAACGTGGTGCTGCTGACCGCGCTGCTTTCCCTGTTGAAGGGTGCGTCGCTGTCGCTGCCTGGCATTGCGGGCATCCTGCTCACGGTGGGCATGGCGGTGGACGCCAATGTCATCATCTATGAGCGCATTCGCGAAGAGCTGCGCAATGGCGTGTCGCCGCAGGCTTCGATTCGCGCGGGCTTCGAGAAAGCCTTCTCCGCGATCATGGACTCCAACCTCACCACGGCCATCGCGGGCCTGGTGCTGTGGGTGTTCGGCACCGGCCCGATCCGCAACTTCGCCATCGTGCTGGTGCTCGGCATCGGCACCTCCATGTTCACCGCGCTGCTGGGCAGTCGCGCGCTGCTGACACTGATCTATGGTGGCCGGGGCAAGACCAGCCGCCTGTCGATCGGTTAACCACGAAATTCTCAGGGGACTAGCTTGGAATTTTTCCACAAGGCAACCAATTTCCCGTTCATGGCCACGCGGCGCGTGTGGTACACGCTGTCCGTGGCGCTGATGATCGCGTCGATCGGGCTGTTCATCACCCGCGGCCTTAACCTGTCCGTGGACTTCACCGGTGGCACGACGGTCGAGGCCACCTTCCCCGGCGCGGCCAATGTCGAGCGCGTCCGCGAGGCCCTGGAAGCACAGGGCTTCCGCGAGCCCACGGTGCAGGCTTTCGGCACCTCGCGCGAGATTTCCGCGCGGCTGGCACCCGAAGCAAGACAGACGGTGGATCAGGTGCGCGGCCGCGTCGAGACGGCACTGCGCAGCGTCGACGCCGGCGTTGCCATCAAGCCGCTGGAGTTTGTCGGTCCGCAGGTGGGCGACGAGTTGCGCAATAGCGCCATCCTCGCGCTGGGGCTGACGCTGCTGCTGGTGTTCGTCTATATCGCGCTGCGCTTCCACACCTGGCGCCTGTCCAGCGGCGCCATCCTGGCCTTGCTGCATGACCCCATCCTGATCATCGGCTGGTTTGCACTGTCGCAGACGCCATTTGACCTGGCGGTGGTGGCGGCGCTGCTGGCAGTGGTCGGCTATTCGCTCAACGACACCATCATCGTGTTCGACCGGATCCGCGAGCGTTTCGAAGCCAACCGGCGGCTGCCGACCCAGCTGGCGCTGGATCAGTCCATCAACCAGACGCTGTCACGCACCATCATGACCAAGGTCACGACGCTGATCGTCGTGGTCGCGCTGCTGGTGCTCGGCGGTGTGGCGCTGCGCGGCTTTTCCGAGGCGCTGGTCATCGGCATCCTCGCCGGCACGTATTCGTCGATCTATATCTCCTCCGCCGTGGCGCTCGACTTGGGCCTGAAGGCCGAGCATGTATTTCCGACGGTGCGCAGCAAGGAGGCCGACAGTCTGCCGTGATCGAGCTGATGTCGGACCCTACCTCCTGGGTAGCCTTACTCACCCTGTCGGCGCTCGAGATCGTTCTCGGCATCGACAACATCATCTTCATCTCGATCCTGG
>JANPGU010000283.1:0-5005 GCA_031424095.1 Gammaproteobacteria bacterium
GTCTTCTCTTTCAGGAAGTCGTCGGCATTCAGGATCTGCTCGATCTCGTCATAGCCCTCGTTCGCGGCGATGCCGGTGGCCTCTTTCAGGATCGCCTTCACCACACCGAGCTGCGCCGGCGAGAACTTCGCCAGCGTCACACCTACGCGGTTGCGATAGACCATCGGCGGGAAGTTGCTCCATCGCTTGCCGTCCTGCACGGAGTAAGGCAGCTGCAGCCGCGCGAGCAACTCCGGTGCCATGCCTTTCTTCAACAGATCGGCCAGACACACCAGCTTCGCGTGACCCTTCGCGGCACAGGCACGGTCGGCGAGCGAGGTGTCTACGGCACCCAGCGGCGCGCTCTTGTTGGTATATAGCGGCGGGAGGAAGAGGCCGCCGGGAGGGCCGCCGCCGCCCGGCGGGCCGGGGGGCTGCTGAGCCAGCAGCAGGGATGCGCTACCCATCAAGAGAAGTGAGGCGACAGCAATGCGGGTTTTTATCATGGCGCCAACCTTACGCAAGAACCGCGTAGGCAGGCAACCGGCGGCCTGTCATTGCCACAGAGGACAAGCGCGCGATTGCCAGGTGATTCGGAACATAACGGACGCCTGCGTCTCTTTTGCTCTACCCGCGTAACGAATTCCGCTTCCAGGCCGAATGGCTATCATGAAGCACATTTCTGCACTGATTGCGGTAGCAATGGTGGCGCTGGCGGGAGGCGTTCATGCCGCAGCACCCACAGGCCCCATCGTGATTGAGCTATTCACATCGCAAGGGTGCAGCAGCTGCCCGCCCGCAGATGCGTTGCTCGGCGAACTCTCCAGACGGCCCGAGGTTCTGGCTCTGGCGCTGCACGTTACTTACTGGAACAACCTGGGCTGGAAGGACAGCTTCTCGCAAGCCGCGTTCGATCAGCGCCAGGTCCGGTACGTCCAGCAGATGGGGCGGGCTTCCGCGTACACGCCGCAATTGGTGATCAACGGGATGCAGGATGTCGTGGGCAGTCAGCGCGCCGCGGTGGATCGCGCACTCGCCAAGGCCACACGATCAGCGGCGATCAAAGTGGAAAGGAATGGCGACATGCTTGAAGTCGCACTGCCAACGCTGGACCGTGGTTGCGATTGCGTTCTGACCTTGTTTGGCGTGCAAGCAAGAGCCAGCACACCAGTCGGCCGTGGCGAGAACTCCGGCCGGACGCTGCAGGAGTTCCAGATCGTTCGTACCATGCAAGCCATCGATGGCTGGCGCGGTGAGGAAAAGCAACTGCGCGTGAGGCCCGCCAAGAAGAGTGGCGAGATCACCGGATACGCGGTTCTGGCGCAGGAACGAGCCAGTGGCCATGTGGTGGCGGCGGGGCAATGGTTACCTGAGATGTAACGCAAGTCGCCGCTTCAGAGTCCGACTCGGAGCCTCAATGTTGAGTGTTGGGTATCCACTGCCTGGTCTCGGCGAAGTTCGGTCGGAGTTGCGCATCCACCCGATTCACAGGCTGAGCAAGCAGATATCGATCGCCCAGCCAGGACAGTGCGCCTTGCAACGCGGATTGGTAGTCATGCACCGGAAGAGCTGGGTTCTGTGGTTTGCTGATTTTCATGTCATCCCTCCAAGTGGGCTTGGGGGAATCATCGAGCAATTACACTGAACTGCGACTGAAGGGGTTATGTCAGCGCATTAAAGGCGCGAAGCTCATGATGTCTTGGCTCCCGCTGTGACCTGCGGGCATGGGCGGAAAACTACCCGACGCGGACGGCGCCAACCCAGAGGCTCTGTCAGCTTGTGCGGTCGCAGCGTGAGATCAAACCCGTGCTGAAAGGGATGGTCAGGTGTGCCGCGAAAGCGCTCCGCAAGTCGCTCCGCATAGGTGCATTCTGAAGTCGTTCCGTGCGCTTGGCCGGCCATTCAGGACGCATCGGAGGTGCACTGCGAGACACGTCGGCGGTTTAGGAATGATCCTACAGTTGAATGCCGGAATGGACGATGCCGGAGCCGATGCGAGCCCCTTTAAAGTGTCATCTTCGGCTCCTGTTACTCGTCAGGACACGTGGCGGTTGTGGGATATGGACTACAAATCGTTGTTGAAGGAACGCGCCCGCATGGGCCAGGACAACTATGAGTAAGCAGTTGGTAACCGCTGCCATGACCGTGGCATTCACCTGTCTACTTATGTCCGCCCTCGCAGCGGCAGAGACACCGGTGAAGTCAGGTTTCAACATGTTCAGCCCAGAGCAGGATGTCGACATCGGGAGGCAGTCAGCCGCGGCAGCGGAGCGGCAATTGCCGCTAGTGACGAACCGATCTGTTGGAGATTTTGTCAATGAGGTTGGCGCAAGACTGGCATCGAAGGCGCCGGGGCCGAAGTTTCAGTATCAGTTCCACGTGGTGGACGCCGCGGATCTGAATGCCTTCGCCCTGCCTGGCGGGTTCCTGTACGTGAATCGAGGCGTGCTGGAGGCGGCCAGAAACGAAGGGGAGGTCGCTGGGGTGCTCGCACACGAAATTTCCCACGTCGCTCTTCGTCACGGAACGCACAACGCCTCGAGGGCCTATCTCACACAGGCTGGCGTCGGCATGCTCGCTTCAGTACTGGGTGGGCGGGGCGGGGAGAACACAGGTCAGATCATCAATGTCCTCGGTGGGTTCGGACTGAATACACTTTTCCTGAAATACAGTCGTGATGCCGAAACCGAAGCAGATGTCATGGGCGCTCAGATCCTGGCGCGGGCCGGCTACAGCCCCTCCGACATGGTGAACTTTTTCCGCACGCTCCAGGAAACAGACAAGAATAAGACAGCGACATGGCAGTCGAGCCACCCCGCGCCTGCGCAGCGCATTCAACGGATCGAACAGGAAGCAAAGCTTCTCAATGTCGGCAACGCGCCGACTATGAGCACGGCCAGTCTGGATCGGGTTAAAGCAGTCCTTCGAGATATGGCTCCGGCGCGTACAACCCAGCAGATCGCCAGCATGGCGAATGCTCCCTCGCGAACACCTCAGGAAAGCAACTCGTCTGCAAGAGTACGCGTGGATCCGCCGTCACCGGACTTTCGAACCTACACAGAACGCGCGCGCTTGTACCAGATTTCCTATCCCGCCAACTGGCGGGTCTACGAAGGCAGAGACCACGCAGTGACATTCGCTCCTGAAGGTGGCGCCGGCGAAGTAAACGGAAACAGTGAAGTGGTGTACGGAGCGATCATCAATCATTACGTGCCGTTCGGAAATGTCCAGTCGCGTCGAGGCGAGGCGACGATCGAGGAAGGGACGAACGACCTGATTAAGGAGATCCAGCGAAGTAGTCCACACCTGAAGGTGGTTCGGGGTTCGGGTCAGTCGTTTCGTGTGTCGGGTGGTACGGGGCTGGGAGCGACGCTGGTCGGTACATCACCGAGTACCAGAATTCGCGAACGCGTCACCGTGGTGACGCGACAACTACCGGATGGCCACCTGATCTATATGTTGTTCATTATTCCCGATGAAGCTGCCCAGTCGTATGCCGGAGCCATGACCTCGATGGTTCAGTCTTTTCGGGTGGATGACAAGGGGCGGCACTGAGGGACCACTGCCCCTGTTAACCCGCGCGACTTGGCGGACGCCCGGGTCCACACCCGCTGGCAGCGACAATTTGATGGTTGTGTTCAGCCTGTGGGATACAAACAACCGACAGCCGACCCTTAAGAGCCCGCTCTGCATTAGCGGAGACGCTCATAGCCTGCCGATCCTAAGCGTGCGGTATCTATTGACTCTGCGGAGGCGGCCCCATCAGCTTGAGGATCGCTTTGTAGACCCGCACAAATTCCTTGCGGGTATTTGCGTCCAGCTCCGCTACCGAACGCTCCAGCGCCCTGAGTCGGCTTGCCAGTTCGGAATTGGACGCCAGGATCTGCCGAAAGCTCACAAACGCTCGTACGACATGAACGCTCATCTCAATCGCTGTCTGGCTGTTCAGTATCGTCGCCGCCATGATCGAACCATGTTCAGTGAACACGTATGGTGGGTACTTCCGATGTTGGCCCCTGCCAGTCTTTAAGATCGCAGTTTGCGATCTTAAAGACTGCTGCTCTTCCGCTGTCAGGCGAAAGGCAAAGTCGGCGGGAAATCGGGCCGCATTGCGCTTCACGGCCTCGTTGAACCGATGTGTCGGCACTCCATACAGCGCTGCCAGGTCGGAGTCGACCAACACCCGATGGCCGCGGATCAGCCGAATCTGCTGACTGACGTCGATTCCGAGCTCCGCGGCGGTTTCAAGCTTGCTCGCCATACAGCCAATACTGTGGCCGGGCTCGGCTTGCTCCAAGGCGCAAATCTGCCCAGTTCAGCCTTTTTCTACCGCCCAATTCGCAGACAACATCTCTGCCTGCGCCAGCACCGGCTTGACCGCCTCTTCATGCAGTTCCGGCGGATACCTATGGCATGAGGTTAGAGGAGACACGGCCTGCCTCGGGTGCGCGATCTCACAATCTCAAGCCGGTCTCATCCATTGAGACCCCCACCTGCTCAAATCTCCCCCATGCACCCCATTACCAGCTTGCCAAGGAGATCCGTCATGCGCCTCACCCTCCACTCCAAGCACCGCATGTCCCAGCGAGGCATTCCCCAGCGCCTGGTGGAATTCGCCCTGCAGCATGGCCGCGTGGAGGGAGACCGCCACGTGCTGGACCGGCGCGAAGCCCGACGCGTGGTGGAATCGCTCCAGGCCGAGCTGCGTCTGGCCATGCATGTGCTGGACAAAGGCGGAGTCACTGTCGTCGAGGATGGCGGTGGAGTCATCACCACCTGGAACACCGACCAGGCCGCCAGGCGACCGCCAGCGATGGATCTGGTCCGCGGCAGGGAGACGATTCAGTGAGCGAGCCTCCCGCACCCTATTTTGATCGCACAACTGCCGCGCAGCCGCTGATCCGCAATTGCCGCTTCGCCTTCCGCTGTCATCAGCGATGGCGAACACTGGAGAAGACCGCCGATCCACGCGTGCGGTATTGCCACGAATGCTCGCATGAAGTGGTGCTCTGCCGGGATGACACCG
>JANPGU010000284.1:0-5508 GCA_031424095.1 Gammaproteobacteria bacterium
CAGTGGCTGAACATGGCCAAGCTCGCGGAGATCGAAGCGGACGCGCGCCTGTTCCCCAATGCCAGCGGCACACTCGACGCGCGGCCGCTGATGCGGCGCGAACTCGAGCTGTTCCTCGACAGCGTGCTGCGCAGCGATCAATCCGTCATGGCGCTGCTGACCGCGGACTACACCTATCTGAACGAACCCCTCGCAATGCTGTACGGCATCGATACCGTCAAGGGCGGCCAGTTCCAGCGCGTGAATCTGCGCGACACCCGCCGCTACGGACTGCTCGGCAAGGGCGCGGTGCTGATGGTCACCGCCTATCCCAATCGCACGGCGCCCGTGCTGCGCGGTGCGTGGATCCTCGAACGCATTCTGGGCACGCCGCCGGCGCAGCCACCGCCGAATGTCGGGGATCTCAAGGAAGAATCGCGCGGCAAGCCGGCCACGCTGCGGGCGCGCTTCGAACAGCACAGCCGGAACGCGACCTGTTTCGCTTGTCATGGGGTGATGGATCCACTGGGTTTCGCACTGGAGAACTTCGACACCGTCGGACAGTTCCGCAGCCGCGATCCCGACACGGGCGATGCGGTGGACACCGCTGGTATATTGCCCGACGGCACGAAGATCAGCGGACCGGATGATCTGCGCCGCGCACTTGTGGCGCATCCCGAGCAGTTCGTGCAGACCGTGACCGAGCATTTGATGACCTATGCGCTGGGTCGTCCGGTGGAATATCGCGACATGCCGGTGGTGCGCGAAATCGTGCGCAATGCCGCACGCGACAACTACCAGTTCGCCTCACTCGTCACTCAGATCGTTGCCAGCGATGCCTTCCGTCGCCGCGAGCCCGCGCCAATGCTCGCAGGAGTCCAGTAAATGTTCCTCACCAAGAAGCATCTGTCCCGCCGGACGCTATTGAAAGGTGCCGGCGCCAGCATTGCCTTGCCACTGCTCGATGCGATGATTCCCGCGCACACCGCGCTCGCCGATACGGCCGCTGCACCGCTCGCGCGCCTGGGCTTCGTGTATTTTCCGCATGGCGCCGTGCGCCAGTTCTGGACGCCGAAAAAGACCGGCCGCGATTTCGACTTCAGCGTGGTGCTGAAGCCGCTCGAACCACTGCGCGATTACGTCACCGTCGTCTCCGGCCTGCGCAACAAGGGCGCCGAGAACGCCGGCGCGCCGCATGCCACCACCGAACTCTCCTGGCTTTCGAGTGTCGGCCGGCCGGGTCGCACGCCCACTGGCCAGAACGGCATTTCGGTGGACCAGATCGCCGCCCGCCACATCGGCCAGAACACCCCCATGCCGTCGCTGGAAATGTGCACCGAACCCGGCGGCTATGGCTCGCTGTGCTATCGCACACCCACGCAGCAGCTGGAGATGGAGAGCAATCCGCGCAAGGTGTTCTACACGCTGTTTGGACAGGGAGACAGCAAGGAAGACCGCCGCCACATCGTCGCCACCACCGGCAGCCTGCTCGACTACGTGCGCGATGCCACGGTCAGCCTGAACAAGGAGATCGACGCGGGCGATCGCGTCGTCGTCAGTGACTATCTCGAATCCGTGCGCGAGATCGAGCGGCGCGTGCAGAAGCTCAAGGCCGGCGAGGGCAATGCGATCGAACTGCCGGATGCGCCGCTGGGCGCGCCGGAGGATTTCACCGAACTGATCGATGTGCAGTTCGAACTGCTGGCCCTGTCATGGCAGACCAACCAGACGCGCATCGCCACCTTCCGCATGGCCAATGAGGTGTCCATGCGCGTGTATCACTGGCTGGGCATCAACGAAGCCTTCCATCCGCTGTCGCATCACAGCGAGGATGCGGAAAAGATCCAGCGTCTGCTGAAGGTGCAGGTGTATCACACCGAGCGCATGGCGAAATTCGCCATGCGTCTGCAGGCAATGAAGGACGGCGAGAACACGCTGCTCGAGAACGCCGCCATCCTGTTCGGCAGCAACATGGCCAACAGCGATCTGCACGATGCGGATCCGGTGCCGTCGGCGATCATTGGACACGCAGCGGGCACCATCAAGGGCAACCAGCATCTGGCCTATCCGCAGGACACCCCACATGCGAACCTGCTGCTCACGCTGCTGCAGCGGGTGGGCGTGCCGCAGGAAAAATTCTCCGACAGCAGCGGCGCGTTCACCGAGGCGTGAAGGTGAGCCCACAGCATCTCCTGCGCTCCGCCGTGTTGCTGGTCGCTGCACTATTCGCCGCCAGTGCTTACGCAACGGCACAAGACGTCGGTCCCGATGGCAGCACGGAGCTGCAGCGCGCCGCATTCCACAGCGATGTAGCGGAGGTAAAACGTCTGCTCGCAGCAGGCGCGGACGTGAAACAGCCCAATGCCTACGGCGTCACGCCGCTGGCACTGGCCGCCGAAACCGGCAACGCCGACATCATCAAACTGCTGCTGGCCGCCGGTGCCGATGTCGAATCGCCCACCGGTGAAGGGCAGACCGCGTTGATGAGTGTCGCGCGCACCGGCAATGTCGAAGCCGCGAGGTTGCTGCTCAAGCGCGGCGCCAATGCGAATGCCGCCGAGCAGTTCGGCGGCCAGACCGCATTGATGTGGGCCGCCGCGCGCCGCCATCCCGAGATGGTCAGGCTGCTGGCTTCTAAAGGCGCCGACGTCAACGCCCGCGCCATCGTGCGCAATTTCGAACGCCACATCACCATCGAGCAGCGCTACAAGAACATGCCCACCGGCGGCCTGACGCCGTTGCTATACGCCGTGCGCGAGAACTGCAAGGCCTGCGTCGACGCGCTGCTGCAGCACAAGGTGAACATCCTGCTGCCGGATCCGGACGGCATCGCGCCACTGACGCTCGCGATGATGAACGGCAACTGGGACATCGCGAAACGGCTGCTCGATGCCGGCGCTGACGTCAATCAATGGGACATCTACGGCCAGGCGCCGCTGCATGTCGCCATCGAGAACAGCTATGTGAACACACGCAGCGGTGTCGCCAACCTCGGCACCGACAAGACGCCGAACGTGGCCGATGGCAAGGAACTGGTCCGACTGCTCGTAGAGAAGGGCGCCGACCCCAATCAGCAGATGTTCTTCCGCGCGCCTAAGGAGACGGGCCAGGTTTCTGCAAGTTCGCGCGGCACCACACCGTTCCATCGTGCCTGCGCATCGAATGACATTGCGATCATCAAATATCTGCTGGCGCATGGCGCGGACATCCGCCTCACCACCGCGCACAACGAAACGCCCATCATGCTGGCCATCAACGGCCGCGGTCGCGAAGAAGACGTGCTTGAGACGCTGCGCGTGCTCCACGAAGCCGGCGCAGACGTGAACGTGGTGATGAAGATCATGTACATCACCCGCAATCACGGCGGCTCGGCGCTGCACGCCGCGACGAAGAAAGGCTTCAAGAAGGTGATGGCCGAACTGGTTTCCTATGGCGAGAACCCGGACATCAAGGATGAAGACGGCCTGACCGCGCTGGACAATGCGATGTCGCGGGGCTGGCTGACTTTCCTGACCACGCGTCCGCCGCCGCGCATGGATCTGGCCAAGGTGCTGCGCGAACTCGGCGCCAAGGTGGAATTGAGCAAGGTGCCAGACTGGCCTGGCGAATTCCCGCCCATCGGTCCACCGCGCGCGCATGAATCGGAAATCTGGCCGCTGTGAACACGCGCCGGCAGTTCCTTGGCGCAAGCATGCAGCTGGCCACCGTCGCCAGCCTCGGCATGATCGCACCACCCGCGCCTGCTGCGCGCGCCGACACCATCAACGCCTCGACTCTTGCACCTGGCATGACACTGCTCACCGGCGCAGGCTGCAATGTCATCGCGTTGCAAGGAGCCGATGGCGCGCTGCTGATCGATGGCGGCTACGCCCGAAATTCGAAGGCGCTGCTCAAAGCCGTCGCACAGGCGACCGGCAACCGCCGCGTCAGCACGCTGATCAACACACACTGGCATCCCGCGCAGACCGGCTCGAACGAAGCGATAGGGCGTGACGGCGGCGAGATCATTGCGCATCAGGTGACACGGCTCTATCTCGGCCGCCCCGTCGCCTCGGTGGATTACGAAGGGCTGTATGGTCCATTGCCTGCAGCCGCACAGCCCACGAAGACAACGCGCG
Organism: Gammaproteobacteria bacterium; assembly: GCA_031424095.1. Taxonomy (GTDB): domain Bacteria; phylum Pseudomonadota; class Gammaproteobacteria; order Steroidobacterales; family Steroidobacteraceae; genus ZC4RG30. Next base: position 4,098 of record JANPGU010000284.1, read on the forward strand.
ATCGTGGCGCGCTGACCTTCGCCGGCCAGCCGGTGCAGTACGACTACCTGCCCGCCGCTCATACCAACGGCGATCTCTACATCCACTTCCCCGAAGCAGATGTCATCGTTGCCGGCGGACCGGTCTGCTCCGAGACCTGGCCGCTTCTGGACTATCGCAATGGCGCCTGGCTGGGCGGTCTCGTCAAAGCCCACGAGAAACTCGCGGCGCTGGCGAAGCCTGACACCCGCATCGTCCCCGTAAACGGCCGCCTGATGACCGGCGCTGAGCTCAAACGCCAGCACCAGATGTTCGCCGCCTTCCACGAAAAGATGGTCGTCTACCTCAACAAGGGCATGGATTCGGGTGACGCCATCGCCGACCAGCCCCTGAAGGCCTACACCGGCCAGTACGGCGACCCGGCGGCCTTCATCCGCGGCGCCTTCACCAGTTTGAACCTGGCCTATTCGCCGGATTGACCGCCCGCCCGGGAACGCGCTATGCTGTTCCAGATCGTCTTCCGTCCGAATCGTCCCGTGCGCCTTCATCTAGGCGTTTCCCGCTCGAACCGACACGCCTGCCGATCAGGTGTCAGGACTTCTGGTTCGCGGGCTGCCGTCACTCGGCTCTCAAGAAACTGCATTTCTCCTGTCATTGATTCATATATTTTTCTATAGAGAGATTTGCTACATGGCCAAGATTTACGTAGGCAACCTGCCTTTCACTGCAACCGAAGACCAGGTCCGCGCGCTGTTCGCAGAGCACGGCACCGTTGAGTCGGTCGCCCTCCCAATGGACCGTGAAACCAACCGCCCGCGCGGCTTCGGTTTCGTCGAAATGAGCACTGCTGACGCAGCGCGCGCAATCCAGGCCGTCAACGGCAAGGACCTCGGCGGTCGTTCACTGCGTGTGAATGAAGCCCAGGACAAGCCTCGCACCGGTGGCGGTGGTGGTGGCGGCGGCTATCGCGGCGGTGGCGGCGGTGGCGGCGGCTACGGCGGCGGTGGCGGCGGTGGTGGCGGCGGCGGCGGTCGCTGGTAACAGCGCGCAGCAATGGCGAAAGTTAACTTCCGCCATAACAAGCGGCAAAAGGAACTGGCGCGTAAAGAACGCCAGTCCGAGCGCTTGGCACGACGCGGCGAACGTCCTCCTGAAGAGGCGTCCGCCGCGGCCGTGAATACGGGCATCGAAAGCGACAGCCCGGCCAGTGTCGACAACGCCAATGGCGTCGAAGACGTGGCGCACGAGTCGGTCGAGAACAGCTCGGTCGAGTCGATCCCACCCCGCTAGGCGGTGGTTCCTGAAATTCTCTGCTGGCCGATTCACGGCCTGGCAGCTATATATTCGCGCCATGAAAGCGAAGTCGAAGGTAGTGCTGCTTGCAGGCGGCAATCCGCAGATTGCGATGGGCGAGGGTGATGCACCCGTGCAG
>JANPGU010000285.1:0-6696 GCA_031424095.1 Gammaproteobacteria bacterium
GGCCGCACTGGTCAAAGGCAGTCCCATCTACGGCATGCCGATACTCGAGGCCTACAAGGCGCGCACCATCATCGTCAACAAGCGCAGCATGGCCAGTGGCTATTCCGGGCTCGACAACGAACTGTTCTACAACGACAAGACAATGATGGTGTTTGGCGACGCGAAGAAGATCGTCGAAGAGATCGGCAAGGCAATCTAGGAAAGCCCTGCACAATGGCCGCGGTGGATGAAATCGGTCGAGAATTCAAACGCTCTCGACCGCGTCTATTCGACCGTGACGCTCTTGGCCAGATTGCGCGGTTGATCCACATCGGTGCCCCGCAGGATGGCCACGTGATAGGCCAGCAGCTGCATCGGAATCGTGTAGATGATCGGCGACTGGAAGTAACTGACATGCCGCGGCATCAGGATCACGTTCACGCCATCGCTCGGCGTGATGCCCGCATCCGGATCGGCGAACACATACAGTTCGCCGCCACGCGCGCGAACTTCCATCAGGTTGGACTTGAGCTTCTCGAGCAGGTCGTTGTTCGGCGCCACGGCGACGATGGGCATGTCGGCATCGACCAGCGCCAGCGGTCCGTGCTTGAGCTCGCCGGCCGCATAGGCCTCGGCGTGGATGTAGGAAATCTCCTTGAGCTTCAGCGCGCCTTCCATCGCAATGGGATACATCGCACCGCGGCCCAGGAACAGCGCGTGATGTTTGGCGACGAAGCGCTGGGCCAGGGCGCCGATCGCAGGATCCAGCGCCAGCGTCTTTTCAATCAGCCCCGGCAGCTCCACCAACCGCGTCACGAGGCCGCGTTCGCGCTCGGCATCGGCGCCGTGGGTCTTGGCCAGTGCAATCACCAGCAGCGACAGTGCCGTGATCTGCGTGGTGAAAGCCTTCGTCGAGGCCACGCCGATTTCCGGCCCGGCGCGAGTCAGCATCACCAGATCCGATTCGCGCACCAGCGAACTCTCCGGCACATTGCAGATCGCAAGCGTGGCCAGGTGCCCGCCCTGCTTCGCCAGCCGCAGCGCGGCCAGCGTGTCGGCCGTTTCGCCGGACTGTGAGATGGTGACGAACAAGGTGTTCCGCGGCACCACGGCGTTGCGATAGCGGAACTCGCTGGCGATTTCCACGCCGCAGGGAAGGCGGCAGTATTGCTCGATGAAATACTGCGCCACCACGGCGGAGTGGTAGCTCGTGCCACAGGCGACGATGCGCACGTATTCTACCTGCGGGAAGATGGTCGTGGCCTTGTGGCCGAACGCGGCTTCCAGCAGGCGGCCATTGGCCACGCGTTCCTGCAGCGTGTTGGCCACCGCACGCGGTTGTTCGAAGATCTCCTTGAGCATGAAATGCTCATAAGGATCCTTCTCGGCAGCGGCTGCGGATTGTTCGCTTTGCCTGACTTCGCGCTCGGCGTTGCTTCCTTCCGCATCGAGGATACGCACGCTCTCGCGCCGCACTTCCGCAACGTCGCCTTCCTCCAGGAACTGGAAGTTCCTGGTCACCGGCAGCAGTGCCGAAACATCCGAAGCCACGAAATTCTCGCCCTTGCCGAGCCCGATCACGACCGGGCATCCCATGCGCGCCAGGATCAGGCGATCCGGTTCCTGCTCGCTAAGCACCACCAGCGCATAGGCACCTTCGAGCTCCGCCACGGTTGCGCGTACTGCCTTGAACAGATCACCGAGGGTCTGCTGATGGTGGTGGATGCGATGCGCCACGACCTCGGTATCGGTCTCCGAGCTGAACTCGTAGCCCAGGGCGATCAGCTCGGCGCGCAGTTCTTCGTGATTCTCGATGATGCCGTTGTGCACGATCGCGAGACCGTCCCGCGAGATATGCGGGTGCGCATTGCGCTCGCTCGGCACGCCATGCGTGGCCCAGCGCGTGTGGGCGATTCCCGTGTTGCCTGCGAGCGGCGCCTCTTCGAGCGCCTCCTGCAGCATCTTTACCTTGCCCACGGTGCGTCGGCGCTCGAGCTTGCCCTTGGCCGCGACCACCGCCAGGCCAGCGGAGTCATAGCCACGGTATTCGAGGCGCCGCAGCCCCTCCATCAGCACCGGCACGATGTCGCGCCCGGCGACTGCTCCCACTATTCCACACATCCTGAATGCTCTCCTGTCAGCGCGGTCGCTTGACTGGACGCTTCCAGCCATCGACCGTCACCTGTGAGGAACGCGCCAGCGTCAGCTTGCCGGCCGGTGCGTCCCTGGTAATCGTGGATCCGGCGCCGGTCGTGGCGTTGGCGCCGATGGTGACCGGTGCCACCAGCAGCGTGCCGGAGCCGATGAATGCACCGTCTTCAATGACCGTGCGGGATTTGTTCGCGCCGTCGTAATTGCAGCAGATCGTGCCCGCACCGATGTTCACGCCGGCGCCAACCGTGGCATCGCCGACATAGGTCAGGTGATTGGCCTTCGAGCCCGCCCCGATGCTGCTGTTCTTGACCTCGACGAAATTGCCGACGTGCACATTGTCGGCAAGCTGCGCTCCCGGCCGCAGCCGGGCGAAGGGACCGATGCTGCAGCCCGCGCCGACCTCGGACTTTTCCAGCACGCAATGCGACACGATGCGCGTGTCCGCGCCCACGGTCATGTCGCGCAGCACACAGTTCGGTCCGATGTGCACGCGGTCACCGAGCACGACACGGCCCTCGAAAATGACGTCGGCGTCAATGAACACATCGCGACCGAGCACGAGCTCGCCACGCTGGTCGAAACGGGAAGGGTCCGCAAGTGTTGCGCCCGCACGCAGCGCGGCTGTCGCGCGCTGTGCGCGCAGCACCGCCTCGAGCGAAGCCAGTTGCAGCCGGTCATTCACGCCCAGCACTTCCGACTCGGTCGCTGCCTCATGCGAGCGCACGCTGACGCGATCCTTCACCGCCATGGCAACCACATCGGTGAGGTAATACTCACCCTGCGCGTTGTCGCTGCGCAGCCGGCTCAGCCAGCTCCGCAGCTGCTTCGCGCCCGCTGCCAGCACGCCCGTATTGCCCTCGCGGATCCGCCGTTGCGCCGCAGAGGCATCGTTGTGTTCGACGATCGCCTTCACCCTGCCGCGCGCATCGCGCAATACGCGACCGTACCCGGTCGGGTCTTCCAGCTTGACGATCAGCAACGCCAGCCCGCCTGCGGTCCGGTGCAACAGCTCGCGCAGCGTGCCGGCCTGCAGCAGCGGCACATCGCCATACATGACCAGCACCCTGTGGTCATCGGGAATCGCGGGCATCGCCTGCATCACCGCATGCCCGGTGCCTTTCTGCTCGGCCTGTAGTGCCCAATGCAGATTTTCTGCCGCGAACTGCGCGCGCACCTGGTCACCACCATGGCCGTACACCACATGCAAGGCGGCGGGCTCAAGCTGCTTTGCCGTGTCGATCACATGCCGCAGCAGCGGCGCACCGGCCAGTGGCTGCAACACCTTGGGCAGATCGGAATGCATGCGCTTGCCCTGACCGGCGGCAAGAATCACGATGGAAAGCGGCGGCTTGCCGGCCGCGATCGGCTTTGCGGCAGACACGCTCCGGCGCACGCGCGCGGCTACGGGCCCGACCTTGGCTTTGGCTTTTCTGGCTTTGGCCTTGCTCATGCGACTCTGACATTGAACAGGCTGCCGATCAGCGCCGTCGCACCCATGGCAGCGATGCCCCAGAATCCCACGCGCAAGGCGGCCGGCAGGATCCGGGCGCCACCCAGTCGCGCACCCAGCGCACCCAGCGCGATCAGCAGCAGCAGTGAGATGGCAAAGATCAGCGCTGAGCGGTTGGCATCAGGCAGCACACCCACCAGCGTCATGGGCACCACCGCCCCCAGCGCGAATGCCAGCGCGGAGGCGCCGGCCGCCTGCAGCGGACGCGCGCGATTCTGGTCAGTGATGCCCAGCTCATCGCGCGCATGGGCGGCGAGTGCATCGTGTGCCGTCATTTCGGTGGCCACCCGCTCTGCGGTTTCGCGCGACAGTCCGCGCTGGATGTAGATGGCAGCAAGTTCCCGATGCTCGGCCTCTGGCGTCACTTCCAGCTCGCGGCGCTCGCGCGCCAGATCTGCACTCTCACTGTCGGCCTGGGAAGAAACGGAAACGTATTCGCCCGCAGCCATCGACAGCGCACCACCCACAAGACCGGCCAGTCCGGCCATGAACACCGCGGAGCTGCCCAGCTGCGCGGCGGCCATGCCCATCACCAGGCTGGCGGTGGAGATCAGTCCGTCATTGGCGCCGAGCACCGCGGCCCGCAACCAGCCCAGGCGGTCCACGCGATGACCTTCATGATGAGGCTTCACTGATAACGCCGGCCATGCCATTCGATATACCCCGTTGTGTGTCGACCCGCCGGATCCCCATGGGTCCAGTGCATTACGCCACCCTTTTCGTTCCATTCGTACTGGCCCAGGACCGTCACGCGGTCGCCGGCCGCAAGACCTTCCAGCCGCGGCGCCAGCTCCAGATTGTGCGCGATCAGCAGGCTCAATCCGCTGAGCGTGCGGACAATGAACCGTTGATGCGGCGATCCGTCGCGATCGTCGGCTAACACGCGCTCAACTTCGCCAGCTATGGCGATAACCTCGCCGCTGCTGTGCCGCTCGAAGGCAACCCGCGCCGCATCGGCCGCCTCCCCATGCTGTAACGCAGCAATATCGCCAGTTGCCGCCGGCGCGCCGGCCTGCTCCCGACCGAGGTACCACCCCACCGCCAGTACCGCCAACAGCAGCCCGGCCAGGCGCATCTGCGGGGCGCTCAGCATCGCGGATTCCCGCATCCGGATGCGGACCCAGAAACATTCAGCAAATGAACGGAAGGGGCCACAAAGGGTCTATATGTAGAGCGATGCTGCCAATGGTTTACACAGGTGGCATCGCATATCCTCCAGCGGCTTTTCCGGTGTCGGAAGTGCATGCTCAAACAGGCTCTTGCGAAAGGTCAGGTACGGTGAAAGATTCTCGCATTAGTAAGGTGTTCATCGCTGCCTTTCTTGCCATCGGTGCAAGCGGCTCGGTAATGGCTGCCGATGCGCCACCGGCTGCCATTGCCGCACATGCCGGCAACGCCGTGGGCTGGAACATGTTCGGCTCCTACTGCACCGAGTGTCACAACACCGAAGACTGGGCCGGCGGCGTCGCCTTCGACACCCTCGCCGAGAGCGACATCCCGCAGAACATCGATGTGCTGGAAAAGGTCGTGCGCAAGCTGCGCAGCCAGCAGATGCCGCCGGGCGGCCACAAGATGCCCGACAAGACCACACGCAATGCTTTCATCGCGTGGATGGAAGGCCGCCTCGATCAGGCCGGCGCCACCAATGCAGATCCGGGCCATGTGGGCCTGCATCGCCTCAATCGCAAGGAATACGCCAACGCCGTGCGCGATCTGCTCGGCATAGAAATCGATCCTGCCGAGCTGCTGCCGCGTGACGAGCCGCGCGAAGGTTTCGACAACATTGCCGCTGCGCTGCAGGTCACTCCCTCGTTCCTCGACCAGTACATCGCCGCGGCGCGCACGGTGGTCGTCCAGGCCATGGGAAACAAGGATGTCCTCCCGGCCGGCACCACCTATCGCGCGCAGAAGCCCAGCTCGCAGCTGTTCCACGCAGATGGCCTGCCGCTGGGCACGCGGGGCGGCATTGCGGTGGACCACAACTTCCCGGCCGACGGCGAGTACGTGCTCAACATCGCCAACATGGCGACCGCGCTGTGGGTCTACAACATGGAGTTCGAGAATCCGCTGGTCGTCACGCTCGACGGCAAGCTGATCTATGAAACCACCATCGGCGGCGAAGCCGACATGAAGGCCATCGACCAGAAGCAGGATCCGGCGGTCGAAGCCATCAACCTGCGCCTGAAGAACATCCGCTTCAAGTCGCCAGCCGGCATTCACCGCTTCGTGGTGGCATTCCGGCATCGCACTTTTGCCGAGTCGGAAGACCGGTTGCAGATGTATACGCCCGGCGGCGGCCAGGACCGCGTGCTGCGGGTCAGTTCGTTCGAAATCCGCGGTCCCTTCAATGCCACCGGCGTCAGCCAGACCGAGGCGCGCAAGCACATCTTCAGCAACTGCTACCCGAAGAGCAGCGCGGAAGAAACAGCCTGCGCACGCAAGGTCGTCGGCGACATGGCGCGTCGCGCCTTCCGTCGTCCGGTCACCGACCAGGACCTGGCGGGCCTCATGAATTTCTACGAGGCGGGCCGCAAGGCTTCCGACTTCGATGCGGGCGTGCGCCGCGCGCTCACGGCCGTGCTTGCGCATCCTGATTTCCTGTACCGCACCGACCAGCCACCCGAAGCGCTGCCGCCAGGCTCCATCTACAAGCTCGACGATCTCAGCCTGGCGTCACGGCTGTCGTTCTTCCTGTGGAACAGCCTGCCCGACGACCAGCTCCTCGATCTGGCCGACGCTGGCAAACTGCATGAGCCTGAAGAACTGCGCCGCCAGGTCAAGCGCATGCTCGCCGATCCGCGTTCGGTCACGATCGCCAGCAACTTCGGTTCGCAGTGGCTGAACCTGACCAAGCTGCCCGAGATCACGCCTGATCCGGCGATTTTCCCGTACGCCAGCGGCGCCGCCGACCTGCGCAGCGACTTCCAGCAGGAAATCACGCTGTTCATGGACGACATCGTGCGCAATGACCAGAGCGTGCTCGCGCTGCTGTCGTCGCCTTACACCTTCATCAACGAGCGGCTCGCGCTGCACTACGACATCGGCTCGGTGCG
>JANPGU010000286.1:0-6950 GCA_031424095.1 Gammaproteobacteria bacterium
AAAATGGGCGCGAAGATGACCTGGCAGGACCTGCGTTACGGCGAAGGCGATGTTCCCAGAATCAATCCGGTGTTCTCCTGCAAGACCGTGGGCGGCACGACGACTCACTGGACGGCAAATTGCCCGCGTATTCAGGACTTCGAATTCAAGGCCTTGTCCACTTACGGGCAACTCAGGGATTGCAATCTTGCCGATTGGCCGCTGACCCTGAAAGAGCTGGAACCCTTTTATGATCGGGCCGAATTGATGCTCGGCGTGACCGGAACACACGGCATACCGCGGCTCCCGGAAAGCAACAATTTCAAGGTCATGGCAGCCGGTGCACGCAACATCGGCTACAAGGACTTCGACACTTACAACATGGCCATCAATTCCGAGGCGCGTGATGGCCGCGCTTCTTGCCTGCAAACCGGGTTTTGTTCCAGCGGCTGCTTCATCAACGCCAAGTGGACCACTTTGTTCACTCACATTCCTCAAGCTGAAGCGACAGAGTTCTACGAACTGCGGCCCGAATGCATGGTGACTCGCGTGCTCACGGACGAGAACGGCAAGGCCAGCGGTGTACGTTACGTGGACAAGGACGGCAATGCCCTTGAACAGAAGGCCCGCGTCGTATGCCTGGCTGCCAATGTCGTTGAATCCACGCGCCTGCTGTTGCATTCAAAGACTGCAAGGTTTCCCAACGGACTCGCCAACAGCAGCGATCAAGTGGGTCGCAACTACATGCGTCATGTGATGTCGACAGTGCTTGGATTGATGCCGGGAGAGGTGCACTTCTACAAGGGTACCCAGAGCGCCGGCGTGATTCGCGATGAGGTCAAGCACGACACGACCCGGGGATTCTCCGGCGGCTATCAAATGCACACCTTGAACCTGGGGCCGGAGCAGGTTGCCGGCATGATGAGCCCGAAGGGCTGGGGCAAGGACTATGCCGCGTTATTGCGCAAATTCAAGAACATTGCCGGGCTGACGACTACCGGCGAAGACCCTCCGCAACAGACCAATCGAATCACGCTTCATCCAACGGAAAAGGACAGATTCGGAACGCCGGTGGCGGTGGTGAGTTACCGGTTCCACGAGAACACCTTGGCCATGCAGAAGCATTCGCAAGGAAGGGCAGAGGCCTTGTATCGTTCGCTGGGCGCTACGGATGTATTTTTCTCCACCCTCTTTGGCGCGACCCACAACATGGGCACGACGCGAATGGGCAATGATGCAGCGACCAGTGTGTGCAACAAGTGGGGGCAGACTCACGACATCAAGAACCTGTTTGTTGCAGATGGTGGCCAGTTTGTGACTTCAACGTCAGCGAATCCAACGCTGACGATCATTGCTCTGGCATTGCGGCAGGCGGAGTACCTGGCGCAGCAAATGAGGGATGGCTCGGTATAACCGGTCAGGTTGAGGTAAGTAGATCCGACGCAGTACAGGCCGTGGCTTGTCTGCGAGACGGCGGTCAAAGAACCGTGATTTTGACGATGAAAGCGCTAGTCAGTTCGCCGCGAGGGATCTATGATCTGTACCAGCGGCAAAGACATACAGTCAGGGCCGCATCGCACGGCGCCAAAGCCGGCGTGAGATCGGGAGAGTTCGCACCGTGACAACACGGTCGACGCCGAAGGAGCAACCACCCCGGAAACTCTCAGGCCAACGGACCGGTTTCATGATTGAACTCTGAAGAGCGCCCAGCGGCAACATCGGCCGGGCGCACCGAAGGAGCAAGCGACCAATCGCTCGATGCGACCGGTCGTGAATCTCTCAGGTTCCGGACAGAGGGGGTGTTCAGCACATTTACGTGTGCGAACCCAACTACTGGATGACGTGGAACCTGAAATCATGAAATCAATCGCAGTCATTGGCGGCGGCATTACCGGCGTTACGACGGCCTATGCGCTATCCAGGCGTGGTCTCGCCGTAACGCTCTACGAGCGCCACCGCTACTCGGCCATGGAAACCTCATTCGCCAACGGGGGTCAGCTTTCGGCCTCGAACGCCGAGGTGTGGAACCACACATCCACGATCCTCAAGGGACTGAAGTGGATATTCAAGAGCGACGCGCCGCTGCTCGTCAACACGAAGCCGAGCTGGCACAAGCTCTCCTGGTTTGCCGAGTTTATCGCCAACATTCCGAACTACGAGCGCAACACGGTCGAGACCGCGCGCCTCGCGGTTGCCGCCCGCGAGCATCTCTTTTCATGGGCCGATGCCGAGGCGATCGAATTCGATCTGCGCAGGCAGGGAATTCTGCACATCTACCGCAACAGGTCGGACTTCGAGCATGCGGCGCGTGTCTCTGTACTGCTCAGTCGCGGCGGTTTGCAGCGGCGAGCGGTTACGCCCGAGGAGATGAAGACAATCGAGCCCACCCTGGCCGGTACTTACCATGGCGGATTCTTTACCGAGAGCGATTGCACGGGCGACATCCACAAATTCACACACGGTCTCGCCGCCGCTGCGGTGCGCTGCGGCGTGAAGGTGCTGTACGAGCAGAACGTGAGCGAGGTGAGCACCGACAATCGGCGGGCCTGCGTCACGGTCGCGAACGATGGGAGTCGAGAAACCACAACCTTCGACGGCGTGGTGATCTGTGCCGGCACTTCAAGCCGCGCGTTCGCTGCGGGGCTGGGTGATCGCGTGAACGTTTACCCGGTGAAGGGCTATTCGATCACGGTGAACCTGAACGATGAGGCGAGCCGCGCTGCCGCACCCACCGTGAGCCTGCTCGACGATGCAACCAAGCTGGTTACCAGCCGCCTTGGCGCCGACCGCTTCCGGGTGGCCGGCACGGCGGAGTTCAATGGCTACAACCACGACATTCGGGCCGACCGCATACGCCCGCTGATCGCCTGGGTGAATCAATGCTTCCCGGGGGTCGACACCCGCAGCGTCGTGCCCTGGGCCGGTTTGCGCCCCATGCTGCCAAACATGATGCCGCGTGTCGGCCGCGGTCGGGCGGCCTGCGTATTTTACAATACCGGGCATGGCCATCTTGGCTGGACGCTGTCTGCTATTACCGCCGACATGATCGGCGCCATTGTCGAGCAGACGCTGCGGCGCGATTTCCAGCTGCCACTCCAGTGATATCCAATCGACCCCTCAAGCTGCGCACCCCAATACGGGCGGCTCTTCCCAGTTCGGGCACACCTGTGCATAAGCATGCGGTTGCAAAAACCCCACCGCAATAGTCGGGAGCTGCAACCGAAAAACCAAAGGAATTGCCATTTCGCCTCTTGCGATGCAGACAGAGCTGATGCATGCTCCAACGCACAGGTGTGCACAACTCCAACACAGGTGTGCATGCCGTGAGCAATTTTAGGGATTCAGGACCTTATGCTTAATATCGATCGACGCACATTCCTCGCAGGGCTCGGTGGCGCAGCCGCCGTAGCCCAGATGAGCCACGAGGCGAAGGCCGACGCGCTTGAAGCCGCGCTGATGGCGCAGGCTGCAAGTGGGCCGGCGAGCCTGCCCTCGGGCGCCGGCAAGTGGCCGTCGGTTGCCGAGCTTGAGGCGGAGATCCCTACGCGCAAGTGGCGCCGTGGCACCGGATTTCTCTTCCTGAACCGTGAAGCCGACGCCAAGAACATGTCGATGCTTCCGAAGATGCCGGCGAAGCCCACGATCGTTGATTTCTTTGCACTGCGTTTCGACCGTGAGCGCGAACATTGCCTGCAGAGCGCGAACGTGGCGTTAAAGCGTGGCGCGGATGAGGACATCATCCTTGCCTGTCTGCTGCACGATACCGTCCAGGAGCTGATTCGCACCGAACATGGCTGGTGGGGCGCGCAGATGTACGAGCCTTATGTCCCGGCGCGCACCGCGTTCGCGATCCGCTACCACCAGGCGTTGCGCTTCTACGCGGATCCTGAGGCTGGATATCAATATCCTGAACTTTATTTTCGCGTGTTTGGCCACGACTACGTTCCCGATGCTCAGACCAAGGCAACTTACGACTATGCGCGTCGCCATCGCTGGTATGGCGCTTCGCGTGAAGTGACGGTTTGCGATCTCTACGCTTTTGATCCCAATGTGAAGGTGTCCATCGAGCCCTTTCTGGACATCATCGGACGCCATTTCAAACAGCCGAAACAGGGATTGGGCAACGACAACAGCCCGGTAGCACATATGTGGCGCTCGATGCGCAACCCCGATTCTCCACTCTAGGCGGCCGCGATTGAAGCGGTCTTGCTGTATCTACTCGACAGTTTTGCGAAACGTAACAGGAATCAAAAAATGAAATTCATACCAATGACCGCAATTGCCGCAGCAGTTTGCAGCGCACTGTTGCCAGTGGCTGCGCAGGCACAAGGCGCTGCGCCGGTCGACGAACTGGACGAAGTCGTCGTGAGTTCACGCGTCGTGCGCGATGGCTACGAAGCACCGACACCAACTTCGGTTCTCGGACTGGCAGAAATCCAGGCCAACGCCCCCAGCAACATCGCCAATTTCGTCAATCAATTGCCCTCGTTTGCAGGCAGCAACACGCCATCTGTCACGACCGGCAGCGTCAGCGCCGGCCTTGCGGGCATCAATTCATTGAATCTGCGGGGACTGAGCTCCAACGCCCTCAGCAGAACGCTGGTCCTGCTCGATGGACGGCGTGTCCCGGCCTCCGTGGCGACGGGTCTGGTGGACATCAACACGATTCCGCAGGAGCTTGTCACACGCGTCGATATCGTCACTGGTGGCGCATCCGCCGCGTGGGGTTCCGATGCGCTGGCTGGCGTGGTCAATTTTACCCTGGACAAGAAATTCACGGGCCTGAAGGGCACCGCCCAGGGAACATCGACGACGTATGGAGACAATCTGGGTTTCAACTTCAGCCTGACCGGGGGCACGGGTTTCGCCGACGACCGCGGCCATGTGATCCTGAGCGGAGAGGTTGCACATTCCGCTGGCATCAAGGGCCTGCCTCGTGACTGGTACAAAGGCTACAAGACACTGCTGAATCCTGCTTACACCGCCACCAACGGGCAGCCCAGGTTGATCGTGCGCAGCAACAGTGGCTATCGTGTTGCGACGCCTGGCTTGATCATCACTGCGGGCCCCTTGAGGGATACTTATTTCGGGCCGGGCGGCGTCCCGGGAAAGCTGAATACCGGATCCCTGGCTGGAACCACCGGCTTCGTGGGTGGCGACTGGGCTTACGCCGACTTTGGCAGGACGGGCGATCTTGAAGCAAAGATTTCACGCCAGAGTGTGTTCGGGCGCGTCAGCTTCGACTTGACCGAAAACGTGGAAGTGTTCGCGGAAGCTTCCTACGGCACTTCCCAGATTTACAGTGACGCAATCGACCAGTTCAATCTTGGCAACCTTACGATTCGCGCGGATAACCCATTCCTGCCGGCGAATCTTGCCGCGATACTGCTGGCCGATGGTCAGCCGAACTATGCTGCGGGATCTCTCAATGCGGATCTTCCGCCCCTGGCTGCCGATAACACACGATCACTGAAGCGCTACACGTTGGGCATCAACGGTGGCTTCAATGTGGCTGGCAAGGAATGGACCTGGAATGCCTATGCGCAAACCAGCCGGACGAACATCGTCAACAAGGCGCTCACGACGGTCACCTCGCGTTATCGCAATGCGATTGACGCGGTTCGCAACTCCAGCGGCTCGATCGTCTGCCGCATCAACGCCGATGCGAGCACCACCAATGATGACCCGGCATGCGTGCCGTACAATATTTTCGGCACCGGAACGGCATCGCAACCGGCCATCAACTATGTCTCCGGAACTGGCGAACTGCACACCGAGCTTACACAGGATGTGATCGCGGCTTCTGTCCAGGGCGAGCCACTGTCGAGCTGGGCCGGCCCGATTTCCGTCGCAGCCGGTGTGGAGCACCGTCGGGAAAAGGTTGATTCGTCGATCGATGCGTTCTCCAATACGAACCTCGCCGTCAACCAGTACTTCGCTGGAAACTTCCGCCCGACCATCGGGTCCTACAATGTGAATGAAGCATTCCTGGAAACGGTGGTTCCGCTGGCGGCGGATCAGGCTTGGGCCAAGAGCCTGGACTTGAACGCGGCCGTGCGCGCAACGGATTACAGCGCGTCGGGTTCCGTGTCGACCTGGAAGGTGGGCCTCACCTATTCACCGATCGATGACATCACCCTGCGTGCGACCCGCTCACGCGACATCCGCGCGCCGAGTCTTTCCGAACTGTTCGCGGTCGGCATCGCCGGTACGAGCACACTTCTCGATCCATTCCGGGCCAACGCCAGCACCACGCTGGTGACGGTCACCTCCGGAAATCTGGGCCTGACACCTGAAAAGGCGGATACGACCGGCGTCGGCATTGTCTTCAAGCCACGCTTCCTCTCAGGCTTCACGGCATCGGTCGACTACTACACCATTGACATCAAAGGCGCGATTGCCGCATTCGATGCGCCGACAATCGTGAACGGTTGCTTCGTTGGAATCAGCACCCTTTGCTCTGGCATTGTGCGTGATTCAACCGGTGTAATCACCCGCGTCAACGCTTCACCCTTCAATGCCAACTCGCAGAAGGCGCGCGGCATTGATATCGAAGCGAGCTATCGCAAGTCGCTGGATAGCCTGAACTCCAGCTGGGCGGGCAACATGACGCTGCGCCTGTTCGCGACGCACTATCTCGAGAACTTCACCGATTTTGCCAATCCAGCGTCGGTTGACACCGAAACGGTCGGAGTGAATACGACCCTGGGCCCGCCAAACTGGCGCTATCTGGCTTCCTTGAGCTATGACAATGGACCGGCCACGGTTTCATTGACCGGCCGTGGCTTGAGTTCAGGCGTATACAGCAATGAGTATCTCGAGTGCACGACCTCGTGCCCAACTTCGACCGTCGCGGTGACCACTACCGATAACAATCACATTGCCAGTGCGTTCTATCTGGATGCGGCACTGAGCTATCAGGTGAAAGAGTCGACCAGTCTGTTCCTGACGGTGGCCAACGTGTTGAACAG
>JANPGU010000287.1:0-2208 GCA_031424095.1 Gammaproteobacteria bacterium
CACATGAGGCGCGCCATAGACACCGGATTCGAGCGTCGCTTAAGCGCGCTGGTCAATACCCGTGAGCCGGGCGTGCTGCAGCACGGCCTGAAAGGGGTCGAAAAAGAGAGCCTGCGGGTGCTGCCCAATGGCGCCATCAGCCACAACCCCCACCCCGAGGCGCTGGGCGCCGCGCTCACCAACGAGCACATCACCACCGATTTTTCCGAGTCGCTGATCGAGCTGGTGACGCCGGTGTTCACCCGCAGCTGGGAGCTGCTGCAATATCTCTGCGACCTGCACCAGTTCGTGTACCGCCACCTGGGCGACGAGCTGCTGTGGGCGACCTCGATGCCCTGTGCCCTGAACGGCGATGCCGATGTACCCACGGCGGTCTTCGGTCGCTCGCATGTCGGGCGCATGAAGACGGTGTATCGCGAAGGCCTGCGCAACCGCTACGGCGCGCTGATGCAGGCCATCTCGGGCGTGCACTTCAACTATTCCTTCCCCTCGAAGTTCTGGGACGTCTACGTGGATCTGCGCGAATTGAAGGCAAATACGCCTGATTTTCGCTCGGCCAGCTATTTCGACGTGCTGCGCAATTTCCGCCGTCTCGGCTGGATGGTGCTGTATCTGTTCGGCACTTCGCCGGTGGTCGGCCGCGATTTCCTCGGCGATTCACTCTCCGGTCTGGAAGTGCTGGACGACAAGACTGCCTGCGGTCCCTACGCCACTTCGCTGCGCATGAGCGATATCGGCTACCGCAACCGCAACCAGGCCGGCGTGAATGTGTCGGTCAATGGCCTGGATGAATACCTGCGCGACCTGAAGCGCGCCATCAGCACGCCGCACCCGGCCTACCAGAAGATGGGCCTGAAGCGCGGCGACCAATGGCTGCAGCTCAGCACCAATGTGCTGCAGATCGAGAACGAGTTCTACGGGGCCATCCGCCCCAAGCGCGTGGCGCGCTCCGGCGAAAGCCCCAGCGCTGCGCTGCGTCGCGGCGGCGTGGAATACGTCGAGGTACGGGCGCTGGACGTCAGTGCCTTCGACCCGGTGGGCGTCAACCAGACCAAATTGCGCTTCCTCGAGGCCTTCGTGGCCCTGTGCCTGCTGACTTCCAGCCCGCCCATCGAGACCGGTGAGCAGGTCGGCATCGACGACAACTATCTGAAGGTTTCCCGCCGCGGCCGCGAGCCGGGGCTGAACCTGGCGCGCGAAGGCCGGCAGTTGCCGCTCTCGACCTGGGCCGGGGAAATCCTCGATTCCATGACCGGCATCTGCGAGATGCTGGACCACGGAGACGCGTCGCGGCCCTATACCGCCGCGCTGCGTGCGCAGCAGGAAAAGCTCGAGGATGTGTCGAAAACGCCCTCGGCGCGCATGCTGAAGGAGCTGAAAACCAGCGGCGATTCCTTCTTCGAACTCGGCTTGCGCATGTCACGCGCGCACAGCGATTATTTCCTTGCGCTGCCATTGCCCAATGACGGCCGGCTGAAGGAATTCGAGAACCAGGCGCGCGAGTCGCTGGTGAAGCAGTCCGCCATCGAGTCAGCCCAGAAGGGCACTTTCGACCAGTATCTGGGCGACTATTTCGAACGTGCGTAGGTAACGCGGCGGGCGCGCAGCGCCACCCACAGCACCGCCAGACCAGTCAGCAGCTCCGGTGACATCAAGCCGCCGCCACCCTTGGGAGCTGGCGTTGGCGTGGGCGGTGTTACCGCTGGCAGCGGGCTGGTCACCGTAAGCGTCAGCTGCGCCGTGTTGTCGGCAACCTGAAGCTCCGGCGCCGAGCTGCTCACGGCCGCCGCAATCGTCTGACTCCCGGCCACGTCGCCGCGCAAGGTCAGCGTCACCCGCGCGCTGCCGGCCACCGCCAGCGAGGCAGGTCCGCAGCTCAACCCATTGGTCACCGTCGCGCAGACGGTGTTCTCGCTGGTCTGCTGCAGCACCGACAGACCAGCCGGAATTGTCAGGCTCATGCGCGCATCGCTGGGCGACGCCGGACCGCGGTTCTCCATCACGAAGGTGGCCACCGTGGTGGCATTGAGCTCCAGCGTCAGTGGGGTCACGCTGGCGCTGACCGCCAGGTCCGTGCCCTCGGCGGCCTGCAGTTGCAGGTTGGTTGCGTTGTTGGTGGCCAGCCCGTCATTGGCAGCGCTCACCCGCAGGCCAACCGTGGCACTGCCGGCGGCACCCATCTGCAGACGCAGCACTACCGTGGAAACC
>JANPGU010000288.1:0-27119 GCA_031424095.1 Gammaproteobacteria bacterium
AGCAGACGCTCGCGATATTCCACAGCGTTCTGCTCGGCTGTCTTGAATGCGGCGTAGCTGGCCGCGATGTCAGCCATGGCGTGAAGCTCAGCGCTGCGCAGCACTGCGCTGGCCATCTCGCGCAGGGCCGCGACACGCAGCGTTCTGCCTCGTCCGCTGTTGAATATCGGCAGCTCCAGCGATACACCTGCACCCTTCAGCGTGCTGCCATCAGCGTCACGCTCCCGCGACAGATCCACTGCCAGGCCCGTGAGCCAGCGCCAACGCGCTCCGAACGCTTCCTGGCTCTCGGACCACTCCGCGTTGGTCCGTAGAGCCTGCAGATCCAGGCGTTGTTGCAGCGCAAGTGCCTGCAGCGACGCCAGGTCGCTTTGCAGCGGTGCGGGTTGCGCCAGCCGGTCCAGCAAAGTGATGCCGGGGCCATCCTCGACTCCAATCAGTGCCAGCAGTGTGCTGCGCGCGGCCGCGACCTCGGCCTCCTGATTGCGCACGTCAATGAGCGCCGCACTGGCCGCCGCCTGTTCGCGCGCCAGTTGCAGTGCGCTGATGTTGCCCGCCTCATGAAACCGCTGCGCCAGTTCGGCGGAAACTTGCGCGGCGCGCGCAACACCGGATCGCAGTCGCGCCATCTGCCGGGTTACTGCATGGTCGAGCCATGCAGCCCGAACCTCGGACTCGAATTGCAGCACACCGTGCGCAACCCGCTGCTCAGCCTCGAGCAGTGCGAAACGGCCGAGGCGATTGCGGTAGCGCGCGAACAGCACCTCCATGAAACCCTGCGTCAGGCTCCAGGTGGTTTGCGTTCCGCCTGCGCTGGAAGAAAGCCGCTCGTATCCCAAAGAAGGGTTGGAGAGCCGTGTCGCATCGTAGCCATCGGCCTGGGCCAGACCCAGCTCGGCAAACAGCACACGCATCTGCGGACTGCCCACCAGCGCCACCCGCACCGCTGCATCGGCGTCCAGCGGGCCGGCAAGCAACTTCTCCAGGCGCGGATCGCTGCTCGTCGTGGTACCGAGCGCCGCGGATGCCGCGACGGCAGATCGGCTCGCCACCAGCTTCTGCACATCTCCTGCCCCGCGGGTTGCCGGCAGCGAAACGCAGCCGGCCAGCAGCGACCCGGCCGCCGCCACCAGAATTCCAACCTTGATCGTCATTTCGACTCCCGTCTTCCATGCCGCGCCGTCTTCAGGACGTGGCCAAGATGACGGAGCGAGTCGCCGCTGTCGGCTACCGTCACTCCGTCCCAGTCAGGGAAGCAGAAGCCAGATTGGAGGCCGAAAGAACTCGACCATCGGCGGCGCCAGCATTCCGGCGCGCAGCACCGCAATGGATTCCTCGATTCGTACGGTGACTGTCACAAC
This sequence comes from Gammaproteobacteria bacterium, assembly GCA_031424095.1. GTDB lineage: Bacteria > Pseudomonadota > Gammaproteobacteria > Steroidobacterales > Steroidobacteraceae > ZC4RG30. The sequence goes on from JANPGU010000288.1 coordinate 1,362, forward strand.
GCCGACGGTCGTCGGCATTGCAGGCATCGCGAAGCAATCACCTTGACAGCTGTGTGACTGACAGCAGGGAGGTAATCCTGTTGTCGCCGGCTCATGGTGTTCTTCAGCCGCGCCTTCGCCGTGACAAGGCAGCGGGTCTGCAGCAATCGCGGTATCGGCTGCCTCACTGGCATGCAGGTGCTGCGCGTGCACAGCCGACATCGGCAACATGAGGCCCAGACCGACCTGCCACAGCAGCAGCGCCAGTGCGAGCAAACGGAATTTCATGCGGTGCGACACAATACCTAGCCTATTCCTCGTTTTCACCAGCGGCAAGGGACATCACCGCGCCGCTCGCAATCGCAGCGCATTGGCGATCACCGAGGCGGAGCTCAGGCTCATCGCCAGGGCAGCAATCAATGGCGAGAGCAGCCATCCCGTGAGCGGATACAGCACACCGGCAGCAACCGGTATGCCAAGTACGTTATAGAGAAACGCGAACATGAGGTTCTGCTTCATGTTGCCCACCGTGGCAACGGACAACCGGCGGGCTTCGAGGATGCCGCGCAGGTCGCCTTTCACGAGCGTCACCTGCGCACTGTTCATTGCGACATCTGTTCCCGTACCCATCGCGATGCCGATGTCGGCGCGCGCCAGTGCCGGCGCATCATTGATGCCGTCGCCCGCCATGGCCACGACCCGGCCGGCCTTCTGCAGTTCCTCGACGAGCCGCAGCTTGTCTGCCGGCTTGACCTCGCCATGCACTTCGGAAATTCCAAGGCGCGCGGCCACGGAGCGCGCGGTCGTCTGGCCATCGCCAGTCGCCATTACCAGACGGATGCCTGAACTGCGCAGCGCTTCGAGCGCTTCGGCGGTACTGGCCTTGATCGGATCAGATACGGCTACGAGCCCCAGCAGTTGCTTGCCCGCCGACAAGTACATGACGCTGGCACCCTCGGTGCGCAGCGCCTCGGCCGAGGGTAGCAACGGATCCAGCACCGCACCCACCTGCTCCATCAGCGTCGTATTGCCCAACGCCAAAGACTTTCCTTCGACTTCGCCGGTCACGCCGATTCCAGTCACCGAGAGGAAGTTCGCCACTGGGCCTAGCGCAAGCCCTTGTTCGCGCGCGGCACGAACTATCGATTCCGCCAAAGGATGCTCGCTTCCCTGGTCCAGGCTTGCGGCCAGGCGCAGCACTTCGCGTGGCTCTGCGCCCGGCACAGCCTCGACCCGGTCGAACGCGGGACGACCCTCGGTGAGTGTTCCGGTCTTGTCGACGATCAGCGTATCGATTTCCCGCAGCTTCTCGATGGCCGCAGCATCGCGAAACAGCACGCCCTTCGTGGCCCCGCGACCCGTGGCCACCATGATTGACATCGGCGTGGCGAGACCGAGTGCACAAGGACAGGCAATGATGAGCACTGATACGGCATTGAGCATGCCATATACCCAGCTGGGTTCGGGACCCCAGACGCCCCACACCACCAGTGTCAGAATCGCGACGCTGACAACGGCCAGCACGAAGTAACCTGCAACCACATCCGCCATGCGCTGCATGGGCGCCTTGGATCGCTGCGCCTGCGCCACCATCTGCACGATCTGCGCTAGAACCGTCGACGACCCGATGCGCTCCGAACGCATCGTAAGTGCACCGGTGGTGTTCATCGTTGCACCAATCAGCTTGTCACCGCTGCGCTTGGTCGCCGGCATCGGTTCGCCGGTCAGCATTGATTCGTCCACGCCGCTGGTGCCGTCAGTTACCACACCGTCGACGGGTATCTTCTCGCCAGGTCGAATGCGCAGGATGTCACCCACATGTACCTGGGCAAGCTCGATGTCCTCTTCGGTACCGTCTGACCGGATGCGCCGCGCCGTACGAGGCGCCAGCTGCAGCAAGGACTTGATAGCCGCCGAAGTCTGCGAGCGCGCCTTCAGCTCCAGCACCTGACCGAGCAGTGTCAGCGAGATGATGACCGCCGCAGCCTCGAAGTACACGCCCACTCGTCCCATCGACACGAATGAGGCCGGGAACAGCTGCGGTGCCACGGTTGCAAGCACACTGTAGAGATACGCAGCGCCAGTTCCCAGGCCGATCAGCGTCCACATGTTCGGGCTGCGGTTGGCCACCGACTGCCCACCCCGCGCGAAGAAGGGCCATCCAGCCCACAGGACCACGGGGGTCGCGATGACGAGCTCCACCCAGCTCTGGGCCGACATGCTCATCAAGCCCAGGCGATGTCCGAACATTGCCAGGGTCACCGTGATCACGGTAAGCGGCAAAGTCCACCAGAACCGGCGGCGAAAATCCGCCAGCTCGGGGTTCTCGTCGTCATCCAGGCTCGGCATCGCAGGTTCGAGTGCCATGCCGCACTTCGGGCAGGCGCCGGGATGATCCTGTCGCACCTCCGGATGCATCGGACAGGTGTAGATGGTGCCCGCCGGTGCAGGCACTTCAGACACCGGCAACTCGGCGGACTTGCCGTTGCCGCCGCAGCAGTGAGCCGCAGCCGGAGGCGGTGACTGCGCCGGGTGTTGATGATGATTCGCGTGCTTATCCATGGTGACCTCCACGAGGACTGCCACCCAGGGCGGCAAGAATGGGGCAATGTGCGGACTCCCCTGATCCCGGGCATTCATTCACCAGCGCACGCAGGGCGTGCTGCAATCGCTGCAACTCCGCGAGCTTGCCTTCGACCACCGCAAGCTTGGCCGCTGCCAGGGCCCGGGCCTTCGCCACGCTGCCCCCTGGCTGGCTGAGCTTCAGCAGCGAGCCGATCTCCTCAAGTGAGAAGCCCAGGTCCTGCGCGCGCCGGATGAACTCGAGCCGGTGCTGGTCATCCGCCGCGTAGAGGCGGTATCCAGCGGCTGTACGTTTTGGCGTCGGCAGGAGCCCGATCCGCTCATAGAACCGGATGGCGTCCACACCGACGCCCGCAGCCTTCGCGAGGCGTCCGATCGACTGTGTTGGACTGCTCTTGGCTGGCGCATTGCTCATGACAGATGCCTGACTTCCTGTACCCATTGTGCCTGACCAGAGGGTAAGGCCTGGACCCGTGTCCAGAGTCAAGGGTCGCAGGGTTGCTGCGTCGCGTCAGGCAAAGAAAGCCCGGCGCGGCGTACCTTCTACTTAGCCATACCCGCAGACGGCTTCTTGTGCTGCGCCAACCATGCATCGAGCTGCCTTACCTCCTGCTGTTGCATTTCGATGATCTTTTGCGCCATCTTTTTCATGTCGCTGTCTTTGCCCTTCTTGAGTTCAGCCTCTGCCATCGTGATGCCCATTTGATGATGCATGCGCATCATTGCAGCAAAGTCGTAATCGGCATCACCCGTCTTCATCGGCATCCGCATGTTCTTCATGTCAGCCATGTTTGAATGGTCAGCCATGTTTGAATGGTCGGCAGGCGACGCTGGCTTGGGAGCGTCTGCGGCAGTAACTTGCGCAGCTGCGAGTGCGGCGGCGCACGCTGCGGCGATTACCAGTTTGACTGTTGTCATGTGAATTCCTCTACTTTCGTTTGCGATTGCTGAGACTTGTGCGGCTTCGCGCCTGAAGCCAGTCAACGCTACGCGCACGCCTCGACAGTTTCAGCAGGATGGCTCCACGACTGGCTGTCAGTGGACTGGCCGCTGCTGGCGCGAATCCACTGACGCGCGAGCGCCACACTCCGGCTATTTGATCACGGCGATCCTGGTAACGGTCGCATCCATGCCTTTCGCAGCATCCAGACCTTTCCCAACGCCGACTGCGCGACTGCGTGATTTGCCTGCGGCATCTGCGGGCCCGCAGCTGCCGCAGCGTACATCTTCATGCCGGCCATATCCGCCGCCATGGCTGCTCCAGCAGCCAGCAAGGCAAAGGACACCGCGGCAATGATCTGATTCTTCATTTGTGTATCGCGCGTCTTGCAGAACTGAAACCAGTCATGGACCTGCGTCGGCGCATCAGTTGATACGCCGCCGGGACAACAAAAAGGGACAGCAGCGGTGCTGTCACCATGCCGCCAACCATCGGCGCGGCGATGCGGCTCATGATCTCGCTGCCGGTGCCCGAGCCAAAGAGAATCGGCAGCAGTCCTCCGATGATTACAGCCACCGTCATGGCCTTCGGACGCACCCGCAGGACTGCGCCCTCACCAATGGCTTCCACCAGCGCTTCATCATCATTGCGGCCCGCGGCGAGGCGCTGTTCCCAGGCCTGCTTCAGGTAGACGATCATGATCACTCCGAATTCGGCCGATACGCCAGCCAGTGCGATGAAACCCACACCGGTAGCGACTGACAGATCGAAGCCCATCAGATAAAGAAACCAGACGCCTCCGATGAGCGCGAAGGGCAGCGTGCCCATGATCAGCAGCGCCTCATCGAAACGCCTGAAAGTGAGATAGAGCAGCACAAGGATGATCAGCAGCGTTGCCGGAACCACCAGCTTCAACCGCGCATTGGCGCGTTGCAGGAATTCGAATTGGCCGGAATAGGCGACACTCATGCCTGGTCCGAACCGGACCTCACGCGAGATGACTTGCCTCAAGTCCCTTACGACCGATGCCAGATCGCGATCCCGCACGTCCACATACACCCAACTGCTGGGGCGTCCATTCTCGCTCTTGAGCATCGGCGGGCCGTCGCTCACCCTGATGTCTCCCACTGTGCCGAGCGTGACCTGAACGCCGGATGAAGTGACGAAAGGCAGCTGTTGCAGGCGCTGCACCGAGTCGCGCCATTCGCGCGGGTAGCGCAGACTGATCGAGTATCGCGCCAGCCCTTCGACCGTCTCTCCAACTGTCTCGCCACCCACCAGGCCTGCGACCACTGCTTGCACATCCGCGATGTTCAGACCGTAGCGGGCGGCGGCTCTCCGGTCGATGTCGATATCCACATAGCGCCCGCCGGAAAGCCGCTCAGCGAGCGCAGAGGTTACGCCGGGCACGCCCTTGGCAAGGCGCTCCACCTCGATGCCGACGCGATCGATCTCCTTGAGATCCGCGCCGGCAATCTTGATTCCGATCGGACTCTTTATGCCGGTGGCGAGCATGTCGATACGATTGCGCAGCGGCGGAATCCAGATGTTGGTGAGTCCCGGCACCTGGACCACTCGATCAAGCTCTGCCACCAGCTTCGCCGGTGTCATCCCTGCACGCCACTGCTCGCGTGGTATGAACTGAATGGTTGTTTCGAACATCTCGAGCGGCGCCGGATCCGTGGCCGTCTCGGCTCGCCCGGCCTTGCCGAACACGCTCGCCACCTCGGGAACCGTCTTGATCAGCCGGTCCGTCTGCTGCAGCAGTTCGGAGGCCTTCTGCGCCGACAAGCCGGGCAGCGCGCTCGGCATGTAGAGCACATCCCCTTCGTCCAGTGGCGGGAGAAACTCGCCTCCCAGGCGGCTAAGCGGCCAGAGCGTGGTCAGCAACAAGAGCATGGCGACGACCAGAGTAAACCAGGGCCTTGCAAGGACGTGATCCAGCAATGGCCTGTACGTCCGGATCAGCCAGCGATTGAGACGGTTGTCAGACTCTCGCGGTACGCGCCCGCGAATGACCGCACCCATCAGGATCGGCACCAGCGTGACAGACAGCCCCGCTGCGGCGGCCATGGCATAGGACTTGGTCAGCGCGAGCGGCCCGAACAGCCTTCCTTCCTGTGCCTGCAGCGCCAATACCGGCAGAAAAGACGCCGTGATGATCAGCAGCGAGAAAAATACCGCTGGCCCCACTTCGACCGCCGCCGTCGTGATCAGCTTCCAATGCGCATCTCCCGTGAGCGTTTCGCCGGGGTTGTCAAATTGCCACGCCTCCAGTTTCTTGTGCGCGTTCTCGATCATCACGACGGCCGCATCGATCATTGCGCCGATCGCGATGGCTATGCCGCCCAGTGACATGATGTTGGCATTGATGCCCTGTTGTCGCATGACGGCGAAAGCGATCAGAACACCAAGGGGGAGTGTGATCACCGCAACCAGGGACGAGCGCAAATGCCACAGGAACAGGCCGCAGACGAGCGCGACGACGATGAACTCCTCGATGAGCTTGCCTGTCAGGTTTTGGACAGCGCGATCGATGAGACCACTACGGTCGTAGGTCGGTACGATTTCCACGCCCTGTGGCAGGCCCGGCTTGAGCTCATTGAGCTTTGCCTGCACGGCAGCGATGGTCGAACGGGCATTCTTGCCGCTGCGCAGAATCACGACACCGCCTACCGCTTCGCCCTCACCGTTCAGCTCCGAAATGCCGCGACGCATCTCCGGGCCCAGCTGGACATGCGCCACATCGCCAAGCAAGACGGGTACACCGTCCATCAGTTTGATGGGGATGGCCGAAAAATCCGCGAGCGTCCGCAGATAGCCGCTGGCACGAACCATCAGCTCTGCTTCACCCAGCGTCAGCAGGGCACCGCCCACCTCCTGATTGGCCATGCCTATGGCGGCGCTCACCTGGGATTGCGTGACACCGAAATTGGCCAGCTTCACCGGATCAAGCAGCACCTGGTATTGCTTGACCATTCCGCCGATGGTTGCAACCTCCGCAACGTCCGGAAGCGTCTTGAGCTCGAACTTCAGGAACCAGTCCTGCAACGACCGCAGCTGCGCCAGATCAAGAGTTCCGCTGCGGTCGATCAACGCATACTGGTAGATCCAGCCCACGCCGGTTGCATCGGGCCCGAGCACCGCGCGTGCCGCAGCGGGCAGCCGCGCCTGCGCCGCGTTCAGATACTCCAATACGCGCGATCTTGCCCAGTACGGATCCGTCCCATCCTCGAACAGCACATAGACGAAGCTGTCACCGAAAAACGAGTAACCACGAACTGTCTTTGCTCCGGGCACCGACAGCATGGTTGTCGTAAGTGGATAGGTCACCTGATTCTCGACGATCTGTGGCGCCTGGCCGGGATAGCTCGTCCGGATGATCACCTGAACATCAGAGAGGTCCGGCAACGCGTCGACAGGGGTCGTACTTACAGACCACGCGCCCCACACCGCAAGGAACAGCGTGGCGAGCAACACCAGCACGCGGTTGCTGACCGACCAGCGGATGAGGGCAGCGATCACTGACCCGCCTCCATCACGGGCATGCCAAGCCCACGCAGACTCGCTTCAGAATCCAGCAGAAACTGTCCGCTGGCCACGACTTGTTGCCCTTCGGCAAGACCACTGGTGATCACAGTGTGATCACCGGTCTCCGGACCCAAGGTGACTGCCACTGGTCGAAAACCACCCTGCTCGGCAAGCATCACCACAGCGCGTTTGCCGGTGCGTATGACGGCCTCGGTGGGAACCGCCAGCGCTTCGCCGCTGGACAACGCACTTAACACAACCTGCGCAGACTGGCCGGGCCGCAGCCGGCCATCGCGATTGGCCAGTTCCACCCGGACGCGCAGCGTCCGCGTTGCCTCGTTGAGGGCCGGCAGCAGCGCTGTGACGCGCCCTTCTACTGGCATCCCACCGCGCCCTGCAAGTTGCACCTGCGCGCGATCGCCCACGCGAACGTTGCCTGCCTCAATCTCGGGCACGGCCACTTCCAGCCACACGGAGTCCAGACTGACGACGCGCAGCAACGTCTGTCCCGCCGCCAGATTCATGCCGACGCGCAGCTCGAGGGCCTGTACGACTCCACTGAGCGGCGCCCGCAGCAGGAAGCGGGACCGCACCACGCCAGTCGCTTCCAGCCGCTGCACTTCGGACGCCTCGATGCCGAGCAGACGCAATCGATCCCGTGCTGCTTCGATCAGCAGCGCGTCACCGGACTGGCGGATAGCCACAAATTCGTGCTCGGCAGTGGCCCACTCGGATATCAACACCTCGGCCAGCGGATCGCCCGCCTTGACCAGATCACCGGGCGCTAGCGGCCATACGCGCTGGACGTATCCCGCAGCGCGGCTCTGCATCACTGCGACACTGCGCTCATTGAAGCCCAGCACGCCCGACGCATCGATTTGCGATGACAACGCAATGCGTTCGACAGTTGCCATGCGCACACCCAGATTCTGCTGCACACCTGCCGCCACACGCACACTTGCCGCCGGCGCGTCTTCGTCCGCATATCTGGGCACGAGCTGCATGTCCATGAACGGCGACTTGCCCGGCTTGTCGAAATGCTGCATCGGAACCATCGGGTCGTACCAATACAGCACATCAGCTTGTCTTGACTTCGCCATCGCGGGCTGACTCCCGGAATGTCTCGCCCACCACCACCCGCCGCCCGTGCCAGCGAGCAGTAGCACAGCCGCAGCCGCAATGATCACCGGCAACTTCATGGCAGGTCTCCTGCATTGTCGTCGTACGCAAAGTGCAGACTCGCAGCCGCCTGCACCTGCTCGCCTGCCAGCGCGATCAGTTTGAGCCGTGCATCGATCCGCTCCCGCCGCGCCGTTATCACGTCCATCAAAGTGATCCTTCCGCCGCGCCAGTCGGCCATTGCGAGCGTGACTTTCTCATTGGCAATGGGGATAAACACCGTGCGCTGACGATCCACAGCGCTGTGCAGGCGGTGGAATTCGGCGAGCCCGGACTCCAGCATCCGGGAATGCTCACGCAGCTCGGCCTCGCGCTCCGCATCCAGAGCCCGACGCTCTGCCTGCCGGGCAGCGATCTGCGGATCCTGGCGGGATCCCGCAAAGACCGGCAGATCGACGCTGACCTGCACCGACACCATGTTGCTGAATTGCGGACCGCGCCTCTGGTACGCCATTTCCATCGACCAGTCGGGGCGCCTGGCGGCCCGGGCCTCATTCACCTCTGCGTCCAGTGCCCTTCCCTGCGCGGCAGACTTCGCAAACTGCGGGTGATGCTGCAGTCCGTGCTGCAGGACTTCCCGGTCGATGGGCCAGTCAGGCACGTCGCCCGTCAGCGGCAGCTCGGCTGCGGTACTGCCAATCCATTGTCGAAGAGCAGCAATCGCCTGCTCGCGCCGGGCGCGAAGTTCATCGCGATGCTCTTCAATCAACGCCGCCTCCACACGCGCGGCAACAGCATCCGTAGCCATGCCCAGTCCACTTGACAACCTGGCACGCACCGCAGCCTCAAACAGGTGATTCTCATCGATCAGGGAATCCATCTGCGCCAGCTGCCGCTCAGCCGTGTCGCGCGCTATCCAGGCCAGGGCGGTTTGCCGGACGGCGTCGAGACGCACAAGACGTGACTGTGCTTGCGCGACTGCGATGCGCCCCTGCGCACTGGCCACACGCGCATCACGTTTGGCACGACTCGGAAACTCCTGCATCACGCCGATGCGCTGCATGGTCATGAAGTCGCGCGAAAAACTGTATCGATCCCGGCCGTCGACTGGAAGGTTGTCGATACCCAGCAGAAGCTTAGGGTCTGGCAAGGCGCCAGCAGGCTTTGCCGCCTGTCGGGCAGCCTCCAACAGCTCGGCGCTGGCAGCGAGTGCCGGTGACTCGCGCGCTGCCAGTCCAATGGCATCAGCCAGCGAGAGACCCTGTGCAAACGACGAACCTGCGCATGCCGCCAGCAAGCCCGTCGCTGCGGCGCGTAGTAAGCAATTCATGTGACCAGCTCCATTCGAGAGTCGCACGGCATGCGGGGCATGCACGGTGTGCGCTGCCCGCCGCTACTGCGATCAACCCGTGATCGAGTGCAGCGGTCCGCGTCGCAAGGAAGCTAGATCAGCGCAGGCGGTCGCCAGACAGGATTGGGATTAGGAGCTGGAATGTCCCGATCAGGAGCGGGAACAAGCATTTGCGCGGTCGTAGAGCGCAGAAAAAAGGTACTTGCCGTCTGCGCTGCCTGACTCATGGATTGGCAGGACAGGTTCGTCTTGCAAACCTTGCCTGTTTTGGCAAAGGTCGCAGCGTCGTTGCAGCAGTCATGGCCTGTTTCGTCCGCCGCTGCGGAATCCATGCTGTGTTCAGCCGCCTGCGACATCGGACAGGGCGCTTCGAACGTCAGCATACTGGCAACGCCCTGGAGCGAAACTCCAAGGCTGACCAGGCAGACAAGCACGAGTCGGAAGGCACGCATGCCGCCATTGTCACGGATTTTGCTGGCGATTGTCAGGTACACCTCACAGGTTTCCTGCCGAGGGCCTGACCGAGGTAACGCGCCCGCGCTGATGCGTCAGGCGATACAGCCCCGGCAGCACCAGCAGTGTGAGCAAGGTCGACGACAGGATCCCGCCAATCACCACGGTGGCCAGTGGCCGCTGCACCTCGCTGCCGATGCCGGTGTTGAAGGCCATCGGCACGAAGCCGAGGCCGGCTACCAGCGCTGTCATCAGCACCGGTCGCAGTCTACCGATGGCGCCCTGCACGATGGCTGTCTCCAGCGGCAGACCCTCGGCCCGCAGGCTGCGAAAAAAGCTCACCAGCACCAGACCATTCAGCACTGCCACGCCCGACAGCGCGATGAATCCCACGCCCGCGGAGATTGACAGCGGGGTGTCGCGCAGCCACAGCGCCAACACGCCACCGGTCAGCGCCAGCGGCACGCCCGAGAAGATGATCAGTGCGTCACGCAACGAGCCGAAAGCCATCAGCAGAAGCAGCAGGATCAGCGCCAGCGTGACCGGCACCACGATGGCCAGACGCCGGCCTGCACTCTGCAGCTGCTCGAAAGTGCCACCATAGGCGAGCCAGTAGCCTGCTGGCAGCCGCACCTTCGTCGCAACCTGCTGCTGCAGGTCCTGCATGAAGCTGCCCAGGTCGCGGCCGCGCACATTGGCCGTGACCACCACGCGCCGCTTGCCCTGTTCGCGATTGATCTGGTTCGGACCTTCGGTCAGCGTCAATTCGGCAACCTCGTTCAATGGCACGAAGCCGCCACCGGACAACGGCACGGTGAGCTGCTGCATGACGCGCGTATTCGCGCGCAGGTTTTCGGGAAGGCGCACGACGATTTCAAAGCGGCGGTCACCCTGGAAGAGCTGGCCCGCCTCCTGGCCGCCGAAGGCGGCGACCACCTGCTGCACATCTGCCACCGCAAGGCCGTAGCGCGCGAGCATTTCGCGGCGTGGCGCAATGGTCATCATCGGCAACCCTGTGGTCTGCTCGGTCTTGACGTCTGCTGCGCCGGCAATGCGACTCAGCACCTGTTCAATTGCCGTGGCCAGTTGATTCAGCACGGCGAGGTCGTCGCCATACACCTTGATGGCGACATCGGAGCGCACGCCCGAGATGAGCTCGTTGAAGCGCATCTGGATTGGTTGCGTGAACTCGTAATTGTTGCCGGGGACGCGTGCCGCGCGCGCCTCCATCTCCGCAACCACCTGCGCCTTGGGCTTGTCGGGATCCGGCCACTTCTTGCGGGGCTTCAGGATCACGAAGTTGTCGGCAACAGAAGGTGGCATGGGGTCAGTGGCCACTTCGGCAGTGCCCATCTTGGCGAACACCATCTCGACTTCCGGCTGCTGGCGGATTTCCTTCTCCAGCTGCCGCTGCATGAGGATGGCCTGTGACAGTGAAGTGCCAGGCACGCGCAGCGCGTGCAGGGCGACATCGCCCTCGTCGAGGCTGGGGATGAATTCACTGCCTAGTCGCGTGGCAAGCAGCCCACACAGAACTACCAGCAACGTTGCGCCCGCCAGCACTGGCAGTCGGAATCTCAGGACTGCGCTGAGCATCGGACGATACGCGCGCTCGCAGGCCGCCAGCACCGGATTGCGATGCGTGCCCACCGGCTTCGTGATCAGCAATGCCACTGCCGCCGGCACGAAGCTCAGCGACAGCACCAGTGCCGCGATCAGCGCCATTACCACGGTGAGCGCCATGGGCTGGAACATCCTGCCCTCCACGCCGGTGAGCGCGAACAGCGGCAGATAGACCACCGTGATGATGCCGACGCCGAACAGGCTCGGCCGGATCACCTCATCGGTGGACGAATATACGGTGGCCAGTCGTTCCTGGAGCGACATCGGTGCAGTTCGCGCCTGCTGTGCCTCACCCAGCCTGCGGATGCAGTTTTCCACGATGATCACGGCGCCATCGACAATCAGGCCGAAATCCAGCGCGCCCAGTGACATCAGGTTGGCGCTGACATGGTTCTGCACCATGCCAGTGATCGTGGCGAGCATCGCCAGCGGAATGACCGCCGCAGCGATGAGCGCGGCGCGCAGATTGCCGAGAAAGGCGAACAGCACCACGATGACCAGCAGCGCACCTTCCAGCAGGTTGGTGCGCACGGTGGCCAGCGTGCGATCGACCAGTGTGGTGCGATCGTAGAGCGGGCGTGCGATCAGGCCCGCCGGCAGGCTTGGCTGGATCTGCGCGAGTTTGGCTGCCGCGGCGCGCGCTACGTTGCGACTGTTCTCGCCCACCAGCATGAACACCGTGCCAATGACGACTTCTTCGCCGTTCATCGTCGCCGCACCGGTGCGCAGTGCGCTGCCCCACTCCACGGCGGCAACCTCCCCAAGCGACACCGGCACACCGTCCAAGCTGCTGACGACGATGCGCCGCAGGTCATCGAGGCTGCTGGCCTGGCCGGGAGAGCGGATCAGGTACTGGCTGCCATTGCGCTCGATGTAGCCCGCGCCCGCGCTTGAGTTGTTGCGTTCCAACGCCTCGATCAGGCTCTGCGAGGTGAGGCCATAGGAAAGAAGGCGTGCGGGCAGCGGCGCGACCACCACCTGCCGCTCGCTGCCGCCGATGCTGTTAACTTCAGTGACCCCGGGCACCTGTGCCAGTTGCGGCCGCACGATCCAGCGCATGGCATCGTGCAGGTCATGGCTGTCGAAGGTCGTGCCATCGGGCTTGTGTGCGCCGGGCTGCGCCTCCACGGTGAACATGAAGATCTCGCCGAGACCGGTAGCGATCGGTCCCATGGTGGGTTCCAGCCCCTGCGGCAGGCGCGATTTCAGCTCTCCCAGCCGTTCGGCCACGCGCTGCCGCGCGAAATAGATGTCAGTGCCTTCGTTGAACACCACGGTGATCTGTGACAATCCGTAGCGGGAGAGCGAACGCGTATACGAGAGCTGCGGCAGGCCGGCCATTGCGTTTTCCACCAAATAGCTGACGCGCTGCTCCGCCTCCAGCGGCGTATAGCCCGGCGCCTCGGTGTTGATCTGCACCTGCACATTGGTGATGTCGGGCACTGCATCGATGGACAGGCGCTGCAGGTTGTAGAAGCCCAGCGCCGCCATGGCCAGCACCGCGAGCAGCACCAGGCCGCGCCGCTGCAGCGCGAATTTCAGTATGTGTTCGAGCATGGATTCTGCCTTTGCGCGTCAGTGATCGTGAGTGGCGCCAGACTTTTCGATGTCGGCTTTCACGAGATAGGAATTGCCGATGACCAAGCGAGCACCTGCCGTCAGCCCACTCAAGACCTCGACATGCGCACTGTCGCGTCGACCCAGCTTCACGGGCACCGCCTGATAGACATTGCCTTCGTTCACGAACACCACGTCCCAGTCACGGATGCGCTGCAGCGCCGTGAGCGGCACCACCAGCGGCAGCGTCCGTCTTGCCACGGCAACCTGCGCCTCGATGAACTGGCCAGGAGTCCACTGCCCCTGTCGATTGTCGAGCACGACCCGGGCGTTGACGGCCGAGGATCCGGCGCCGGCGGGCGAGATGAAGCGGATGGCGCCGGTGCCGCGCAGCGGACCTTCCGCTGCCAGCACCTCCACGGCCTGTGCGACCGCAAGCCGGGCGCGATCACGCGGGAACACTGCAAGTTCCGCCCACACCGCGCTGTAGTCTGCGATCTCGAACAGGGGCTCGGCGCCCGCGCTCTCGCCGTCATTGACATTGCGGGCCGTGACGACGCCTGCGATCGGTGCGGTGACGGCATAGGTCTGCAGGCTTTCGTTGCTCTCGATGGTGGCAAGCAACTGCCCGCTGCGGACGCGGTCGCCAGCGCGGACGGCAATGCTGTTCACCGGACCCGGAAAGCGCGCATGCACCAGCCGCAGGCGTTCGGCGTCGGGGACGATTCGTCCGTACAGCAGCAGCTCATCGGCAATGACTTCCGGACCTACGCTGGCAACCACCAGTCCGGCCGCGACGGCCACCGCGGGTTCCATCTCGACGCGCGCCTCCGGTGAGGCGTATTGCCAGTCATGCATCCTGCCGGCGTATTCGAGGTGGACGCTGACGTCGAAGGAATGCGGTTCGTAAACTTCGCTGGCGCTGACGAGATAGTCCTCGCGTGGCGTGAAGGTATGCTTGTCCACCACACCTCCCGCAATGCCCGTCACGCGCCGCAGCTGGATGCTTGCCTGCAGCTGCGCCGGCGGGATGGCCTTGCCGGCAACGCTGGCATAGAGCCGATACTCGGGCGGCACACCGGCTTCGAAAATACTGACCTCAAGCGTCAGGTCGCCGCTGGCAAGCAGCCTGCCGCCGTGCGGACCGCGCTCCGCTGCGGACGCCTCGTCCGCATGCGCCCCTGCATGCGTATCTTCCTGCGGCGCGCCGCCACAGGAGAGAAGCAGCAACGCGGCCAGCAGGCTCAGAGGCAGGGACAGGTATCGGTTCATTGCGTCTCTCCCGCGGGGTTGCGGATCAGGTCGGATTCCAGGGCGGCACCAGTCAGGCGCTCGATCTCGACCTGGAAGATCTGCGCATTGGCGGCCGCTTCGATCAGCATGCGCTGCACGGCCACGCGCTCGCGCTGTTCCTCGGTCCATTCCAGATAGCTGTAGCGGCCGCGCTGCCAGGCGTATTCGGTGGCCTGCAAGGCTTCCTGCATCTGCGGCAGCACCTCATCGCGCAGCAGCTCGGTCTCGGTGATGGCGTGCTGCAGCTCCTGCACCAGCTCAAACAGGCTGGCCTCGGCGCGCACCCGCGCCGCATGTTCGCGCGCATCCACTGCCGCGCGTTCGGCGCGCGCCTCGGCAATGGCCGGTCGCGCCAACTGCGAATTGAACAGTGGCATGGTGATTCCCGCGACCAGCGCCATGTCGCCATCGCGCTGCAGGCGCCGGGCACCCACTGACCAGGTCACCGAGGCGCGCGCGCGCGCCATGGCCAGCTGCAGTTCTGCCTCACGCTGTCTTGCCTCACTGACGAATTGCAGGGTCTCCGGTCCGGACGACAGCTGCAGCACCAGTGCATCGAAGTCCGCGATGCGCGGCATCTGGAACAGATCCGCCTCCACACGCGCGAAATCCGGATCGCGGTCGCCCCACATGGCGGCAAGCCGGCGACGGGAAGTCAGCAGCTCATGTTCTGCGTGTTCGCGCGCCAGCTTTGCCTGGCTGAACGCCGCCCGCGCCCGGCTCAGCTCTACCGCGGGGGAACGTGCGGCCTGTACACGGCGCGCCACCTCGGTAACCGTGTCCTGCGCGAGCTGCGTGGCCAGATCCGTCAGCACCAGCTGCTGCTGATCGGACGCCACGTGAATGAAGCGGCGCGCCACTTCCGCCAGCGCATCCAGCTGTGCTGTACGGCGCCTGATGTCGATCCGTTCGCGTTGCCGGTCGGCGAGCTCCACGCGCCGTTCGCGCTGCCCGCCCAGTTCCACCACGCGCGACAGCGACAGCGTAAGTTCGGCACCCGAGAGGCCGCTGGCAAGGCCTCTGCCGGCGAAATTCTCGAGTTCGAGTCCCGCATGCAGCGGGGGGCGCTGCGCAGCATGTTCGATGCGGGCGTCCTGCGCCCGCAGTTCAAAGGCGAACTGCGCCAGGTCCGGATTGCGCTCGGCAGCGCGCGTGACGGCATCACGCAGGGTCAGGGCTTCCGTTTGTGCCGCACGGGCAAACGGCGCTGGCAGCAGACAGACTGCTGCCAGCCACAAGGCTGGAATTTTCACGGCAAAACCTCTTTGCTGGCCCCGCGGGGCGGGAAACTATCGGGCGGGCGACAGTCTCAGAGGCGGTGCATGCGACGGCGGGCGCAGCACGAAGAGTGCGGGATGTGGCTGCGCAACGGCTGGCGCAAACCAGGCGAATATCGTGGGGCGCAGCGTGACCAGCCAGAGCAGCGACAGCAGCAGCACTGCCGGCGCCATGCAGATCTTGATGAATTTCGCTATCCCATCTGCCAGCGGATCGATCTCCACGTCGTCTGGATGCGAGGCCCGGTCACTGGCCGCGTGGTGATTCGTTCCGTGCAGGGATTCATGTCCGTGCACGCCGGTATCGCGCAAATGCAGCGACGTGCCCTGGGTCTCGCCCGCATGCGCCGCTACCGCATGACGATGGAAATGCAGGCCCATCAGCTGCGCCGTCAGCATGAACAGCGCGCAGAGCAGCATCGCAAGTCTGGTGGCAAGGGGCGAAGATTTCACGCGCCGAGGCTACCTCAATCCTTCGCAAACAGCTGCACGATCTCGTCGCCCTGCGCCATGGCATCGCGATAACCCAGTGCGATCAAGTCGCGGGTGTATTCGCCCTCGAACATGAGGTAGCTGGCCAGCTGCGCACCGGCCTGGTTGTTCGCCCCCATCACCCGTAGCAGTGCCTTGAGGCTCGGCGGCAGCGTATGGAGATAGCGAGCTGCGATCTTGCGCGGATCCTCGGTCGGCGTGAGGAACACCATTTTCTCGACGATGCGCGCACCGGGCATGAGCTGCGGCGCCACCCGCACGATCTCGTTGACGCGGTCGATCTGCTCCATATCCGCATAGATCTGGTCGGAAAACAGGTTGTCGAGCGCGTAGCCGAACAACTGGCCCGGCGTGGGTTCGGCATGCGGGGCGGATTGCCGCGTCGACACGCCGCCGCCGCTGGTCGTGCGCATACCCACCACTAGCAGCCGGTTGGCGCCGAGATGCAGCGCGGGACTCAGCGGCGCGAACTGCCGGATGGCGCCATCGCCGTAGTACTCGCCGCCGATCTGTTCGGGTGGAAATATCAGCGGCACCGACATGCTGGCCATCAGATGCTCCAGCAGTAGCTCCGTGCGCCTGCCCACATGATTGCGCCGGCTCCATTCACTGATGTCCGCGCGACCCTGAAAGAATGCCACCGAACGCGCCGTGCCATAGGCGGTGGAACACAGCGCCAGCGCATTGATGTGGCCGGCTGCGAGGTTTGTAGTAAGGCCCCGCCACTGCACTTCACGCACCAGCAATGCGCGCAGCGGCGAGTTGTCGAACAACGACCGCGGCACCCGCAGCAGCAGGCCGCCGGAGAGCAATGAAAGCACCCAGTGGAGGCCGGCGCGCATCATCTGCCGTCGGCCGGCATGAAACACCTGGCCGACATGGAAGTTAGCCCAGACATCCTCGATCCGGACCACCGCCTCATGCCAGCGATGCGCCCCGCAGGCGAGCGCGCTGGCGGCCACCGCACCTGCGGAAGTGCCCACAATCACGCGAAAAGGATTTTGCTGCTGGGGCAGCAATTGCGAAACTGCCTTCAGCACGCCCGCCTGATAGGCAGAGCGGGCACCGCCGCCAGTCAGCACTAGCGCGGGAACTGCGGGACTGGATGGCAGGTCCAAAGGCATGCGTCTATCATTATCGTTGGCGATCCCCCATCCGGGGCGCTTTTGTTTCAGGAGTAGTCATGCGCTCACAGTCTTTTCGCGTCAAACCCATCCACGCCCTGCTGGCATTCGCCCTCCTGGCACTGATCGCGCTCGCCGTCACGGCAGCGGAGCCAGTGGCCGGCAATATGCCTATTCCCGAAGCCGGTGCTGCAGCGCCGCAGTTCACACTGGTGGACCAGAACGGCAAGACCCACAAGCTGGCCGATTACAAGGGCAAGTGGGTCGTGGTCTATTTCTATCCAAAGGACCAGACGCCTGGCTGCACCACGCAGGCCTGCCAGTTCACCGAGAACGTGTTTGCCTTCCGCAAGGCCGGCGCGCAGATCCTCGGCGTGAGCGTCGACGACGCCAATTCGCACAAGGCCTTCGAGGCTGCGCTGTCCAAGAACGCCAAGATCTCAAGTGAAAACCAGAAGCTGATCGAAGAGCACGGCCTGCCCTTCCCGCTGCTGGCCGACTCGACCTTCGCGACTGCCAAGAGCTACGGCGTGCTGATCCAGCGCGGCCCGATGACGATGGCATCGCGCGACACCTTCCTGATCGATCCGAACGGCAAGGTGGCCAAGCATTACAGCGTGACGCCGGACAAGCTGGAAGGCCATTCGACCGAACTGCTGACGGATATTGCAGCATTCAAGGCCGCAGCCAAGAAGGGCTGAACCATTGCGAACCGGTTGCTCCTTCGCCTGAAGGAGCAACCGACGCTCACATCAGATCGCGCGGCTCACGCGCAGAATCTGCATCGAGTTGGTGCCACCCTGCACCCCTGAGAGATCACCCTTCGTCAGGATGATCTGATCGCCCACTTCCACCAGCCCCTTCATGAGCAGCTGGTCGAAGATCGCCTGGTACATCAGCGCCGGCGACCCATGGGTCACATCGAACAGCACCGGATACACGCCGCGATACAGCGTGACGCGATTGCGGGTCACTTCCTGGCGCGTGAAGGCGAAGATGGGGATGTCGGAGCGGATGCGCGACATCCACAGCGGCGTCAGGCCTGATTCCGTCAGCGCCACGATGGCGCGCGGATGCATGTGCTGGGCCGCAAACATCACCGCCTTGGCGATGGCTTCCTCGGTGTTCGAGAACGCGCCATCCATGCGGCGCGGTTTGCGGTTGGCACCGACCTGGTACTTTTCCGCGCCGACGATGACTTCGGACATGGCCTGCACGGCCTTTACCGGATATCGCCCCGCGGCGGTTTCGGCCGACAGCATCACCGCGTCGCTGCCGTCGAGCACCGCATTGGCAACGTCGCTGACTTCAGCGCGCGTCGGCACGGGGCTCACGATCATCGATTCCATCATCTGCGTCGCCGTGATGACGATGCGATTGGCGGCCTGCGCCTGCTCGATGATGGTCTTCTGCAGACCAGTGAGCGCGGCGTAACCCATTTCCACGCCCAGATCGCCGCGCGCCACCATGACGGCGTCGGCCACCGAGAGGATGTCGCTGAGATTGTCGATGGCTTCATGGCGCTCGATCTTCGCCACCACATGCGCGGTGCCGCGCCATTTGCGCAGCTCGGCCTGGGCACGGCGGATGTCGGCCGCATCACGCGCGAAGGAGACGGCGAGAAAATCAACGCCCATCTCCGCCGCCAGCTGGATGTACTCCAGGTCCTTGTCGGTCAGCGCCGGCGCCGACAGGCCGCCGCCCTGCTTGTTGAGTCCCTTGCGATTGGAAAGCTCGCCACCGGCACGGGTGATGCACTCGATGCGCGTGCCGACCACCGAGGTCACTTCCAGCACGATGTATCCATCGGCCAGCAGCAGGGTATCGCCTGCCTTCACATCCTTGATGAGATCCTTGTAAGCGCAGCCGACCTCGCGCTCGTTGCCCGCTGCCGGGTCGAGTGCGATGTCGAGTGCAAAGGGCTGGCCTTCAGCCAGCTGGATCTTGCCCTTCTCGAAACTCTCGATGCGGATCTTGGGACCGGACAGATCGGCGAGGATGCCGATGGGCCGGCCCACCGACTCTGCTGCCGCGCGTACGGCGATGATGCGACGTCGCTGCTCTTCCTTGCCGCCATGCGAGAAGTTGATGCGGGCAACGTCGAGACCCGCACGGATCATGTCTGCCAGTACTCCTGGCTCGTCCGTTGCCGGGCCCAGGGTGCCGACAATTTTGGTCCGCCGCAGGAAAGCTTCGTTGTTGATCACTGTTCTACCTTTTCAAGCGCGCTCCTCGAGCGCGGCTACTGCCGGCAGACGCTTGCCCTCGACGAACTCGAGGAATGCGCCGCCGCCCGTGGAGATGTAGGAAATACCTTCCTCCACCCCGTATTTTTCAATGGCTGCCAGCGTGTCACCGCCACCCGCCAGGGAGAATGCCTTGCTGCTGGCAATGGCGTTGGCGATGGTGCGCGTGCCTTCGCCGAACTGGTCGAACTCGAACACGCCCACCGGGCCGTTCCAGAGCACCGTGCCGGCCTCTGCGATCAGCTTCGCGAGCCGATCGGCAGTATCCGGACCGATGTCGAGAATCAGCTCCTCCGGCCGGACGCCGTGGATGCTACGCACATCCGCATGGGCTGTCGCAGCGAATTCCGTGGCCACCACCACATCTGTAGGCAGCGGAATCTCCGCACCTCGCTCGCGCGCCCGCGTCATCAGCCGCCGGCAGGTATCGAGCATTTCCATTTCGCAAAGCGACTTGCCGACACCGACACCGGTAGCTGCCAGAAAGGTATTGGCGATGCCGCCGCCGACGATGAGACGGTCGACTTTCTCGAGCAGCGCTTCCAGGATCGTCAGCTTGGTGCTGACCTTGGATCCGGCAACGATGGCGACGAGGGGACGTTGCGGCTTTTCGAGCGCCAGTTCAAGTGCCGACAATTCCCCCACCAGCAGCGGACCGGCGCAGGCCACTGGTGCAAAGCGCGCCACGCCATGCGTGGACGCTTCGGCGCGGTGCGCAGTGCCGAAAGCGTCCATCACGAACACATCGCAGAGCGCAGCCATGCGCTTCGAGAGTTCTTCGTCGTCCTTCTTCTCGCCCTTGTTGAAGCGCACGTTCTCGCACAACACGACCTGGCCGGGCTCGACGTTGACGCCATCGAGCCAGTCCTTGACTAGCGGCACGCTCTTGCCGAGCAGCTCGGACAGCCGCGCAGCCACTGGCGCCAGCGACTGCTGCGGATCGTATTTACCTTCCTCGGGACGGCCCAGATGCGACATGAGCATGACGCGCGCGCCCTTCTCGGCCGCCAACCGGATAGTGGGCAATGCAGCGCGGATGCGCGCATCGCTGGTTACCTGTCCATCCTTGACCGGTACGTTGAGATCCTCGCGGATCAGCACTCGCTTGCCAGCGAGATCCAGCTTTGCCATCTCGAGGACTTTCATCCTACTTGGCCCTGCTCCAGGCCAGCGCCGTGTCGAGCATGCGATTGGAGAAGCCCCACTCGTTGTCGTACCAGGAGCAGACCTTCACCAGCGTGCCGTCGATGATCTTGGTCAGCGTGGCGTCATAGGTCGACGAAGCCGGATCGTGGTTGTAGTCAACCGACACCAGCGGTGCTTCGGTGTAGGCGAGCACGCCTTTCAGGGCGCCACCAGCCGCGGCCTTGACGAGGTTGTTGATCTCATCGATGGAGGTGGCACGCTTGGGCTTGAACGTCAGGTCGACCAGCGACACATTGATCGTCGGCACGCGGATGGCGAATCCATCGAGCTTGCCCTTGAGTTCCGGCAGCACCAGTCCGACCGCGGCAGCGGCACCGGTCTTGGTCGGGATCATCGACATCGTGGCTGAACGGGCGCGACGCAGATCCTCGTGATAGACGTCGGTGAGCACCTGATCGTTGGTGTAGGAATGGATCGTGGTCATCAAGCCGCTTTCGATGCCGATGGCATCGTTCAGCACCTTGGCCAGCGGCGCAAGGCAGTTGGTGGTGCAGGATGCATTCGACACCACTGTCATCGCCGAGGTGAGGATCTTGTGGTTCACGCCGAACACCACCGTGCCGTCAACATCCGCGCCGCCCGGCGCCGAGATGAGCACGCGCTTGGCACCACCGGCAATATGCAGCGAGGCCTTGACCTTGCTGGTGAAAATGCCGGTGCATTCGAACACCACGTCGACACCCAGCGCCCCCCACGGCAGCTTGGAAGGATCACGCTCGGACAGAACCTTGATGCGGTCGCCATTGACGACGATCGAATCGCCATCCACTTCGACGGTGCCGTTGAACTTGCCGTGCGCCGTGTCATAGCGGGTGAGGTGCGCATTGGTGTTTGCATTGCCCAGGTCGTTGATGGCAACGATCTGGACTTCACTGGTGCGCTTCGCTTCATAGAGCGCGCGCAGGATGTTGCGGCCGATGCGTCCGTAACCGTTGATGCCTACCTTGATCGCCATGAGATGTTCTTCCTTGTCTTGCCGGTTGCGTTGAATCAGATGAGCTCGAGCACTGCCTGCTGCAGTCGCTCGGGCGTGAGACCGAAATGCTTGTAGAGATCGGCGGCCTTGCCGGAGGCGCCGAAAGTGTCGATGCCCAGCACGCGGCCACTGCTGCCCACGTACTTCCACCACAATGCGGTGGCGCCGGCTTCGATGGCGACGCGGCGCGTGACAGCGGCAGGCAGCACCGCCTCGCGGTAGGCCGCATCCTGGCGATCGAAGGTATCGGTGCTCGGCATCGAGACCAGACGAACACGCTTGCCCGCGACAGTCAGCGCGTTGACCGCGGCGGCGGCAATCTCCACTTCGGACCCGGTGGCGATCACGATGACTTCGGGGACCCCCGCGCAGTCGACCAGCGTGTAGCCGCCGCGCGCGACATTCATGCCTTGTTCGCGGCTGCGTGCCTGCTGTGGCAGCGCCTGGCGGGTAAGCACCAGCGCAGTGGGGCCGTTGTTGCGCCCCACGGCGGCCACCCAGGCGACCGCGCTTTCCAGCGCATCGCAGGGACGCCACACCGAAATGTTCGGCATCAGGCGCAGGCTGGACACATGTTCCACGGGCTGATGCGTTGGTCCATCTTCGCCCAGGCCGATGGAATCGTGTGTGTACACCAGAATAACGCCCAGCTGCATCAAGGCAGCCATGCGCACTGCACTGCGCGCGTAGTCGCTGAAAACCAGGAAGGTGCCGGCATACGGACGGAAGCCGCCATGCAGCGCCAGGCCGTTCATGATCGCGGTCATCGCGAATTCGCGCACCCCGTAGTTGATGTAGTTGCCGGCGAAATCGGCCGGCGTGACCGCTTTGGAATCCTTGCGGAAGGTGTTGTTCGACCCGGTGAGGTCGGCCGAGCCACCCACCAGCTCTCCGAGTGAGGGACCGATCGCATTCAAGGCAACCTGCGACGAGGCGCGCGTTGCCTGCGGTGCAGTGACGGCGAGTGCCGCTTCCAGTCCGCGGTGCGCAATGGCCGTCCAGTCGGCCGGCAGATTGCCGCTCAGACGGCGCTGCAGCTCCTGCGCCAGCGCAGGGTATGCCTGTTCATACGCACCGAACTTCTGGGTCCATGACGCTTGCGCGGCTGCACCACGCGGGCGCTGGTCCCAGGCGCTGCGGATCGGCGCCGGAATTTCGAAGGCATTGGCGGTCCAGCCAATCTTTGCGCGGGTAGCCGCCACTTCGTCGACACCGAGCGCCTCGCCGTGCGTTGCCTTGGTGCCTGCCTTGTGCGGCGAGCCCCAGCCGATCACAGTGCGGGCGCAGATCAGTGTCGGCCGCTCGCTGTCTTTCAGGGCAGCATCGATTGCTGCAGACACCGCGGCCGCATCATGGCCGTCGACGGCGCGGATCACCTGCCAGCCGTAGCTCTCGAAACGCACCGGCGTGTCGTCGGCACACCAGCCGCGCACATCGCCATCGATCGAAATTCCGTTGTCGTCGAAGAACGCGATCAGCTTGCCGAGCTTGAGCGTGCCGGCGAGCGAACAGGCTTCGTGCGAAATGCCTTCCATCAGGCAGCCGTCGCCCAGGAACACCCAGGTGCGATGATCGACCACGGCGTGGCCGGGGCGATTGAACTGTGCGGCCAGCAGCTTCTCTGCCAGCGCCATGCCCACGGCATTGGCGATGCCCTGCCCCAGCGGACCTGTGGTGGTCTCGATGCCCAGGTGCGGCTCGTGTTCGGGATGTCCTGCGGTGCGCGAGCCGAACTGACGGAAGGCGCGCAGATCTTCGACGGTCAGACCATAGCCACTGAGGTGCAGCAGCGAATACAGCAGCATCGAGGCGTGGCCATTGGACAGCACGAACCTGTCGCGATTTGCCCACGTCGGGTCAGCCGGGTTGTGGCTGAGGTAGTCTCGCCAGAGCACTTCGGCGATGTCCGCCATGCCCATCGGGGCGCCAGGGTGGCCGGAGTTGGCTGCTTGCACGGCATCCATCGAGAGGGCACGGATGGCATTGGCGAGTTCGCGACGGGTCGGTGTGCTCAATTTAGGGCTGATCCTGACGGGGCGATGTGTTTAAGGAGTCGCGCATTTTCCAGCCTTGCGGCGCGCACCGCAAATCGGAACGCAATCCGCGGCAGTCAAGGTGTCGGCAGACAGAATGCGAGTTGCCGCGAACCAATGTCACGAATGGGAAAACTGGCCGAATACCGCCGCCGGCAGCATGACGACGTTCACCTCGCGGTCAGTATCTCGGCTGTAAAATAATTGTCATCCCGCCATCAATGATGCCTGCAAGCGACTGAATAATTTGACTAAATCGACTCTCAACCTGGTTCAGTTCACCGACCAGCACCTGTTTGGCGATCCCGCGCGGGCGCTGCGCGGCGTGGTGACTCTGCCAGCGCTGCGCGCCACTTTGTCTGCCGCACGCAGCGACATTGCCAGCAGCGAAGCCATTCTCGCCACGGGCGACCTGGTGAACGACGACGCCGGCGGTTACGCGCTTTTCCGCGCCGAATTCGAAACGCTTGGCAGGCCCGTGCTTTGCATCCCGGGCAATCATGACGATGTGCCCGCCATGCGTTCGGCACTGTCGCAGCCGCCATTCCAGCTGGGCGGTGTGTACGACGCCGGCAACTGGCGCACCATCCTGCTCGACAGCACCATCCCGGGCGAAACCAGTGGCGCCCTGAGCGCCGAGAGCATGGCCTTTCTCGAGGCAGCGCTGGCCAGTGCACCAGATCGGCATGCGCTGGTCTGCCTGCATCATCATCCCATTCCCATGCACAGCCGCTGGCTCGACACGGTTGGTCTTGCCAATGGCAAGGAAATGGTCGCCCTGCTGAAGCGCTTCGCCAATGTCCGCGCCGTGCTGTTCGGTCACGTGCATCAGCAACTGGATCGCAACTGGGAGGGCGTGCGCATGATCGCCACGCCTTCCACCTGCGCGCAGTTCAAACCTTTGTCGGATAACTTTGCCATCGACAACCAGCCACCCGCGTGGCGAACGCTGGCGCTGCATGCCGATGGCAGGCTCGAAACGCAGCTGCGCTGGCTCGGCGACTGGAAGGATCCGCGCGCCTAATTGGTATCGCCTGCGGTACGCGCGGCATCGAGAAAACCGAGCCGCTCCAGCGCCACGCGGGTCTCCAGCAGGCTTTGTCGAAAACCCGCGGACACCGGCAACAACTGGGCAAGCTGACTGCTGACCCACAGCGCGTCGTTGAGACGATGCGGGCCACAGGGATAGCTGTCATGCAGCTCCGCCAGCACGCGGGCGAGAATCTCGCGCAGCTCGACAAACTGATCGGAAGCCAGCACGGCCCCCTGCTCGTCGAGCCATTCCACATCGGCCAGATGCAGGCCATCCTTCTGTACATCACGCTGCAGGATGCGAAAGCGGCGCTCACCCTGCGCCGTGATGCCAAGCAGACCGTCGGGCATCGCGTCGAAGTCGACGATGCGCGCAAAGCAGCCGACGTCGGCCACCGCAGTAATGCCGCCTGCCTCCGCACCGTCGCGTATCAGCACCACGCCGAAGCCACTCTGCTCGCGCATGCAGCGCCGCACCATGTCGACATAACGGGTCTCGAAGATGCGCAGCGGCAGCACGGCCTGCGGAAACAGCACCGTACGCAGCGGAAACAGTGCGATTCGATTGTTCATGGCCGGCTCTGCAGCGTCTCCAGCAGGCGCTTGTGCAGGCCGCCGAAGCCGCCGTTGCTCATGATCAGCACGTGATCGCCGGATGTCAGATCATTGCTCAAGCGCGCGAGCAGCGAGTCGATCGAGGATTCCGTTGTCGCCTTCGCGCCCACCGCATTCGCCACGGCGCCTGCGTCCCAGCCAAGGTCCGCCGGCGCGAACAGATACACCGCGTCCGCGCCGGCCAGCGACGGCGCCAGCGTGTCCTTGTGCACGCCCATGCGCATGGTGTTGGAGCGCGCCTCGAGCACGGCCACCAGCCGCGAACTGCCGATGCGGCGACGCAATCCTTCGATCGTGGTGGTGATGGCGGTGGGGTGATGCGCGAAAT
>JANPGU010000289.1:0-3691 GCA_031424095.1 Gammaproteobacteria bacterium
CGGCAACCCCGTGACGCCGGAGGAAAAGGCCTACGGCCGCAGCCTGCCGAAGCGCCTGATTCCCGACTTCCCGATCCGCGCCTACGAGTACTACGACTACCGCCATGACGTAGTGAACACGACCTTCGTGAACTTCCAGGACAACAAGCAGCGCGGAGCCGGCGGGCTTTCATGGCTGTTGTTCACGGGCGCCGGAGTGACCACCGAGAACACGGTCTCGGGCGCAAAATTCGTCAATGCCAAGCCCGTGTACTTTCCGAAACTCGACCCCAGATTCGACGGTGACAACCGGGGTGCGACGGCCTACCGGACCGCGGCGATCCACGATCTGGACGGCTCGACGACCGGCATCCGTGACTCCTATGTCCTGATCCACGACGGCGAGAACGACAGCGTTGCCACGGATAACACCTGCAAGATCCAGCCAACCTGGAACGCCGCTGTGTGCAAGGGTGATATCGGACGCATTCAGTTCAATGTCAGAAGGCCCGGACCCTCAAGGGGTGCTGATCTTGCGCTGAAAGATGTTGCTCTGCGGTCGGCTGCGCCTGCGCCTGCGCGGGCGACTGTTCTTACGCCGGCTGCTCCTGCAAAGCCAATAACCCTCAGCCGCAATGGCAAGGACTTCAAGATCACGGCCAACCAGAGCACTGTGCGCGCCGGTACCGAGATCCGTGTGAAGACCGAAAGACCGGAAGTTGCTATCGGGTTGACTGAAATGGCCAAAGACTCATGGGTCGTGTTCGAACTGCCGGGTTTTGCCAACGTGGTCTCCGGGAAGCAGCAGGACAGCATCGACGCCCTGCGCAAGGCGACCGAGACTTCGTATTTCAAGGGTCCGGACGCCGTCTGGGTGAAACTGGTCATCCCGACCGACCCCAAGGGCGTTGGCAGGGATCAGTTTGGCCCGTTGGACACGCAAACCAGCATTGTGGTGAGCCGATAAAGTGGGGGTTGACGTCGTGAGCAGAAAAAATCGCTCGTTCCTTGTCGTGTCGCTCGTTCCAGCTTTGGTACTGGCCAGCGTTTCCGCCGTCGCTGCCACGAAATGGTCCGACCCCGCCAGCTGGCCGAACCGCAAAGTCCCCGCCGCGGGCGACAAGGTCACCATCGGCAGAGACAAGGAGGTTGTGCTCGACGTCAGCCCGCCCGCGCTGGCCGGCCTCTCCATCGATGGCAAGCTCAGTTTCTCCGACGACGCCGACCTGGAGCTCACCTCCGAGTGGATCATGGTGCACGGAGAGCTCGCGATCGGCAGCGAGGCCAGCCCCCATACGCGCAAGGCCACCATCACCCTCACCGACAATGTGAAGGGCGAAGACGTCATGGGCGGCATGGGCGACCGCGGCATCATGCTCTCGGGCGGCACCCTCAACCTGCACGGCGACCGCACCAACACCTGGAGCAAGCTCTCCAGCACCGCCAAGGCCGGCGCCACCTCGATCGAGGTGCTGAACGCCGCGCAGTGGCGCGTGGGTGACGAGATCGTCCTCGCGTCCACCGACTACGACCCCCGCCAGGCCGAGCGTCGCACCATCGCTGCCATCAGCCGCAACACCATCACGCTCGACAAACCGCTCACCTACATGCACTTCGGCAAGATCACTTTCAACGTCGACGAACGCGGCGAAGTGGCCAACCTCACCCGCAACATCAAAGTGCAGGCCTCCGCCGACGCCGAACAGACCTTCTTCGGCGGCCACATCATGGCGATGCCCTCGAGCCACATGTACGTGGAAGGCGTCGAGCTCAACCGCATGGGCCAGAACCTGACGCTGGCCCGCTATCCCATCCACTGGCATCTGGTCGGCGACGCCGAAGGACAGTACGTCCGCAACGCGGCCGTCCACGACACCTACAACCGTTGCGTCACCGTGCACGGCACGAACTACCTGCAGGTGGAGAACAACGTCACCTACAACATCGTGGGCCATTGCTTCTTCCTGGAAGACGGCATCGAGCACGGCAACCAGTTCGTGCACAACCTGGCGATCCAGATCAAGTGCCATACGAGCAAGCGCTGCGTGCCGACCAATCTCGCCGCCAACGGCGACAACGACTATCCGTACGAGAAACGCCTGGAAGTACGGAAGATCAGCTTTGCCGCCAAGGACACCCTGCTGCCTTCGGACAACACGGTAGCGGCTTACTGGATCACCAATCCGGACAACAGCTTCATCGACAACGTGGCCGCCGGCTCTGAAGAGAATGGCTTCTGGCTGTCGCTGCCGGAACACCCGCAAGGTCAGTTCGAGGGCACGGACATCGCCAAGGCCACCTGGCCACGTCGAACCAAAATGGGCACATTCAAAGGCAACGTGGCCCATTCCAACTTCGACGGGTTCATGTTCGACCGGAACATCGGTGTGGATAACACTTTTGGCCTCACCGGCAATTCACACATGCCCACGGAAAATCCCGCTGACCCGAACAGCAAGAGGGTGGAAACGCTGTTCGAGAATCTCACCAGCTACAAGAACCGCAATGGCGGCATCTGGGGCCGGGGCGAGGCCCACATCTTCCGCAACGTGAAGCTCGCCGACAACGCCATCGGGTACACGCACGCCTCCGGTTCGAACGGCAGAGACCCTCTGACATCGCTGGTGGTGGATTCGCTGTTCGTGGGCGAAACCGAGAACATCGGCAATCCTGTTACGCCAGAGGAAATGGCCTACAAGCGCAGCCTGCCGAAGCGCCTGATTCCCGACTTTCCGATTCGCGGCTACGAGTACTACGACTACCGTCATGACGTGGTCGACACGACGTTCGTGAACTTCAAGGACAACAAACAACGTGGATCAGGAGCGCTCTCCTGGCTGATGTTCACGAGCTCCGGCGTCACCACGACCAACACGATTAAGGGAGCGCGTTTCGTCAATGCCAAGCCCGTGTATTTCCCGAAAATCGACAAGCGATTCGACAACGACAACCGGGGTGGCGTGGCTTACCGGACTGCGGGGTTCCAGGATCTGGACGGCTCGGTCGGTGGCAAGCGCAACGCCTATATCCTGATCAACGACGGCGAGAACGACAGCGTCGCCACGGACAACACCTGCAAGATTCAGCCGACCTGGAACGCCGCCGTGTGCACAGGTGATGTCGGACGCCTTTTCATGAACAAGCCCGGCGGAACCCTCGCTGATCTGGGTGCCGGGTCACCCGTCACGCTGCGCCGCAATGGCAAGGACTTCAAGATCACGGCCAATCAGAGCACTGTGCGCGCCGGTACCGAAATCCGTGTGAAGACCGAAAGACCGGAAGTTTCTATCAGCTTGACCGAAATGGCCAAAGACTCATGGGTCGTGTTCGAGCTGCCGGGTTTCGCCAACGCGACCTCCGGGAAGCAGCAGGACAGCATCGACGCCCTGCGCAAGGCGACCGAGACTTCGTATTTCAAGGGTCCGGATGCCGTCTGGGTGAAACTGGTAATCCCGACCGCCCCCAAGGGCATTGGCATGGATCAGTTTGGCCCGTCGGTTACTCAAACCAGCATTACGGTAAGGCGATAAGCGCTTGATTCGCGAACCGAACAAACCCCCGGCGCTAGTGGGGGGCTGAATCCACTTATCGAGATTTCGGAAGGGCACGTTGGAGACGCGCGTGACGCGGATTGTGTCTTTATTGCGCGCCACTCGGAGAACGCGACCCCGAAGGGCGTCGCGCACTTATTTCGTGACCAGCCGGGTACGAC
>JANPGU010000290.1:0-7521 GCA_031424095.1 Gammaproteobacteria bacterium
GCTCGAAGTTTTCGCGCAACCGGGCAGGCCGATGGTGGTGGTGGACTACGCCCACACGCCGGATGCACTGGAAAAAGCCCTGCAGGTATTGCGTCGGCATTGCGCCGGTCGGCTGACCGTAGTGTTCGGCTGTGGTGGCGATCGCGATCGCGGCAAGCGTCCGTTGATGGGTGCGGTGGCCGCGCGCGCTGCCGACCGCATCGTGCTCACCAACGACAATCCGCGCACCGAAGATGCCGCGCAGATTCTAGCGGACATCAAGGCCGGCACCGGCGCGGCGACGGTCGCGGTTGTGCCGGATCGGCGCATGGCCATCGTGCAGGCCCTGGAGACTGCGGCCGCGGGTGACGTGGTGCTGGTGGCGGGCAAGGGCCACGAGACGTATCAGATCGTCGGCACCGAGTCGCATTATTTCAGCGACCAGCAGGTAGTGCGCGAACTGCTGCAGGTGGCCGCATGAAGCGCAGCCTGAAGGCATTTGCGCAGATCTGCGGTGGTCGCTACGTTGGTGAGGATCGCGCCTACAGTGCGGTCAATACGGATACGCGCACGCTGCGCGCCGGCGAGATCTACCTGGCATTGCGTGGTCCGCGCTTTGACGGCAATGAATTCCTGCGCGCCGCTGCCGATGCGGGCGCCGTTGCGGCGGTGGTTGATCGCGTCATCACCGCTGCGCCGTTGCCGCTGGTCGAAGTGGCCGATGGCCAGGCGGCGTTGACGCGTGCGGCTGCCGCGTGGCGCGAGAGCTTCAAAGCCCCGGTCGTCGGCGTTGCGGGAAGCAATGGCAAGACCACGGTCAAGGAAATGACCGCGTCGATTCTTGCCCAGCGCGGCGCCTGTCTGGCCACGCGTGGCAACCTGAACAATCACGTCGGGGTGCCGCTCACGCTGCTGCGCCTGGCCGAAGAGCACCATAGCGCCGTCATCGAGATCGGCGCGAACAATCCGGGTGAAGTGGCGGCGCTGGTCGAGATCGTGAAGCCGACAGTGGGTTTGATCACCAATGCTGGCGCCGAGCATCTGGAAGGCTTTGGCGATCTCGATGGCGTGGCGCGCGCGGAAGGCGAGATGGTGGCTGGCCTTGCCACGACAGCCGTCGCCATCATCAATGCCGACGATGTGTACGCGGATCTGTGGCGCGGCATGACCAATGCACGGGCCGTGACCTTCGGTGTCGACAGCGCGGCCGATTTTCGCGCCACCGAAGTGGCGGAGACCCTGGGCGAGTCCGGATTCAGCGTGACCTTCACGCTGCAGTCGCCGCTCGGGCAGCGCGCCGTAAGGCTGAACGTCGGTGGCCGGCACAACGTGCGCAATGCGCTGGCCGCTGCTGCGGCCGCGGTGCAGGCCGGTGCGACGCTGGATGACGTGGTGCTGGGTCTTGCAGCCATGCAGCCGGTTGCTGGCCGTTTGCAACCGACGCGCACGCATCACGGCGCGCAGCTGATCGATGACTCCTACAACGCCAACCCCAGTTCCATGCGGGCCGGCATCGACGTGCTGACACAGTTGCCCGGCCAGGCGTGGCTGGTGATGGGCGACATGGGCGAGCTGGGTGATCATGCCCGCGACAGCCATGTGGAGATCGGCAGCTATGCGCGTGAGCGCGGCGTGCGGCGCATCTTCGCCACCGGACCGCTGAGCACGCTCACGGTGGAGTCCTTCGGCAATGGCGCCAGCTGGTTCTCCGACACCGACCTGCTGTCGCGCGCCGTGGACGAAGCGCTGTCCAGCGACGTGACACTGCTGGTGAAGGGTTCGCGTTCCAACCGCCTGGAGCGCGTGGTCGCGCATCTCACCGGCCTTCCCGCCAAAGGTACCCACTGATGCTGTACTGGCTGGCACAGCGGTTGGCGGAGACGCATACCTTCTTCAACGTCTTCTCGTACCTGACGCTGCGCGCGATTCTTGCCGTCAGTTCGGCGCTGCTGATTTCGCTGGCCATCGGGCCGGCAATGATCCGCTGGCTGTCGCGCTACCAGGTGGGACAGCAGGTGCGCAGCGATGGTCCGCAGACGCATCTGAAGAAAGCAGGCACGCCGACCATGGGCGGGGCGCTGATCATCGTGTCGATAACGCTGACCACGCTGCTGTGGGCGAATCTCGCCAACCGCAAGGTGTGGGTGGTGCTGGGTGTCACGCTGGCCTTCGGCCTCATCGGCTTCTATGACGACTACCTGAAGCTGGTGGTCGGCAATTCCAAGGGGCTGGCCGCGCGCTGGAAATATCTCTGGCAGTCGGTCGCCGGTCTGGGAGCGGCGCTGGTGCTGTTCTATACGGCGCGCGCGGTGGGCGAGACCACGCTGTATCTGCCGCTGCTGAAGACCTTTGCGCTGCCGCTGGGCGCGGTGGGCTTCGTGGTGCTGACGTACCTGATGATCGTCGGCATGAGCAATGCGGTGAATCTCACCGACGGGCTCGACGGCCTGGCCATCATGCCAACGGCGATGGTCGCGGGAGCGCTGGGGATATTCGCCTGGGTCAGCGACAACGTGAACCTGGTCAATTATCTCGGCATTCCGGCCGTGCCCGGCGCCGGAGAAGTCGCTGTCATCTGCGCGGCAATGGTCGGGTCGGGGCTCGGCTTCCTGTGGTTCAACACCTATCCCGCCCAGGTGTTCATGGGAGACGTGGGCGCACTGGCGCTGGGCGCTGCGCTCGGTGTCATCGCGGTGATCGTGCGGCAGGAGCTGGTGGTGCTGATCATGGGCGGCATCTTCGTGCTCGAGACGGCGTCGGTGATCCTGCAGGTGGCTTCGTTCAAGCTGCGCGGCAAGCGCATCTTCCGCATGGCGCCGATTCATCATCATTTCGAGCTCAAGGGCTGGGCCGAGCCGAAGGTGATCGTGCGCTTCTGGATCATCAGCCTGCTGCTGGTGCTCATCGGCCTTGCAACCCTGAAGGTGCGTTGAACGTGGCACTGCGTGCGGTCGTGGCGGGTCTGGGCAAGACGGGTCATTCCGTGATCCGGCACCTGCTCGCGCGCGGCTGGCAGGTGACGGCCACGGATTCGCGCCGTGAGCCACCTGGACTTGCGGAGCTGCGGCAGATTGCGCCTGGCCTGCGCATTGCGCTGGGCGGACTGGATGAGGGGCTGCTGAGTGATGTGGACTATGTGGTCGCGTCGCCCGGCCTGCCGCAGAACGATCCATTCTTCGTCACCGCGCGCAGCCTCGGCGTGCCGGTCATCGGCGATATCGAGCTGTTCGCGCGCAGCGGTGCGAAGCCGGTGGTGGGCATCACCGGCACCAATGGCAAGAGCACGGTGACGACGCTGGTGGCGCGCATGGCCGAACGCGCGGGCCTGGTTGCGCGCGCGGGTGGCAATCTGTCGCCGCCGGCGCTGGCGCTGCTGGATGGCACGGCGGCTGGCTTGTATGTGCTGGAGCTTTCCAGCTACCAGCTGGAGACCACCCACTCGCTGCAGCTTGCCGCTGCAACCGTGCTGAATGTCACGCCCGATCACATGGACCGGTATGCCGACATGCCGGCCTATGCCGCCGCGAAGGCGCGCATCTTCGATCGCTGCGGCGTTGCCGTGATCAACGTGGACGATCCGCTGGTGGCTGCGATGGCGCGACCCGGCCAGCGCGCTGCAAGTTTCTCGCTGCATGCCGATCGGGGCGCGGAATACTGTGTGCGCAATCAGGCTGGCGCGGACTGGCTGTGTCATCACGACCAACCATTGCTGGCAGTGGACAGCATGCGCATCGTCGGCAGCCACAATGCGGCCAATGCGCTGGCGGCTCTCGCGCTGGGCGATGCACTGGGTCTGGCCCGTGCCGCGATGATCGAGGCGCTGCGCGAATTTCCCGGTCTGCCGCATCGCGCGGCCTGGGTGGCAGATGTAGCGGGCGTGCGCTATGTCAATGATTCCAAGGGAACCAACGTCGGCGCCACCCTCGCCGCCGTAGCTGGATTCAAAGGTCCGTTGCTGCTGATCGCCGGCGGCGACGGCAAGAACCAGGATTTCTCCCCGCTGCGCGCCGCGTTCTCCGGCAAGGTGCGCCGGGTGCTGCTGATCGGTCGCGATGCGCCGCAGATCGAAGCCGCGCTGCAGGGTGTCTGCGCCACCGAGCGTTGCGACACGCTGGAAGCAGCCGTGGTCGCTGCCGCACGCGCGGCGCGCGTCGGCGATACCGTACTGATGTCACCGGCCTGCGCCAGTCTCGACATGTTCCGCGACTATGCCCATCGCGGCCAGACCTTCGCGGATGCAGTGCGGAGGCTGGCAGCATGAGCAGCACCGCGCAGGCCATGCCAAGAGCCGCCGCGCGCAGCGGTGGTGGACTGCGACTGGATCCGCTGCTGATCGGCATCGTCATGTCGATCCTGCTGCTGGGTCTGGTGATGGTGACCTCGGCTTCGATCTCCATCGCCTCGCATAATGGCGGCGATCCCTTCAGCTACATGAAAAGCCAGTTCCTGCTGGCGCTGGCGGGCATGGCGCTGGCTGCACTGCTGTGCGCGGTACCTACGGACCTCTACCAGAAGTACGCCAGCCTGCTGCTGATCGCCGCGGCCGTGCTGTTGGTGGCGGTGCTGATTCCCGGCGTAGGGCACGAGGTCAACGGCAGTCGCCGCTGGCTGCGGATCGCCGGCTTCAATCTGCAGGCTTCTGAAGTGGCGCGCATCCTGGTGCTGTGCTGGATTGCGTCCTATGCCGTGCGTCGGGAAAAGGAACTGCATGAGACCTTCATGGGGCTGGTGAAGCCGCTGGGTCTGGTGAGCCTGTTCTGCGCGGTGCTGTTGTTCGAGCCGGATTTCGGAGCTGCCACGGTTTTGTTCATGACGGCGTTCGGAATGCTTTTCCTCGCGGGTGCACGCCTGCGCTGGGTGCTCGTGTGCGTACTGGTGGCCGCGGCGGCCTTCGGCCTGCTGATGATTTCCGCCAGCTACCGGGTGCGGCGGCTGACCTCATTCATGGATCCCTGGGCGCATGCCTTCGACAGTGGTTTCCAGCTGACGCAGTCGCTGATCGCCATCGGGCGTGGCCAGTGGTTCGGCGTCGGCATCGGCGAAAGCGTGCAGAAGCTGTTCTATCTGCCCGAGGCGCACACCGATTTCCTGTTTGCGGTGCTGGCCGAGGAACTGGGTCTGGTGGGCGTGGTGCTCACGCTCGGACTGTTTCTGGCGCTGGTGTGGCGCGTGCTGTACATCGCGCGGCTCGCCTCGGATGCGGGTCTGAAGTTCCAGTCTTATCTGGCGGCGGCATTCGCGCTGTGGGTGGGTGCGCAGTCGCTGGTCAACATCGGCGTCAACATGGGCGTGCTGCCGACCAAGGGCCTGACGCTGCCATTCATGAGCTATGGCCGCAGCAGCCTGCTGGTGACGCTGGCCTGGTTCGGCATGGTCCTGCGCATTCACCACGAAGTGATGGTGCGCAGCCGCGGCTCGGCCAGCCAGTCGCGCCGTGACGCGGCGGGCGCCACATGAGCCGGCCGGTACTCATCATGGCCGGCGGCACCGGTGGGCATGTGTTCCCCGCACTGGCGCTGGCACGGCTGCTGCGCGCGCGCTCGCGCGAAGTGATCTGGCTGGGAACGCGCCGCGGACTCGAGGCGCGCCTCGTGCCTGCGGAGAATTTTCCAATCGAGTGGCTGTCCGTCGGTGGCCTGCGTGGCAAGAGAATGCGCACTTTGCTTGCCGCGCCGTGGACCCTGTTGCGTGCACTCTGGCAGGCACTCGCCGTGATGCGGCACCATCGGCCCGCAGTGGTGATCGGTCTGGGTGGGTTCGTGACCGGCCCAGGCGGTCTTGCTGCGTGGCTGTGCCGCCGTCCGCTGCTGATCCATGAGCAGAATGCAATCGCCGGCTTCACCAATCGCTGCCTTGCGCCACTGGCACGTGAAGTGCTGACCGCTTTTCCTTCCGCATTTGCAGGCGTTCGCGGTGTGCGCATGATCGGCAACCCGGTGCGCGCGGACATCGCTGCGCTGCCCTCGCCGGTACAGCGCTTCGCCGGTCGTGACGGTGCACTGCGTCTGCTGGTGGTCGGCGGAAGTCTGGGCGCGATGCGCCTGAACAACGCCGTGCCACAGGCTGTGGCGCTGCTGGCGAAGAACTCGGCGCTGCGCTTCACCATCCGTCACCAATCCGGTGAGAAGCATATCGATGCCGCACGCAAAGCGTATGCGCAGGCGGGCGTGAGCGGCGATGTGTCACCGTTCATCGCCGACATGGCCGAGGCTTTGGGCTGGGCGGACCTCGTGCTCTGCCGTGCCGGTGCGCTGACCATTGCAGAACTGGCTGCGGCGGGTGTCGGCGCCGTGCTGGTGCCGTATCCGCACGCCGTGGACGATCATCAGACCCATAACGCGCAGTTTCTCGTCGACGCCGGTGCGGCGCGCCGCATCGCCGATGTCGCGGTGAACGCCGAATCGCTGGCCGCCGTGCTGCTCGAACTCGGCAGTGACCGTGCCCGCCTGCTGGCAATGGCCGAAGCAGCCCGCGGTGTTGCAAAGCCCGCGGCGGCCCAGCAGCTGCTGGATGCCTGCCTGGCCGCGGAGCTACGCGCTTGAACACTAGCACCACCGTCCAGAACCGCCGCCTCAACGACGGCATGCGCCGCATCCACCGTGTGCACTTCATCGGCATCGGCGGCAGCGGCATGGGTGGCATCGCCGAGGTGCTGCTGAACCTGGGCTATGAAGTGCAGGGCTCCGACATCAAGGCCAGCGCCGTCACGCGGCGCCTGGCGCAGCTCGGTGCGCGCGTGCTGCTCGGCCATGACGCAGCCAACATTGCCGGCGCGGATGTGGTGGTGGTTTCCACGGCCATCAATCGCGACAATCCCGAGGTGGCCGCGGCACTGGACGCGCGCATACCGGTGGTGCCGCGCGCGGAAATGCTCGGTGAGCTCATGCGTTTCCGCTATGCCATTGCGGTGGCGGGCACGCATGGCAAGACCACGACCACGAGTCTGGTGGCCAGCGTGCTGGCAGAGGGTGGCGAGGATCCCACCTTCGTCATCGGTGGCCGGCTCAAGAGTGCCGGCACCAATGCCCGCCTCGGCACAGGCCGTTACCTGGTGGCCGAGGCCGACGAGAGCGATGCCTCATTCCTGCATCTGCAGCCGATGGTCGCCATCGTCACCAACATCGACAACGATCATCTGGGCACGCATGGCGGCGACTTCCAGAAGTTGCGGCAGAGCTTCCTCGAGTTTCTGCACAACCTGCCGTTCTATGGTCTTGCCGTGCTGTGCGCGGATGATCCTGAACTTGCGACCTTGCTGCCGCAGGTGGGCCGTCCGATCCTGAGCTACGGCCTGAACGAGAACGCCGACATCCGCGCCGTCGATATCGAGCGTCAGGCTGGCCGCACGCGCTTCCAGGTGATCCGCAGAGGCCGCGCCGATGTACTCGACGTCACCGTCAACCTCCCCGGGCTGCACAACGTCCTGAACTCACCAACCACCTGCAGGCGGCGGTCGATGCCCTGGAAGCCGGACAGCGCCCGCTGGATCGCGCCGTCGTCGATGCCGAGATCGGTGGCAACGGCAATGGTGGCAAGGGAGTT
>JANPGU010000291.1:0-6340 GCA_031424095.1 Gammaproteobacteria bacterium
TGATCGAGGTGCGCGACCTGTTCTTCAATGTGCCGGCGCGGCGCCGGTTCCTGCGCAGCGATTCGACCGAGTCCCTGCACGTGCTGCGCATGGTGGAGCGGCTGGCGCTGTCGCGATTCGATGTGGGCATTCGCTATGTCAACAACGGCCGTGAACAGTTGCGCGTTACGCCGGCGCTGGACTCGACCGCGCAACGCGCCCGGCTGGCAACAGTGCTGGGCGAGGATTTTGCGGCGGGTTGCATGGAGATCGATGTCTCTGCCGCGTCCCTGCGTCTGGCGGGCTGGATCAGCCAGCCCACGTTCTCGCGCGCGCAGTCGGACCTCACCCACTGGTTCGTGAATGCGCGGGCAGTGCGCGATCGCCTGCTGCTCAATGCCGTGAAACTTGGCTATCGCGATGTGCTGTTCGGCGGACGACATCCGGCCTATGTGCTGGCCTTCGCCATCGATCCGCATGAAGTGGATGTCAACGCGCATCCTGCCAAGCAGGAACTGCGCTTCCGCGAATCGCGCGGCGTACATGATTTCATTCAGCGCGCCGTCGAGCGCCGTTTGTCGCAGACGCGGCCGGGCATGCAGTCCAGTGCGGTGGATACGCGTGCGCCACAGGCACCTTCCGGCAGCAATGCCTTTGATTTTCAGGCCCATGACTTTTCTGCGCACAGTCCATGGGCGGTGCGCGAAGCCATTGGCAATGCGGCCGATGCCCCGCTCGCTGCCGCGCCAGGCCCTGGCGTCGAGCGACCGCTGGGCACCGCCATCGCGCAGCTGCATGGCATTTACATCCTGGCCCAGGATGCGGCGGGGCTGGTGCTGGTCGACATGCATGCAGGTCATGAGCGCGTGCTCTACGAAAAGATGAAGGCGGACCACGCTGCGCGGCGTGCCGATGCGCAGCAACTGCTGGAACCCGTCGTGGTCTGCCTGCCTGCGCCGATTGTCGAGCGCATGCTGGAAGAGGCGGCGGAGTGGTCGCGCTGTGGATTCGAGATCGCCCAGCTGGCACCCGACAGCATCGCCGTGCGCTCGGTGCCTGCATTGCTGGCGCGCGACGATGTGGCGACGCTGGTGCGAACCACGGCGCTGGCGGTGGCCAATGACGAGGGCGCGCACCACGTCGAGGGCGCAGAGCATCGGCTGCTCGCAACGCTTGCCTGCCGTGGCGCCGTGCATGCAGGTCGTCGCCTGACGCTGCCTGAGATGGAAGCGCTGCTGCGACAGATGGAGCAGACCGATCGCGCCAGCCAGTGCAATCACGGTCGACCGACCTTCACGCGTGTGGCGCTGTCGGATCTCGACCGGTTGTTCTTGCGCGGCCGATAGTCAGGATCCGCAGCGTGCAATACCAATCGGCGGGTCCGGTGCCGGCAGCCATCGCAATACTCGGTCCCACAGGCTCCGGCAAGAGTGCGCTCGCGCTGCAGATTGCTGCCCGCCTGGCGGTGGAGATCATCAGTGTCGATTCGGCGCAGGTGTATCGCGGCATGGATATCGGCACTGCGAAACCATCTGCGGCCGAACGCCGTAAGGTGCGACATCACCTGATCGACATCCGCGAGCCCGAGCAGAGCTATTCCGCTGGCGAGTTTCGCGCCGACTGTATGGCGCTGCTGCATGAAATAACGGCGCGCGGTCACGTGCCGTTGCTGGTGGGCGGCACGATGCTGTACTACAGGACGCTGTTTCAGGGCATTGCGGCCCTGCCCGCTGCGGATCCGGCCCTGCGCGCCAACCTCGATGCGCGGGCAGCGATCAGTGGCTGGCCGGCATTGCATGCCGAACTTGCACTGCAGGATCCGCAAAGCGCTGCGCGCATCCACCCGAATGACGCACAGCGCATTCAGCGTGCACTGGAGGTGCTGCAGATTTCCGGCCGCCCGTTGGGGCACCACTGGACTCGTGGTGCAAAACCGTCGTCATTTTGCGACTGGCACATCTGTGTGCTCGCGCCCGAACGGCGCGATTTGCTGCATTCGGCATTGGCTGCAAGGCTCGACGCGATGATGGCCGAGGGGTTTCCTGAGGAAGTCAGTAACCTTCTCGCACGGGGCACGCTGAACGAGAATTCCCCTGCAATGCGGCTGGTTGGATACCGGCAACTGGCTGGTTATAACCGCGGAACCGAGCCGCTGGACAGCGCGGTACAGCATGCGCTCGAGGCGACGCGGCAGCTGGCAAAACGCCAGCTGACCTGGCTGCGCTCGGATTCGCTGCTGCCGCCCGCAGCCACCGTGCTGCGCGGCGATCCATTTGACCGGCCAGCGATGGAACAAATGCTCGGGGTCTTGATCAAAGCAAAGCAACCTCCATGATAGAATGCGTTGCATCAAAAATAAGGAGTAAGTCGTGGCCAAGACCCAATCGCTTCAGGATCCGTTCCTGAACGCCCTGCGAAAAGAGCGCGTGCCGGTCTCTGTCTATCTGGTCAACGGCATCAAGCTTCAGGGAACCATCGATTCCTTCGATCAGTTTGTCGTCCTGTTGAAGAACAGTGTCAATCAGATGGTGTACAAGCACGCCATCTCCACGGTTGTGCCGGCACGCAATGTCCGCATCCCGGGCGCTGAGGAAGAAGAGGCCGCTGCGGAGACCACCGCCAGCTGATGTTCGAGCGTCCACGTAATGGCGAACGGGCAGTGCTCGTACGCCTGGGTTTAGGCGCGCCGCTGGATCCGGAAGACCTCAGCGAATTTTCGCAGCTGGCAACTTCTGCCGGCGCCATCCCGGTGGTGCAGATCACGGGTACGCGTCAGCGGCCTGACCCACGCTTCTTCGTCGGCAGCGGCAAGGCGGAGGAAATCCGTCTCGAGGCCGAGGCGCATGAAGCAGATCTCATCCTCGTCGACCATCCTTTGTCCCCGAGCCAGGAACGCAATCTGGAAAAGCTCACCGGCAAGCGTGTGCTGGACCGCAGCGGGCTCATCCTCGATATCTTTGCCCAGCGGGCCAAGAGTCATGAGGGCAAACTCGAAGTCGAACTGGCGCAGCTGAAACATATCGCCAGTCGCCTGGTGCGCGGCTGGACCCATCTCGAGCGGCAGCGCGGTGGCAGCATTGGTCTGCGCGGCCCTGGTGAAACACAGCTTGAAACCGACCGTCGGCTGCTGGGACAGCGCGTGAAGGTCCTCACGCAGCGCCTGCTGAAGCTGAAGCAGCAGCGCGAGACCGGCCGCAGCGCCCGCGTCGCAATCCCGGTGCCGTCCGTCGCGCTGGTGGGTTATACCAACGCTGGCAAGTCCACGCTGTTCCGCAGCCTAACCGGCGAGCAGGCATACATCGCGGACCAGTTGTTCGCGACGCTTGATCCCACGGTGCGGCGGCTGAAGCTGCCGGGCGGGACACCGGTGGTGGTGGCGGATACCGTCGGCTTCATCCGCGACCTGCCGCATGAACTGGTCGCCGCATTCCAGTCGACGCTCACCGAGGCGCGCGAGGCCACGCTGTTGCTGCATGTAATCGACGCCAGCGATCCCCGTCGTGCCGAACACATGGCAGAAGTGGACAGCGTGCTGGCGCAGATCGGCGCGGGGGAGATTCCCAGCATCCGCGTGTTCAACAAGATCGACCGCCTCGAAGAAGCGCCACGGGTCGATCGCGGCGAAGACGGCAGCGTGGAAGCCGTGTGGATCAGTGCTGCCAACAACCAGGGTCTCGACCTGCTGGGACATGCCGTCGCGGAGCGATTGTCGCGCAGCGTACGGCGGGTGCGCGTGCAGCTGCCGCTGGCCGCGGGTGCCGCGCGCGCGCGCCTGTACGCGGCCGGCGTCGTGCAGCGCGAACGCAGCCTGGACGAGATGTTGGAACTGGAGCTGGACCTGCCTGATCAGGAGCTAGCGGCCCTGTTGCGCGTGCCGGGCGCGAAACTTGTTCCTGCCGACGGCGATACCCTAGAATCCCCAAGCACGACGCATCGTCATTCATCGGGATGGCGGTAACCAACCCCTTGCGCGCAAAGCAGAAATAGATGGCCTGGAACGAGCCTGGAAACCGGGGTGAATCACCCTGGGGAAAGAAACGTCCTGCCGGTAAATCCGGCGGTCTGGATGAAACCCTGAAGAACTGGCAGCAGCGCCTGCAATCGATGCTGGGCGGTGGCTCGGGCGATGGTTCCGGCGGCGCGGCCGGCGGGGACGCGGGTGAATCCTCCGGCAAGCTGGGTCTGCTGCTGGCGGCACTGCTGTTACTGCTGTGGCTGGCCTCCGGCATGTTCCAGATCAATGCCTCGGACAAGGGCGTGATCCAGCGCTTCGGCCGCTTCAGCGAAGTGCGCAACGAAGGCTGGGGATGGGCCTTCCCCTGGCCCATCGAAAAAGTCACCAAAGTGAATGTGTCGGCCGTGAACAGTGTCGAGTACCGCTCGCGCATGCTCACCGCGGACGTGAACCTGGTGGAAATCCGTGCCGCCATCCAGTACCAGAACGTCGATCCGGTGAAGGTGCTGTTCCAGGTCAGGGACGTGGAGAACACGCTGGCCGAAGTCAGCGAAAGCGCCATCCGCGAAATCGTCGGGCAGGCCAGCCTGGAGGGCGTGCTGGGCGCGGCGCGGCAGCAGATATCCACCAGTGCGCGCGATCTCATCCAGCGCACGCTCGACAGTTACAACACCGGCATACGCGTCACCAGCGTCAACCTTACCGATGTGCAGGTGCCAGACGCCGTGGTCGCCGCCCAGCGCGATGCCAACAAGGCCATCGAAGACCGCGAGCGCTACAGCAAGGAAGCGCAGGCCTACGCCAACGACATCCTGCCCAAGGCGCAGGGCTCCGTGCAACGCCAGATGCAGG
This sequence comes from Gammaproteobacteria bacterium, assembly GCA_031424095.1. Lineage (GTDB taxonomy): Bacteria > Pseudomonadota > Gammaproteobacteria > Steroidobacterales > Steroidobacteraceae > ZC4RG30. Next base: position 4,787 of record JANPGU010000291.1, read on the forward strand.
ATGCGGAAGGATACAAAGCCCAGGTCGTGTCGCTCGCCGAGGGTGATGTCGCGCGCTTCAACAGCGTCTATTCCGCCTATGCGCAGGCACCCGAGGTCACACGGCAGCGCATGTACATCGAGACCATCGAGCAGATCATGCAGCAGTCGAAGAAGGTCATCATCGACTCCAAGGGTGGACCGGGCGGCAACATGATCTACCTGCCGCTCGACAAGCTGCTCGAGCGCAGCGGCGCGCGCACTGGCGCAGCGCCGGCAACAGGTTCCGAGATCACGGAAATGCCCACCGTGACGGTGGACGGCCGCAGCCGGGGAGTGCGCTGATGAACCCGCGCGCACCCTCGTTGCTGTTCGGACTGCTGGCGCTGCTGGCTGTGGCCTGGGGTTCGCTGTTCCAGGTCAGCGAAACAGAAGTCGCGATCCGCATGCGGTTTGGCGAGATCATCGGCGTCGGCTATGGGCCAGGCCTGCACATGAAGGTGCCGCTAATCGACAACATCCGCCGCTTCGAGCGCCGCATCATCACCCAACGCTATGAAGGTGAGACCTTCCTCACCAGCGAGAACAAGGCGCTGATCGTCGACTTCTACGTGAAGTGGCGCGTCAAGGATCCGGCCACCTATTACCGCACCACGAATGGCAGCTCGGAATTCGCGTCGTCGCGCCTCGGTGACAACGTCAAGGACGGCATCAAGGGCGTGGTCGCGCGCCGCACGCTGCAGGAAATCGTCATCACGGAGCGCACGGCATTCACCGGTGACATGTTCAGCCGCGCCAGCGAGGCGGTGAAGGAACTCGGCGTCGAGCTGATCGACGTGCGCGTGCAGCGCATCGACCTGCCCGACGAGGTCAGCGGTTCGGTCTATCAACGCATGCAGGAAAGCTTCCGGGCACGTGGCAACCAGCTGCGCGCCGAAGGCAGCGCCGAGGCCGAGCGCATCCGTGCCGGCGCCGACCGGCAGCGGACCGAATTACTGGCCAACGCGCAGCGCGATTCGCAGCGTTTGCGCGGCGAGGGCGACGCGCTGGCGTCACGCATCTACTCGCAGGCCTATGGCAAGTCGCCGGAGTTCTATGCGTTCTACCGCAGCCTGCAGGCCTATCGCAGCGCGCTGGCTCGTGATGGCGACGTGTGGGTGGTAACACCCGAGAGCGAATTCTTCAAATACCTGAATTCGTCGGGGCGGCGTTAGGCTGCAAAGGTTCGCCGGGAGTCGCGCGTGGGTTTTGCCTGGTCGGATCTGCTGGCCGCGCTCGCCATCCTGCTGGTGCTGGAAGGCCTGCTGCCATTTCTGAATCCGGCGGCGACCAAGCGCATCTTTGCGCAGATGGCGGCGCTGGCAGAGCGCGAGCTGCGCATTGCCGGGCTCGTCAGCATGCTGGCCGGCCTGGCGTTGTTGTTCATTGTCAGATCCTGAAGAGAAGGCTGTAAATGGGTCGTTTTGTAGTTGTGATCGGCACCCAGTGGGGCGACGAAGGCAAAGGCAAGGTCGTCGACCTGCTGATGGAGCGAGCCACTGCCGTGGCGCGCTTCCAGGGTGGCCACAATGCCGGC
>JANPGU010000292.1:0-7918 GCA_031424095.1 Gammaproteobacteria bacterium
GGGGCGATGGTCATCCTGCAGGCGGCAGGTGCAAGCAAGCTGGGTTTTCTGACCGATCCACTGCCACAAGCTGCAGCCAGAAAGCCGTGATCGCCCCGGCCCCGCGCAGCGGTTGGTCCTCCTGGTCGCTGTCGATTCTGCTGCATCTCGTGCTGGTGGCCATCGCCACCGGCTTCTGGTTCTGGAAGCGGGCGACGCCACCGCAGGAGCAGCGACTGGCCATTGAGGCGTCGGTAGTTACCGCACTTCCCGCCACACAAGCTGCGCCCGCTCAACCTGCACCAGAAGCAGAAGAAGAACCAGAACCCGAGCCCGTGGTCGAACCTCCCACTGATCCGCAAGCAGAAGCGAAGGCGGCGGAGCAGGCTGAGCGCGAAGCTGCAGCCCAGCGCGTCACGGAGGCCGCACGTGTCGCCGAAGAAAGACGTGTTGCCGAAGAGCGTCTTGCCACCGAGCGTAGCGCGCAGGAAGAGGCTGCCCGACGCAAGACCGAGCACGCCGCGCGGGACAAGGCCGAGCGCGAGAAAAAGGATCGGGAGAAAGCCGAACGTGAGAAGGTGGAGCGCGAAAAAGCCGAGCAGGAGCGCAAGCGCCGTGAGCTGGCGCAGGCCGAGCTGGCGCGTTCCCAGCGCGAATCGCAGCTCAATGCGCAGATCGCCGCCGAGGAGCGCCTCGCCGCCGCGCGCGCCAGCGGCCAGCTGGCACAGTATCTGTCGCAGATCACCGCGCGCATCGAGCGGGCCTGGAAGCGTCCACCCAGCGTGGTTCCCGGGCTGCAATGCGAGGTACGGGTGACACAGGTGCCCAGTGGTCAGGTGACCGCGGTGCAGGTAGTGCGCTGCAATGGCGATGAAACCGTGCGCCAGTCCATCGAGGACGCGGTGTATCGTGCCTCACCGCTGCCACAGCCTTCCGATCCTGCCTTGTTCGATCGCAATCTCACCATTACATTCCGGCCGGAGAATTGAATTGGCAGGAGTCATGAAAGTCAGGTCGAAAGGCAGATTGTCCGCACTGTGGTCGTGCCTGCTGCTGGCCTGCACGGTCGCGCAAGCCGAACTGAAGATCGACATCACCCGCGGTGTCACGGACCCGGTGCCAGTGGCGGTGGTGCCTTTCGCCCGCAATGTGCCTGCCGATGCCGGTCTTGATATCGCGGCCGTGGTGCAGCGGGATCTGGAAAGCAGCGGTCGCTTCCGCGGCGTGGAGCGCGCGGCAATGCCAGCCCAGCCCGGCCGCGGCGCTGATGTGGATGCCGCCAGGTGGCGCGCGACCCGAGCCGATTACGTGGTGGTCGGCCGAGTTGCGCCGGCCAGCGGCGCCACCGTCACCCTGCATTTCGAACTGGTGAATGTGCTTACCGGGCAGGTGCAGCTGAACGAATCGGTGACCGTGCCACAGGCCGCCGTGCGCAATGGTGCACATCGTGTCGCAGATCGTCTGTTCGAGAAGCTCACGGGTGTGCGCGGCGCGTTCGCCACCCGCATTGCGTACATCTCGGTGGATGGCGCACCGCCGAACCAGCGGTACCAGCTGCTCGTCGCCGACGCCGATGGCGAGAACTCGCGCATCGCCATGCAGTCGAGCCAGCCGATCATGTCGCCCGCCTGGTCAGCCGATGGTGAGTGGCTGGCATACGTATCCTTCGAAAATCGCGTCGCAGCGGTATTCGTGCAGCGCGTGCGCAGTGGTGAGCGACGCCAGGTGTCGGCCCGCGTGGGGGTGAACGGCGCACCGTCGTTTTCGCCCGATGGTCGCAAACTGGCGCTCACGCTTTCCGGCAGCTCGGGCAATCTCGACGTGTACGTACTCGACCTGGTGACGCAGGGCCTCACTCGCATCACGGACGATCCATCCATCGACACGGAACCATCCTGGTCGCCCGATGGCCAGACGCTGTACTTCACCTCTGACCGGGGCGGCGCGCCACAGATTTACGCGGCTGCGCCACAGGCTGGTGCGCGTGCGCGGCGCATCTCGTTCGGTGCGTCCTACGCCGCCCGACCACGGGTGTCACCCGATGGCAAGCAGCTCGCACTGATGACACAGGAAGGCGGAGCATTCCGTGTGGGCGTGATGGACCTGGCCAGCGGGCAGCTCACCACGCTGTCACGCGGCAGTCTGGATGAATCACCGAGTTTCGCGCCCAATGGCGCAGTGCTTATCTACGCGGGTCGTGAACGCGGCCAGGGCGTTCTGGCCACAGTATCGGTCGACGGTCAGGTGAGCCTGCGCCTGAAATCGGATCAGGGTGAAGTTCGGGAGCCGGTCTGGGGTCCATTCGCGAACTGACAACATGTCATAATAGGCAACAAGCCCGATGTGGGCCTGGGAGCGGCAATTGAATCGCAAATTCCTGTTTGTTCTGATCTCGACTGTGCTGCTGGCGGCCGGCTGCGGCAAGAAGCCTATCAAGGCTGATTCGCCTGCCGACGCCGGTGAAAGCGTAGCCACTACTGCTGGCAATGGCGCACAGAGTTCGGGAGTCGCTACGGTCAACGCAGGCGGTGGCGCCAATACGGCAGGGGCGCTGGGTCCCGATGGCGCGCTGGGCGCGCAGCGGGTGATCTACTTCGATTTCGACAGCAGCGATATCCGCAATGACTACATCGATGTCATCGCGGCGCACGGCAAGTTCCTGGCCAGCAATGCCACGGTGCGCGTGCGCCTGGAAGGTCATACCGATGAACGTGGATCGCGCGAGTACAACATCGGCCTGGCCGAGCGCCGCGCACAGACCGTGCGCCGTGCGCTGGCACTGCAGGGTGTGCAGGAAGCGCAGGTCGCGACGGTCGCTTACGGCGAAGAACGACCGGCCGCTGCCGGCAGTGATGAAAACGCGTACTCGAAGAACCGTCGGGTAGAGATCGTCTACATCAACTGAGCGGAGAAGACGATGCGATTGGGCCTAACCGTCGTCGCTGCCACAATGCTGCTTTCGGGCTGTGCGCTCACGCCTGAAGAAGATCCGGTGCAGGTGCGGCTGGCCGATCTGGATTCGCGGGTCGGGCGCATCGATCGCATCGTGTCGAACCAGAGCCTGATCCAGATGGCGCAGCGGGTTGACGGTCTGCAGGAAGAGGTGCGCGGCCTGCGCGGTCGCATCGAGGAACTGCAGAACGAGAACATGAAGCTGCGCAAGGATCAGCGTGATCTCTACACCGATCTGGACAAGCGCCTGAACACGGCGGCTGCGGCGGCCACCGCGACATCGGCAGCGGCAGGCGCACCGCCGCTGGCGGCGGCAGCCGGTGGTGATGAGCAGACGCTTTATACGCGTGCCTTCGATCAACTCAAGGCGCGCGATTACGCGGCCGCCGTGGAAGGCTTCCGCAGCCTTGCGGCCGCGTATCCCAACGGCGCGCTGGCCGACAACACGCAGTACTGGCTCGGCGAGGCCTACTACGTGACGCAGGAATACGACCATGCAACCGCCGCCTTCCAGCGTGTGCTTGCCGTCTGGCCGAACTCACGCAAGGCTCCCGACGCGCTGCTCAAGCTGGGTTATACGCAGGCGGAACAGGGCAAGCTGCCCGCGGCACGCGTCACCCTGCAGCAGGTAGTGAGCAAGTATCCGGATTCGGACGCTGCCAGACTGGCAACCGAGCGGCTGGCCAAGCTGCCGAAGCCGTAAGCGGTTTCGGGGCGCGCGCCAATGGACACGGGCAGTGAGCGTCAGGTAGCGCCGCGACTCAAGATCACCGAGATCTTCCGATCGCTGCAGGGCGAAGGCAATGCCGTCGGCTTCCCCACGGTTTTCATCCGGCTCACGGGATGCCCGCTGCGCTGCCAGTACTGCGATACCAGCTATGCATTCACAGGCGGCCAATGGTGGACGCTCGACGCCATTCTGGAGCAGGTGGCAAGTCTGGAAGTCACGCATGTGTGCGTGACCGGCGGAGAGCCGCTGGCGCAGCCGAATTGCCTGCCGTTGCTGAAGAGTCTCTGCGATGCGGGCTATCAGGTTTCCCTGGAAACCAGCGGTGCGCTGTCGGTGGCGGACGTTGATGCGCGAGTAGCACGCGTGGTGGATGTGAAAACGCCGGCCTCGGGCGAAGCAACGCGCAACCTGCTCGATCAGCTGCCGCTGCTGCACGCCCATGACCAGATCAAGTTCGTGATCTGCGACCGCGCCGACTACGAATGGAGCCGCGAACTGTTGCGGGATCGCAGGCTTCCCGCGGCAGCCACCGTCCTGTTCTCGCCCAGCCACGAACAATTACCCGCCCGGCAACTGGCGGAGTGGATTCTCGAAGATCGCCTGCCAGTGCGCATGCAGGTACAGCTGCACAAGATCCTGTGGGGCAATGCCGCGGGGCGCTGATGACCGAGCGCCACGCCATCGTGCTGCTGTCGGGCGGGCTGGATTCAGCCACTGCGCTTGCCATCGCCTGTTCACAGGCCTTTGTGTGCCACACGCTGGCCGTGAGCTATGGACAGCGCCATGCGGTGGAATTGCAGGCAGCACGCGAATTGTCGCCGGCGCTGGGCGCCGTCGAACACCGGCAGATGCATGTGGATCTGGCCGACATCGGCGGCTCGGCCCTGACGGATCGCGCCATCGCGGTGCCGGAGTGCGCAGGCACGGGAATTCCGGTGACCTATGTGCCGGCCCGTAACACCCTGTTTCTCGCACTGGCGCTTGGCTGGGCTGAAGTAACCGGCGCCCAGGACATCTTCATCGGCGTGAATGCCGTCGACTATTCCGGCTATCCCGATTGCCGCCCGGATTTCATCGCGGCGTTCGAATCGCTGGCCGCACTGGCGACGCGCGCAGGTGTGGAAGGCGGGCAACTGCGGATCCGGGCGCCGCTGATCAACATGAGCAAGGCCGAGATCATCCTTGCCGGGGTGCGCCTGGGTGTGGATTACGGCCGAACGGTGTCCTGCTACCAGGCCAACGAGCAACTGGCGGCCTGTGGTCGCTGCGATTCCTGCCGGCTGCGGCGCGAGGGCTTTGCCGCCGCCGGGCTTCCTGACCCCACGCGCTACGCCTGAGCGGACACACCGCACGCCGATCCGGTATCATCGCGTCCCCAAAACCGGGCCGTTAGCTCAGCCGGTAGAGCAGCTGGCTTTTAACCAGTTGGTCGCGCGTTCGAATCGCGCACGGCCCACCAATTTCGACCGTTTCCGACTTGCCGCAATCCGATCAGCCGCAGGCCGACTTTTTCCCGCGCTGCTCCAGATCCAGCAGGTATTTCTTCGCAGCCAGTCCGCCGGCAAAACCGGTAAGCGCGCCGTTGGCGCCGATCACGCGGTGGCAGGGCGCTACGATCGAAATGGGATTTCTGCCATTTGCGGCACCCACCGCACGCATGGCTCTGGGGCTGCCCACTTTTCTGGCGATATCCGCATAGGAGCGCGTCTCGCCGAACGGAATCGTGAGCAGGGCATGCCAGACCTTTTTCTGGAACTCGGTGCCAGCGAAGTCCAGCCTCAATTCAAATGCCGTCCGGACGCCGCCGAAATACTCGCCGAGCTGCGTTGCGGCCTCGAGCAGCGCGGGGTGCTCGCTGTCTTCCACCAGGCCCTGGAAAGGCACGCGACCCGGGTCGTCGTTTTCCCACAGGATTGCGGCTACTCCCAGGTCGCTGGCCACGATCCTGAGTTGGCCAACTGGCGTGGCCACCGTCCTGAAGAAGTAGTCTTTCGCCGATCTGACTGTTCTGGTGTTCATGCGCTCACTATGCCTGCGCTGTTGTGAAACTCTGGCCGTTTTCGGACGCCGTACCCAAATCATATCGATGTCCGAAAATGGCTGGTACCGGCTGGACGCAGCGTTTACGGTAGCGCCATGTTCGACGCCACAACAGCCTACCGCGCCCTGACTTCGCGGGATCCGCGCTTTGACGGCGTGTTCTTCGTGGGTGTCACATCCACCGGTGTGTACTGTCGGCCGGTATGCCCGGCACGCACACCCAGGCAGGAAAACTGTCGCTTCTTCGAAACGGCCGCCGCGGCCGAGAAGGACTCGTTTCGACCCTGTCTGCGCTGTCGTCCCGAGCTGGCGCCCGGCAATGCACCGGTCGATGGCGCCCAGCGCGTGGCCCTGCTGCTGGCGCGTCGCATTGAAGAAGGGTCAGTCGACAGTGGCGCGGGCCTGGACGAGATCGCCACGCAGTTCTCCCTGAGCGCGCGTCAGCTGCGCCGTATCGTGCAGAAGGAACTTGGCGTTGCGCCGATCGAGCTGCTGCAGACGCGGCGGCTGCTGCTGGCCAAGCAACTGCTGACCGAGACGCGGTTGCCGGTTACGCAAATCGCCTTTGCCAGCGGGTTTTCCAGCCTGCGGCGCTTCAATGACGCCTTCAGTGCGCGCTATCGGATGCCACCAGGCCGGTTACGCAGGCAGGCCGCGGGCACCGCAGACCGCGTCAGTGCGGTGGATACCTCAACGCTGCAATTGAACTACCGACCTCCCTACGACTGGTGTGGAATCCTGGCTTTTCTACGCGCCCGAATGATGGCCGGCGTGGAGTGGATCAGCGAAGAGGCCTATGCGCGCACCGTGCGCCTTGGCAAACACACCGGCTGGATCATCGTCAGACATGCGCCGGACCGGAATGCGCTCACCGTGGAATTCACGCACTCCCTGGCTCCAGTATTGCCTGCATTGCTGGGACGATTGCGAAATCTGTTCGATCTCAGTGCCCGGCCCGATCAGATCGCGGCCCACCTGATGCGCGACCCGTCATTGCGCAAGGAAGTGCGCCTGAATCCCGGTCTGCGCGTACCAGGCACATTCGACAGCTTCGAACTGGCAACCCGCGCTGTTCTGGGACAACAGATCGCGGTGCAGGCGGCAACGACACTGGCCTGTCGCTTCGCCACCGCCTTTGGCGAAAGCATCGCGACGCCGCATGCGGCATTGAACCGCCTGTCGCCTCTGGCAGAAGCCGTTGCCGGAACGAGCGACGAGAGCGTGGCGAAGCTCGGTATCGTCGGTACACGCGCCAGAAGCATCATCGCGCTGGCAAAGGCACTGCAGGACGGAGCGCTGCAACTGGAACCCGGCGCCACGCCTGAGGTCGCGGTGAAGCGACTGATTGCCTTGCCGGGTATCGGGCCATGGTCAGCCCATTACATCGCCATGCGGGCGATGCGCTGGCCGGATGCCTTTCCGCAGGGAGATGTTGCCATCCTCAACAATCTGGGCGGCATTACGGCAAAGCAGGCCGAAGAGATGTCACAGGCCTGGCGCCCCTGGCGCAGCTACGCGGTCTTCCATATCTGGCGCCGGCAGCGAACCGGGCGCTGACGCCTGCCCCACTATCGAGCGTGCTCAGCGCAATTCGAGACTCCATTCGGGCACGCTGCTGGTTTCGTCGCAGCCCGGACAGGGGAAATAGCTGCTGCGGCTGTTCTTGACGTGCCGAAGAATGTGCACCGTTCCACAGAACAGGCAGCGCATGCTGTCCGCCACCGTCGGGCGGAAGTCGTCGAGATATAGAACCTGGCCCATAACGCGTCTCCGTAAGGTCCGACACGAGAGAGCAAGCAAGAATCGGGCCGCGTCAGCTTTTCAGCACGCTTACGACCTGCGGTTCCAGATAGGCCTCAAGCCCGAGGCGGGAATAGGTGCGGCCGAGGCCCGATTCCTTGGCGCCGCCAAAGGGAACATTCGCCAGCGTGGCGCGATGCTGGTTCACCCAGGCCGTGCCCACTTCCAGGCGCTCGGCGATGGCCTGCGCGCGCGCAAGGTCGCGGCTCCACACGGAGCCTGCAAGGCCAAAGCGCGTGTTGTTGGCACGTGCAATGGCATCTTCCACGTCGCGGAATTTCAGCACCGGAAAAACCGGCCCGAACTGTTCCTCACTCACCAGCCGGTCGGTTTCCGCAAGGCCGGTGACGACGGTGGGAACGACGAAGTAGCCGCCGCCGACAGGGGGTAACTGTCCTTCGGTCAGCACACCGTGGC
>JANPGU010000293.1:0-3895 GCA_031424095.1 Gammaproteobacteria bacterium
GGATGGTGGCCATGGCGGCGATGACTTCGGCGGGGCCGCCGCAGTAGCCAACGCGCCAGCCGGTCATGGCAAAGCCCTTGGAACAGCCATTGATGGTGACCGTGCGGTTGTACAGCGCTGGCGTGACCTGCGCGAAGCTGGCGAACGGTTCGCTGCCCCAGTAGATCTTTTCGTAGATGTCGTCGGTGCCGATCAGCACGCGCGGATGCTGCAGCAGCACTTCACCCAACGCCGCGAGTTCGGCACGCGTGTACGCCGCACCGGTGGGGTTGCAGGGGCTGTTCAGCAGCAGCAGGCGCGTCTTCGGATTGATGGCAGCAGCTAGTTGGCGCGGTGTGATCTTGTAGCCATTCGCGGCGCTTGCGTCCGGCGTGACCGGCAGACCATCGGCCAGCAGCACCATGTCGGGATACGACACCCAGTAGGGCGCCGGAATCACGACCTCATCACCCGGATCAAGCACCGCCATGCACAGATTGAACAGCGTCTGCTTGGCGCCGGTGGAAACCAGGATCTGGTTGCGCTGATAGGTGAGGGCGGTGTCGCGCTGGAACTTCGCGATGATCGCGTCCTTGAGTTCCGGCATGCCGTCGGAGTTGGTATAGCGCGTGAAGCCATTGCGGATGGCTGCAATGCCGGCTTCTGAAATATGCGCGGGCGTGTCGAAGTCTGGTTCGCCCACCGACAGGCTGATGACATCGTGACCTTCGCGGCGCAGCTGCGCTGCGCGTGCCGTCATGGCCAGTGTCGGGGAGGGTTTGACGCGCTGAACGCGGCGGGCGATCTGCAGACTCAAGGCTTGCGACCTCAATCAGAATGATTTGGTGATGGCCAGGCCGCGACCAGGCTAGGGCAGGCGGTATAGTACGGGGTTAAACGCATGCTATCCGGTCAATTTCAACTCGAAGCCCGCTACGAGCCGGCCGGCGACCAGCCGGAGGCGATCGCTCGGCTGATCGATGGCGTCACCAGCGGGCTTGCGGCGCAGACGCTGCTGGGCGTGACCGGATCGGGCAAGACTTTCACCAGTGCGAATGTCATCCAGGCGGTGCAGCGGCCGACGCTCGTGATCGCGCACAACAAGACACTGGCCGCGCAGCTTTACGGTGAATTCAAGGCATTCTTCCCGCACAACGCCGTCGAATATTTCGTCTCGTACTACGATTACTACCAGCCGGAAGCCTACATGCCGGCCTCCGACACCTTCATCGAAAAAGATTCGTCGGTGAATGAGCACATCGAGCAGATGCGGCTGTCGGCCACCAAGTCGCTGCTGGAACGCAAGGACAGCATCATCGTGGCGACGGTGTCGTCCATCTACGGCCTCGGCGATCCGCAGGCGTATCTGCAGATGGTGCTGCACCTGAAGCGCGGCGACCAGCTCCAGCAGCGCGCACTGCTGCGGCGTCTTGCCGAAATGCAGTACACGCGCAACGACATTGATTTCACGCAGGGCTGCTACCGCGTGCGCGGCGATGTGATCGATATCTTCCCGGCGGAATCCGATCGCGACGCGATCCGCGTGGAGCTGTTCGATGATGTCATCGATTCGCTGGCGCGCTTCGATCCGCTGACTGGCGAAGTGCGCGCAAGGATCCCGCGTTACACGGTGTACCCGGGCACGCACTTCGTCACGCCCCGCGACCGGCTGGTGACCTCCATCGACTACATCCGCGAAGACCTGCGCCTGCGGCTGGCGGATCTGTACGCGAACAACAAGCTGGTCGAGGCGCAGCGCCTGCAGCAGCGCACCAGCTTCGATCTCGAGATGATCAAGGAGATCGGTTACTGCCAGGGGATAGAGAATTACTCTCGTTACCTTTCGGGGCGTGAACCAGGGGAACCGCCGCCCTGCCTCTACGACTATCTTCCGCCCGAGGCGTTGCTCATCGTCGATGAAAGCCATCAGACCATTCCGCAGCTGGGCGCCATGTACAAGGGCGACCGCTCCCGCAAGGAGACGCTGGTGGAATATGGTTTCCGCCTGCCGTCCGCGATGGACAACCGGCCGCTGAAGTTCGAAGAGTGGGAATCGATCGCGCCACAGATGATCTTCGTATCGGCTACACCGGCGGCCTATGAAGCGCGCAAGTCGGGACAGATCGTCGAACAGGTGGTGCGCCCGACTGGCCTGGTCGATCCGGTAGTCGAGATTCGTCCGGTCCGCACGCAGGTCGACGACGTGCTGTCCGAAATCAACCGCTGTGCCGAGCGTGGTGAACGCGCCCTGGTCACCACGCTTACCAAACGCATGGCCGAGGACCTCACCGAATACCTCGAAGAACACGGCGTGAAAGTCCGCTACCTGCACTCCGATATCGAAACCGTCGAGCGCACCGAGATCATCCGCGATCTGCGCCTGGGCAAGTTCGACGCCATCGTCGGCATCAACCTGCTGCGCGAAGGCCTGGACATGCCCGAGGTGGCGCTGGTCGCCATTCTCGATGCCGACAAGGAAGGTTTCCTGCGTTCGGAAGGCGCCTTGATCCAGACCATTGGCCGCGCGGCGCGCAACCTGCACGGCCGCGCGATCCTGTATGCAGATCGTGAAACCGGCTCGATCCAGCGTGCGCTGGCCGAAACCAAACGGCGGCGCGACAAGCAGCTGGCCTTCAATGCCGAACATGGCATCACGCCTCAGGGAGTGATCAGTCCCATTCAGGATGTGATGGAGGGCGCGCGGGAGGCGGAGTCTTCGCGTTCCTCTGGCGGAAATCGGAAAAAGGGATCGCTTGGTGCCGGACTCGGACCAGCTGCAACCCCGGACCAGATTGCGCGCGAGATCAAGCGGCTGGAAGGCGAAATGCTCAAGCACGCCCGCAACCTCGAGTTCGAGGAAGCCGGCGCCTGCCGCGATGCCATCCAGGAACTCAAGGCCAGACTGCTGGGAATTCTCTGATCCAGGCGCGTTTCGTGTCGAACCTTGCGTTAGAAGTGATCTTTATCCCGCACAGCAGCGATTCTTCTTGCAGGTTAGAATCCCTCTCCGGTATCGTTCCCGGCCCCTGCGGTGGTCGACACAGTAGTCGCGTAGCTCAGTGGTAGAGCACCTCCTTGACATGGAGGTGGTCGGTGGTTCGATCCCACTCGCGACTACCAATTAAATATGCCCGTAATAACGCTGCCTGACGGCAGTCAAAAAAGCTTCGACCACCCGGTAACCGTTGACGAGGTCGCTGCCAGCATTGGCGCCGGCCTGCGCAAGGCGGCTCTAGCGGGCCGCGTGGACGGCAAGGTCGTCGACACCTCATTCGTCATCGATCGCGATGTGCAGCTCGCCATCGTCACCGACAAGGACCCCGCCGGTCTCGACGTGATCCGCCATTCCACGGCGCATCTGCTGGCGCAGGCGGTAAAGCAGTTGTTCCCGGAAGCGCAGGTCACCATCGGTCCGGTGATTGAAGACGGCTTCTTCTACGATTTCGCGTATGCGCGCACCTTCACGCCGGAAGATCTGGTCGCGATCGAGAAGCGCATGGCCGAGATCGTGCAGGCCGACCTGCCGGTGCAGCGCCGCGAACTGCCGCGCGATGCAGCCGTGCAGCACTTCCTCGCCCAGGGCGAGAAATACAAAGCCGAAATCATTGCCGGCATTCCTGCCAATGAACCCATCGGTCTTTACGGCCAGGGTGACTGGGAAGATCTCTGCCGTGGTCCGCATGTGCCGTCCACCGGCAAGCTCAAGGCCTTCAAGCTGATGAAGGTGTCCGGTGCCTACTGGCGCGGTGATTCGCGCAACGAGATGCTCCAGCGCATCTATGGCACGGCCTGGACCAGCGACAAGGATCTCAAGGCCTATCTCACGCGGCTGGAAGAAGCCGAGAAGCGCGATCACCGCAAAATCGGCCGCGAACTCGACCTGTTCCACATGCAGGAAGAAGCGCCCGGTGCGGTG
>JANPGU010000294.1:0-2621 GCA_031424095.1 Gammaproteobacteria bacterium
TCGCAGCCGTGCTGCCGAATCTGGTTGGCGCGTTCCGTGATCTGGAGAACGTGGCTGCGATGCTGGACATGCAGCGCGGGCATGACATTCAGATCGCTGCCCCGTGGGACTTCGTCGAACTGTGGCTGCGGCCGCGTCTGCATCAGTTCAACGTGGCGTATCCCAACATCCGCTTTTGCATCAATGGTGACGGCGACGCGCCGTTTCGCCTCGGACCGGTGGACTGTGAGCTGCGCTTTGGTCCCGCGCGGGAAGCAGGTGTAGTGGATCAGCTGTTTCGGGACTTCGTACTGCCGGTGGGTTCGCCCGAAAACACAGCGCGCATTTCCGCCGTCACACGGCGCAACCGGTTCGAGGGATTTCCGCTGCTGCATCTGGACTTCTACAAGAACGATCCAGCGGTTCCCGGCTTGGCAGAGTGGCTGCGCGCCCAGCGTCTGAAGCGCACGGAGCCAGATCGCGGCATTCGTTATCCGTACATCAGCACAGCTGTGGATGCGGTGCTGGCGAATGCCGGATTCGTCATGTGCGGCCTGGCATTGATCTCCAAGCTGATCGACGACCGTCGCCTGACGCTGCCGGTTCCCGTATATACAGGCACGTGGACCGGCCATTACTTCCAGGCACGGTTTCGCAGCGATGCGCTGGTCCGCCCGCAGGTGCGGCGTTGCCGCGAATGGCTGGCTGCGGAGGGCGAGCTGACGCGTCAGTGGCTGGGGCGCCAGACCGGTGTCAGTTCCAGACGCTCCAGTTCGCGCCGAGCTGCTTCTTCCTGACGCTTTCAAATCGTTCGATCGGCAGCGCAGGACCGATAACCAGGTCTGTCTGATCAGGGAACGACGGCGCAGGTGGGGTGTCAGAATTGACCATACCGGCAGGTGGAGGCGCGACGCCGCTCCCGTGAAGCCGGAAATCGAGGGGTACGGGCCGTTGTCTATCCGAAGATCTTTCTGTGGTGTGCATTCGCGGCTTGCGACCCTTTTGCTGCTGTTTCCCGCCTCCGGTCTGCTGGCGCAATCTGCGCGGACCGAGGCGCAGATTGCGTCCACAGGGATTGTGCCGCGCATTGAAGACGGCAAACAGATCTACACGGTTGCACAATTCGTCCGTTTTGCGCCGCAGTCCGCAGCCGACATCGTGCAGCAGATCCCCGGCTTTTCCGTCACCAATGTCAGCAACGACCGTGGTCTGGGCGAGGCCTCGCAAAACGTGCTGATCAACGGCCAGCGCATCACCGGCAAGGGCAATGATGCGCTGGCAGTGCTGCGGCGCATCCCGGTAAGTGCGGTCCGCGGCCTCGAGATCATGGATGGCGCCATGCTCGATATCAGCGGCTTGTCTGGGCATGTGCTGAACGTGCTGACCGAACAAGGCAGTGTGCAGGGCAATTTCGTGTGGCGGCCGCAGATCCGCGAACGCGTTCCGGATCAATGGCGGGCTGGAGAAGTAAACGTGTCGGGCAAGGGCGGCATTGGTGACTTCGCGCTGGGTTTGCGCTGGGATGGCTTCCGCGGTGGCGGCTGGGGAAGCGAAACCGAGTTACGCCCGGGAACGGGACTCAATTTGCTGCGCGAGCGGCGGCCGCGCTTCGGACAGGACACACCGAAGCTGTCCGGTTCACTCAATCGAAAAACCGAATCAGGTTCCAACTGGAACATCAACGGCAGCGTTGAGCGGCAACGCTTTCACCGCAATGTAACGACTGTTTATCAGCTGCCCAGCGAGCCTGCGACTACCGAAGTCAGCCTTGGTAGCGACCGCAAGTGGCGCACCGAGGTTGGCAGCGACTACGAATTCGCGCTGGGCGGAGGGCGGCTGAAGGTTGTCGGCTTCTTCACCCAGCGTCAGGGTCTGAACAGCAATGAACTGCTGCAGCAGGACGAAGGCGCCGTGCCTGTCGGTTCGCGGTTTGCGCGCGATTCCACCGAGGGTGAGCGAGTGCTCCGCTCGGAATATCGATGGAAGGCGTGGAGTGCAGACTGGACCTTGTCGGCCGAAGCAGCAGACAACTTTGTCGACGCCACCGGCGCACTCGCAGTCCGCGACGGCAATGGCATGTATCAGCCCGTCGTGCTGACCGGCAGCAGCTCGCGCGTCGAAGAACTGCGTGGGGAAAGCATCCTGAGCTTCAGCCGTGGCATTGGCGCCGGACTTTCATTGCAGGTCAATGGTGGAGGTGAATACAGCCAGCTGCGCCAGGATGGCGATGCGGGCAATACCCGCAGTTTCTGGCGGCCCAAGGGCTCGGTATCGCTGGCGTGGAATCCGGCGTCGCGATGGGAAATGAACATCAAACTGCAGCGCAAGGTAGGGCAACTCAACTTTTTCGACTTCCTGGCCTCCGTCGACGTGGTCAACAACAACTCCAATGGCAGCAACGCGGAACTGGTACCTCCGCAGAGCTGGCTGGTGAAGTTCGAAACCATCCGCACTCTGGGCAGGCACGGCAAGGTCACACTTTCCGTAGAAGGTGAGGACATCAGCGATTTCGTCACTCAGCTGCCGATCTCCGCCACTGCGGAGGCGCCCGGCAATCTGCCCAAGGCGCGGCGAGTGCAGGCAACACTGGACGCAAGTCTACTGCTCGATACGGTTGGAATTCCCGGCGGCAAGCTCGACGC
>JANPGU010000295.1:0-6286 GCA_031424095.1 Gammaproteobacteria bacterium
CCGCCCAGCGTCTCGGCATGGCGCACGCCCACATGCAGCGCAGTCGCGCCACCCTGCGAGAAGCCGGCGAGCACGATGCGAGCGGGTGCGATGCCCGCGTCGCGCTCGCGCGCGATGTAGCCTTCAATGCGCGTGCGAGTGAGCGCGAGGCCCGCTTCATCATCGCGTCCTTCGGGCGTCAGCTCGCGGATGTCATACCAGGCGCGCATGGCGTAGCCCGCATTGACGGTGACCGGCTGCACCTCGGCATGCGGGAATATGAAACGCACGCGCGCGGATTCCGGGAATTGCAGCTCGGGCACCATCGGCACGAAATCGAAACCGTCGGCGCCCAGTCCATGCATCCAGATGACAGCCGCATCCGCCGGCCCGGCGGCTGGCGCGATGATGACTTCGTTCTCGTTCTCGGTGATCGTGGTAGGCACGGCCATCAGCCCGGTTGCGATGCGGCCTTACCGGCCTGCTCGATCAGGAACAGATCGGTGAGCAGTGCGCGCAGATGCACGGACGCATTGAGGTTGTCCACCAGCAGCGAGGCGATCTTCTCGCGGCTCAGCACAAGCCCGATCGCACCACGCGCGGCCTTCACGTCGCGCTCCACTGCATCGGTGAAATCGGCGACCCCGGATGAAGCCGGCAATCCCGCAAAAGCGACGCGGATGGAACCCTGGATGCCAGTCAACGCAGCGTGCATATTCGCAAGCGTGGGGCGCAGCTCGGTGCCGAGATCTTCCTGCCTGCCCTGTGCTGCATAGGCCAGCAGATACTCGTAACCGCGCTCGATGATTTCGATCCGTTCCGCCAGCAATACAGCTTCAGTCACCGCGTTCCACCCGCTCCACGTCATGTTCAGGCGTAAGGTCGGCACGGGTGACCCATCCGGTCAGCATCGCCCGCAGATAGGCCCGCTTTTCCGGCAGGATGCCAAAGTACACATGCACCAGGATGAGGAACACGGACAGCAGCGCTGCCAGGTCGTGCAGCAGCGTCAGCACGCCCCATGCCGCCAGCGAGCGCACATAGGGATCGCGCTCGAGAAAGGAAACCCCTGCTTTGCGCAACATCAGCAGCCCGGTGACGATGGCTGCCAGCACTGCCACGGTCCAGGCCAGATGCATGAGCTTTTGCGGCAGGGTGTATTTGCCGGCGCGACCGCTCTGCAAATCATTGCCGAGAATTGCAAACACCTTCGAGGGTTTTTGCCAGAACAGTCCGCGCACGATGTGCAGCAGGATCAGCAGGGTCAGCACCAATCCGGCGACCCAGTGGATTCCGTACCAGGCAAAACGCACACCGACGATCGGCAGCAGGCTGGTAACCAGCAGCACGGTCATCGTGGCGGCAGTCAGCCAGTGAAACAGCCGGTCGATGCCGGCGTGGCGAAGTATCTTGTTGTCCTGCGCCATCGCCTCAACCTCCGCCTTTGCGCCCGGCGCGCCTGCTGAATGCGCGATAGACCAGATGAACCGCGATCACCGCCACGCCTGCCCAGAATGCAACCGGCAGCAGATCCCAGGATGCGCCGTTGACCACCTGCCCGCCGTAGCTGTCATGTCCGTATCGCAGAATATTCATGCTCATGTGCCCCGTATCGCGCGGCGGATCAGGTTCTCCATCAGCGGCAGCTTGAACTGGTTGAAGTTCAGCGTCTTCGCGTCGTGGGTGCCCAGCAGTGCAACCCTGTCGGCGGTCTCTGCATTGCGCTTTGCGCCGACCAGCGCCCGCTCCACTTCAGGCAACCTGAACGGAGTACAAGCCACGGCCCCGCACACCAGTCGCGCATCGCGGACGGCATCGCCGTCCATGCGAAAGGCCGCAGCAATGCTGACGAGCGCGAAATCCCAGACATTGCGGTCGGCGATCTTCTCGAAATAGAACTGCGCACCGGACCAGGTGGCAGGGATGCGCACGGCAGTGAGGATCTCGCCCGGCTCGATCACCGTCATGCGCTGGATATTGACGTCCGGCCCGATGAAGAAGCGTGACGCTGGCACCACGCGTTCGCCGCGGCTGCCGGCAATGACCATGCTCGCCTCGAGCGCGGTGAGTGCATTGGCGGTGTCGGAAGGCGTTACGGCCACGCAGCGGCTGGCGTTGAAGATCGCATGCTCGCGATTCTGTCCCTGGGGCGTATCGGCATAGCACATGTTGCCGCCGGCACGATAGCAATCCACGCCGCCGCGGTAATACCAGCAACGCGTGTCCTGGCAGAGATTGCCGCCAAGCGTACCCACGTTGCGGATCTGCGGGCTGGCCACGCGACCCGCAGCCGTAGACAGCAGCGCGTAGCGTTCTTTCACGACCGGATCGTTTTCGATCTCGGTGAGCGTGGTCAGCGCGCCGATTTCCAGGCCACCATCGCGGTCACGCACACCGCGCAGCGCGGCGATGCCGGAAATATCGATCACGGCATTGGTGCGCTTGATGCGGTTCTTCAGCCAGTCGTAACTGTCCTGGCCGCCGCCGACGATCCAGCCGTCTGCGCCCAGGCGTTTCGCAAGATCGAGCGCTGCCTCCAGGCTGTCCGGCTGGTACAGGTCGAAATGCGGCATCATGTCCCGTTGCATCGCGACGTCCTTACTGACAGTTGACCTGCAGCGGCCCGTGCGCCTGCGGGCGGCCTGCAAGATGGTTGAGGATCATGTCGGCGACAATCGGCGTGCGATTGAAGACGTGGCCACCGATGGCTTCAGAGATTGCGCAGAGAAGTGCGGATGCAGCACAGCCCAGCAAAGGCTCACCAATGCCTTTGGTGCCCAGCGGGCTGGAAGGATCGGGCAGGTCCACGCCGACCACCTTGAAGCGATGCGCGACATCGACATAGGTCGCCGGCTTCGCCTGATAGAAGCTCACGCTGGCAGGCAGTCCGTTCTGCGGGTCGTACACGATGCGTTCGAGTCCGGCCAGACTGAAGCCCTGCACGGCGCCACTCTTGATCTGTGTTTCCAGACCGGACGGATGGATCACCGTGCCACAGTCCGCGACGCCGACGTAATCCTGGATCACGTAGCGGCCGGTCTCCAGGTCCAGTTCTATCTGCACGAATGCAGCCGCGAAGGCCGAGGGTGAGCCCGTCATCGGCAGGTTGTCCTTCGCCACACCGATCAGGCCCGAGCCGGCCAGGGCCGTTGCAGACACCTGCGTCATCGGATTGATGTCTTTCGGCAGTTCATGTCCGTCGTATCTGCCGCCGAGGACAATGGCCTGCTGCGCCGCCTGCGCATAGGTCATGCCCTGACCGGGACTGCCCTTGCGGAACACGCGCTTGCCATCGATGTCGTAGCTGTCGGGCGAGCCACCGAAACGCCTTGCGGCGATTTCCTTGAGCTTTGTCACCGCATCAGTGGCCGCGACAAAATTGGTGCGCGCCATCGTGAAATTCGTGTTGCTGCCGAACTGGCCGATGTTCCAGGGCAGATTCCGGCGGCTGTCGCCGCGCTCTATCACCACGTCGGCCCAGTCGATCTTCAACACCTCGGCGGCGATGCGCGAAGTACTCGAATGCGAAAAGGTGCCGAGATTGCCAACGCCGGTGTGGATATGGATCTTGCCCGTGGGCAGTATGCGCAGCAGGCCGTCGAAGCCGGCGAAGCCTGCCGGATGGAACGCCTGCCCGATGGCGACAGCGGTGACCTTGCTGCCCCTGCGCTGCCCGTTCAGCTTGACCCTTTCCTGCCAGTCGAAAATCGCGGCGCCCTTCTCCAGTGCTTCCTTCTGATAGCAACTGCTCACTGGCGTGCGTTGCGGACCAACCGGCGCGTACATGCCTGGCACGTTGCGCAGACGGATGGCCAGCCGGTCGATCTTCAATGCGCGCGCCGCCTTGTCGAGCAGCGGCTCCATGATGTGCACCATCTGGTTGTAGCCGGGGCCGCGCTGTGCACTGCGGATTGGCGAATTCGCATACACCGGAACGCCCCGCCAGCGCATGGCATCAGGCTGGTACAGCACCGTCAGCGCATCCGGCGCATTGCGGAAATCCCAGAAGCTGTTGCAGGCGCCGTTTTCCTGGACGATGTATAGATCTGCCGCCAGCAGCTTGCCGTCTTCGGCGAACCCCAGCTTCAGCTGGCCCTGGAATCCCAGCCGCGCACTGCCGTGGTAATACTCTTCGGAACGGCTGACCCGCATCATCACCGGGCGATTGAGCTTCTTCGAGAACAGCGCGGGCAATGCCTGCAGCGGATATGCACCTCCCTTGGAACCGAAGCCACCGCCGCAATATTCGGCAATCACCACCAGATCCGTGGGCGCGATGCCGATCATGCCGGCCAGCGCAGGCGTGATGAAGGACTGGCTCTGCGACGACACATGCAGGATGCATTTGCCGTTCTGCCAGTAAGCCATCGCCGTGCGCGGCTCCATGCTGTGATGCGAATTGCTGCCGTGAACGAAGGTTTCGTCGAGCACCAGCTTCGCCTTGGCAAAGGCTGCATCCACGTCGCCGAAGGTCCAGTCCTGCTTGGGCGCCGCCTGCCCCATCGGCATTCGCGTGCCGGCATTGTCGAAATCCTCGGCTTTCCACTTCAGGGTCTGGAAGTCCACGCCGTTTGCCCCAATGTTGCCGTCGGTACGGGCATTGGGCTTGTCGGGATGCAGACTGGCCAGCGGATCGACACTGAACGGCAACTCCTCGTACTCGATCTTCAACAGCTCGAGTGCATCCTGTGCCGCGGTTTCTGACTCGGCGGCAACCAGCGCGATCGGTGCACCCACATAGCCTGGCTCGTTGGTCAGCAGCGGAATTTCCGGTGCGGGTGGATTCTTCACATCACCGGCCGTGAGTATGCCCACGTAGCCGGCGACCTTCTCGGCCAGTGAGGTATCGATCCTCTTCACGCGAGCATGCGGATAGGGACTGGAAAGCAGCCGTGCGAACACCATGCCTTCGACGCGAAAATCCTCGGCGTACTTGGCCTCGCCGGTGATCTTGGCCACCACATCATGGGGCGTGAAATCCTGTCCAAGGAGCTTATGCGCCATGGTAGATCTCCTCGAGATTGCCAGCCGCGCGCATGATGGCATTCAGGTAGTTGTCGTAAGCGCCGCAGCGGCAGAGGTTGCCAGACATGGCGTGGCGCGCTTCCTCGCGCGTCGGCTTCGGGTTCTTCTGCAGCAACGCGACCGCAGCCACCACCTGGCCCGGCGTGCAGAATCCACACTGCGGGCCCAGTTCGTCCACGAATGCCTGCTGCACCGGATGCAGTTCACCGTTTGCGCCGCGCAGGCCCTCCACCGTGACCAGCTTGCGGTTGCGCACACTGTGCGTGAGCGTGGAACACGAGTAATAAGTCGTGCCGTCGATCATCACCGTGCAGGCGCCGCACTCGGCCCGATCGCAACTGAGCTTGGTGCCGGTGAGCCCCAGCTTGTAGCGCAGCGTCATGGCCAGCGTTTCCTGTGGCAGCACGTCCACACGCCGTAGCTGGCCGTTTACGTTGATCGAAACCAGGCGTTCCACCGAGCCTGCCACGACCCGCCTGCCTGGAGTGCAACCTGCGATGCCTCCCATGACGAAGCTCGCCGATGAGGCCACTGCACCCGACGCAATCACGCGTTTGATGAATTCACGGCGCGACAAACGTCGGGCTTCCGACTCGGCGTCGGTGACAGGTTCGATCATGACGGCCCCCTGAAGATACCGCCGGAAGCGTACGCGCCCTGCCTATGGCGCGGCAAGCGTCCGCGAAACCCCTGGCCGCGCTACACTCGATTCATATGGCAGATCGATGGTCCCTGAAGGTCAACGGCAAGACGCACCAGGTGGATGCCGCCGCCGATACCCCCCTGCTCTACATTCTGCAGAACGAACTCAAGCTCAAGGGACCGCGGTTCGGCTGCGGCCTTGCGCAGTGCGGTTCCTGCTCGGTGCTGCTCGATGACCGGGAAGTGCGGGCCTGTGTTACGCCGGTCAGTACGGTGGCGGGTCGCGCAGTCACCACCCTCGAGGGCATTTCAGCCTGGTATGCGGGCAAGAAGGGCCTGCGGCGCGCGCCCGACATGCATCCGGTACAACAGGCGCTGGTGGACGAGCAGGCGCCCCAATGCGGCTATTGCATGAACGGCATGGTGGTAAAGGCGGCTGAACTGCTGGCCACCAACCCCGACCCTGACGAAGCCGCGATCCGTAGCGCACTGAACGGACACCTGTGCCGCTGCGGTGCCTACCCATCGATCCTGCGCGCCGTGCAGAAGGCGGCGAAGGGATGAGCGAAGCCGATTTTGGCTTGGGGCGCCGCAACTTCCTCAAGCAGGGTGGCGCGCTGGTGGTCGGCATTTCGCTGTC
>JANPGU010000296.1:0-4493 GCA_031424095.1 Gammaproteobacteria bacterium
CAATTTCACCCTGGATTGCAGCAATCGCGAAATCACGATTCACAACGCGGAGCGGACCGACTGGAAGATCACCTTTGTCGATTCAGGCCTGCACAGCAATATCGGCCAGCGCCTGCTGCGGGCACGTCCTTATCTGGGTGATGACGAGGTATTTCTCGCCAACTACGCCGACGGCCTTTCGGATCTTCCGATGGACCAGCACATCGCGGAGTTCCACCGTTCCGGCGCAGTGGCCAGCTTTGCGGCCGTGCGCAGCTCGCAGAGTTTCCATGCTGTGCAGTTCGGAGCGGACGGTCAGGTCCGGGGTATGGGGGCGATGGAAAATCAGGCCTTGTGGATCAATGGCGGCTTCTTCGTGCTGAATCGCAAGATCTTCGACCACATCCAGGAAGGCGAGGAACTGGTCGAAGAGCCGTTCGGAAGACTGATCAGCCAGCACGCCCTGCACGCCTACCAGTGGGACGGCTTCTGGAAGTGCATGGACACCTTCAAGGACAAGATCACCTTCGACCGCATGGAGGCGCGCGGCAATTGTCCTTGGAAGATCTGGGACAAGAACGCGGTGCCACCAGCCCCGTGAAGATGCTCGGCCCGATCGGCAACGGCAAAGCACTGCATGTGCTCTGTGTCGGCGCCCATTGCGACGACATCGAGATCGGCTGCGCGGGCACGCTGCTGCAGTTGCAGCACTCCTATCCGGGCTCCACCTGCGACTGGGTGGTATTGACGGGCAATGACGATCGAAAACGCGAAACGGCCGGCGCCATGCGATTGCTGCTGAAGCCGGCTGCACGCGGCAAGCTGCTGTTCGGTGGATTTGCCGACGCCAGCCTGCCCGGCAGCTATGGCGAACTGAAGAGTTTCTTCGCCGGACTGCAGAAGCTGCGCCGCCCGGATGTCATTTTCTGCCATGAGCGTGGCGACGCCCACCAGGACCATCGAATGGTGAACGAGATGGTCTGGGGTGCATTCCGGGACCACATGATCCTCGAATACGAGATTCCCAAATGGGATGGTGGACTGACCACGCCCAATATCTATGTTCCGCTGACCGCGGCGCAGATGCGTCGCAAGGTGTCGGTGCTAATGAAGTCCTACGGCAGTCAGCGCTCGCGCGACTGGTTCACGCCGCAGACCTTCGAAGCGGTGATGCGGCTGCGCGGCGTGGAGTGCCGGGCGCGCAGCGGCTATGCGGAAGGATTCTTCGCCCGCAAGCTTGTTATGTTCGGCGCCTAGACCAGGCTGCTGGTCACGTATTCACCGATGGCGAGGCAGCTGGTCAGTCCCGGCGATTCGATGCCCAGCAGGTTCACAAGTCCCGTGCAGCCGTGCACCTGCGGCCCTTCGATGACAAAGTCGGCGGCTTTTTCACCGGGTCCCACCAGTTTGGGCCGCACTCCCGCATAGCCGGGTTGCAATGCGCCGGTTGCGAGCGCGGGCCAGTAGTTGCGGATCGAGTCGTAAAACTCGTTGGCATGACGCGGATCTACCGCGTATTCCGGGCTGTCCACCCATTCAACATTTGGTCCAAAGCGCGTGGCGCCATCGAGGTCGAGCGTGGCGTGGATACCGAGCCCGGCTTCATTGGGCATCGGATAGACCAGATGCCGGAACGGCTTCGCCCCGGCCAGCGAGAAATAGTTGCCCTTCGCAAACCGGCCAGTCCGCAGCAGATGTGCGGGATATCCGGCAAAAGTGCGCAACAGCCCGACTGCCGCAAGCCCCGCCGAATTGACGACCAGCCTGCTTTCAAGCTCGATCTGCTCGTCGCCGCTCTGGCAAAGCAGCCGCGCCGTCTTCGCTCCCACCTGCGCCGCGTGGACCTGCGTGCGATAGGCGATAGTGCCGCCGGCCGCCTCGAGATCCGCAATCAGTGCCTGCGCCAGTTCGTGCACGTCCACGATGCCGGTCGATGGACACCAGAGGCCCTGGTCGCAGCTTACCTCGGGTTCATATTCGCGCACCTCGGCGCCACTGAGCGGCTCAAGGTCGATGACACCATTCCGGGCGGCCTGGCGCTGCAGTGCGGCCAGTGCCTGCTGCTGCCCTTCCTGGGCCACGATCAGCTTGCCACAGCGCCGGTGCGCTACGCCCCTCTGCTCCAGGAATTCATAGAGGCGCGCTCGCCCGGCTACGCACAGTCGTGCCTTGAGGCTGCCAGTCGGGTAGTAGATGCCGGAATGAATGACCCCGGAATTGCGGGAGCTGGTCTCCTGTGCCGGCAGGGCGTGCCGCTCCAGCACCAGCACTTCGCGGCCGGCCATGGCCAGTGCCCGAGCCACCGCGAGACCCACGATCCCGGCACCAATCACCACCGCATCGAGCTGCTCGTCCATCCTCACCTGCTGGCGGTCCAATATTGTGCGGCATTGCCAGGGAACGGCCGCCGGCAGGCCTTAGAATAATTGGCCTGAAGATCAGTGTCGCAAGGATTAGACCGCATGTCGGCAGACCAGATCGGGCTCTCGTGCCGCGCCTGTGACGCGCCGCTCACCCACACCTTCGTGGACCTCGGCCCGGCACCGCTCTGTCAGCGGCATGTCACACCCGCACGTTTCAGCCACGCCGAGGCGACCTATCCGCAGCATGTGTATGTCTGTACGCAGTGCTTCCTGGTGCAGCTGCCACAGTATGTGAGCCGCGAAGAGATCTTCGACGACGAGTACGGCTATTTCAGCAGCTTCAGCGAAAGCTGGCTCAGACATGCCGAAGAATATGTCACACAGGTGGCGGTGCGTTTCGGGCTGAATACTTCGAGCAGCGTGGTGGAAATCGCCAGCAACGACGGCTACCTGCTGCAGTATTTCCAGCAGCGCGGCGTGCCCTGCCTGGGTGTGGAACCCACTGCCAACACTGCCGCCGCCGCGGTAGCGAAGGGCATTCCTACCGTCGTGCGCTTCTTTGGCGTGGACACGGCCCGCGATCTGCGCGCCGAGCGCGGACCTGCCGATCTCATCCTCGGCAACAACGTTCTGGCCCACGTGCCCGACATCAACGACCTGGTCGCAGGCATGAAAACGCTGCTGGCCGACCGCGGCGTGATCACCATGGAATTCCCGGTGCTTTCGAAGCTCATCGAGAACAACTACTTCGACACGATCTACCACGAGCACTTCAGCTACCTGTCATTCACCACGGTGCGCGGCCTGTTCGCAAGGCATGGCATCACGCTGTTCGACGTGGAGGACCTGCCCACCCATGGCGGTTCGATCCGCATCTATGGACGGCACAGCAGTGATGCCACGAAACCGGAAGAGGACAACGTGCGCCGTGTGCTCGAGCGGGAAAAAGCCCATGGGCACTTCGACCTCGCCTACTACGACCGCTTTTCCGAACGCGTGAAGGAATCCAAGCGCAAGATCCTGGAGTTCCTGATCGAAGCGAAGCGTGCCGGCAAGACCATCGCCGCCTATGGCGCGCCCGGCAAGGGCAATACGCTGCTCAACTACTGCGGCATCCGCACTGACTTCATCGACTTCACGGTGGATCGCAGTCCGCACAAGCAGGGTAACTTCCTGCCTGGCAGCCGCATTCCGATTCTGGATCCGGCGATGATCAGCAAGACGCGCCCTGACTACGTGTTCATCCTGGTCTGGAACCTCAAGGATGAAGTGATGCAGCAGCTGGACTACATCCGTGGCTGGGGCGGGAAATTCGTAGTACCGCTGCCCGAAGTCAGGATCCTGCCGTGAATTGGCACCAGTCGCTGCCGGCGGCTAGCGTCTGCTGATGAAATCGCGGACGGCCGCGAACACCTGCTCGTTGCTGAGCAGAGCGGTGTGCCCCACACCCGGCAGCTCTACATAGCGGGCACGGGCGCCGAGCTTGTCCGCGATCGCGCGGCCCTGCCCGGGACCGATCAGGGCTTCGTCCGCCGTGCCCTGCACCACCAGCACTGGCGCAGCTATCGACTCCAGATAAGGGCGCGTCTGGAAATCATCGCCCGGGTCGAAGCGCTGGTAGAACGAACGCGGAACCATGACGATGTCGTCGACCGGAGCGAGCAGCGTCAACGACGCTGGCCTGGGCTGCACCTGACCGGCCACTTGCATAGCGCGCACCGCAAGGTGTCCCCCAATCGAGAAACCAATCACGTGCACACGGGATCGCTCAATGTGCTCCGTTGCGCAGAGCTGCGCGAGAATCTCCGGCGCATCGGCGGCAAGATCCTTCAAGCGTGGTTCGCCGGCCGAAGAGTCGTAACCGCGATAGGCGTAGATCGCCAGACCCCAATCGTGTTCGCCTGCGAGTTCTGACAGGTAGGCCTGGCCAGTGCGCAGCATGTTGGCATCATTGCCCTGGTAGAAGAGCACCCAGGGCGCAGCTGAAGCATTCGGCCGCCGCAACAGACCATGCAGGGAAATGCCGGGCGCAACCACGATCTGGCTCGCTGACCACCCAGGCTTCGAGGCCAGTGTCCGGTA
This sequence comes from Gammaproteobacteria bacterium, assembly GCA_031424095.1. Classification (GTDB taxonomy): domain Bacteria; phylum Pseudomonadota; class Gammaproteobacteria; order Steroidobacterales; family Steroidobacteraceae; genus ZC4RG30. The sequence goes on from JANPGU010000296.1 coordinate 4,425, forward strand.
CTCCGGCGCAGGAAGAGGACCCGCCAGATAGGGGAAGCGCAGCCGCTTGCGCCCGACCACACGGCCCAG
>JANPGU010000297.1:0-2567 GCA_031424095.1 Gammaproteobacteria bacterium
CCTTCCAGCAGCGCGCGCGGTTCGCGCGTCTGCACGATCAGGTGCTCGGGCGCGTAGTCGTTCGATACGGCCAGCGCAGTGGTCAGGTTGTCCACCAGGATGATGCGGCAGTTGGCGGCGGACTGCTGCAGGATCGCCTTGCGCGACAGCGTGCCACGCTGTCGCTCAAATTCCACGGCTACAGCATTGGCCAATGCAGCCGAATCGGTAACAAGCAGTGACTGGGCGCGCACATCGTGTTCAGCCTGTGCCAGCAGATCCGCCGCGACGAAGGCCGGATTCGCGCTCTCGTCAGCGACGACCAGCACCTCCGACGTACCCGCCGGCAGATCGCAGGCGGCGCCATCGGGGTCCGCCGCCACAATCTGCTTGGCAGCAGTGGTCAGCGCGGTGCCAGGACCATAGATCTTGTCCACTTTGGTGATGCTGGCCGTGCCATAGGCCATCGCCGCAATCGCCTGTGCGCCACCCGCCTTGAACACCCTGCTCACGCCGCAGCGGCGTGCGGCGACCAGGACGGCAGCGTTCGCACTGCCGTCTGCCGCAGGCGGTGTGCACAGCACGCGCTCGGGGCAGCCGGCCAGCGCCGCGGGCACGGCCACCATGATCACGGTGGAGGGAAGCGGCGCCGACCCGGCTGGCACATACAGACCCACCGCAGGGATCGGGCGGAAGATGCGCTCACAGGTCACGCCGGGCATGACCTCCATGCTGATCGGTGCGCTCAATTGCGCGGCGTGAAATCGGCGCACGTTGTCGATGGCGGTTTCGATGGCGGCAATCTGCTTCGCGTTCAGTGCGCCTTCGGCGCGGTCGAATTCTTCCGGCGTGACCTGCACCGACTGCAGCCGCGCGCGATCGAAGCGCACGGCAAAACGCAGCAGTGCCGCATCGCCATCCTTGCGCACTTCGCGAATGATCGAGCGCGCCAGCGCCTCGACATCCTGCTGCGATTCGAGCCGCGGACGCAGCAGTGCGCGACGCTTTCCATCGGCATCCAGCGCCGCCCAGTTGAATGTCTGCATGGTCATTTCAATTCAGCATCTTTTCGACGGGCAGTACCAGCAGCGCGCTGGCACCAGCGGCCTTCAGGCTTTCAAGGGTTTCCCAGAATACGTTTTCACGGCACACCGCATGGATCGCGACCTTGTCGTCTGATCCTTCCAGCGGAATGATGGTGGGCGATTCGCTGCCGGGCAGCAGCTCACGGATGCGCGACAGCGCCGAGCGCGGCGCATGCAGCATGATGTACTTGCTCTCCTTTACCTGCTGCACGCCATCGATGCGCAGCAGCAGACGCGAGATCCAGCTTTCCTTGAACTCCGGCAGCTTCACGGGCGTGCGAATCAGCACCACCTGGCTCTTCAGGATGGTGTGTACCTCGCGCAGGTGATTGGCCAGCAGCGTCGAACCCGACGACACCAGATCGCAGATCAGGTGGGCGCGTCCAAGGCGGGGCGCAATCTCGACGGCGCCCGACAGCGTGACGATCTCCGCGGCGATGTCATTTTCCTTCAGGAACTTTGCCAGCAGCGCCGGATAGGTGGTGGCAATGCGCTGGCCGGCAAGGGACGAAAGATCCTTCCAGGCCATGCCATCCGGCACGGCCAGCGACAGCCGGCAGTGGCCAAAGTCCAGCGGCCGCAGGATTTCGAACTTTGCAGTGGCGCCTCGCGCGGCCATCTCGTGCCGGCGCTCTTCCAGCACATTGAGGCCCACCAGCCCAAGGTCGCTGACGTCTTCCTGCACCAGATCGGGAATGTCGTCATCGCGCACGAACAGCACGTCCAGTGGCAGGTTTTCGCCAAAGGCCATGAGCTGGTCCTTGCCGCGCGACAGCTTCAGGCCGCAGCGACCCAGCAGGTCCAGCGAGTGATCCGTCAGCCGGCCGGATTTCTGGATGGCCAGCTTCAGACGGGAATCTTTATCCATTACGAGAATTCTCCAGACGCTTCACGGCCAGCGCATAACCGCCGGCGCCCGTGGCAAGGTAACGGGCAACCCGCCCGATGGTGGTGACACTGACGCCCGTGATGCGATGGATCTCGCGGTAGGGCAGGTCCTGCTGCAGGTATTCGACCACCGCCCAGCGATCGGCCATGGCCTGCAGCTCGGCAGGCGTGCACAGATCCTTCAGGAACGCCCGCAGTTCTTCCGCAGTGCGTGCCGTGAGCAGGGCATTGACCAGATTCTTTTCGGTCTGAGCCTCGTGCCGGGGTGAGAACTGGCGATGTGCTTTCATACTAATGTACTAGCACGTTAACACATTGGAACAGCCAGCACAAAGCCTCCGTGCTTGCTGGGGGAGTGGCCCAGGACCTAAAATCCCCGGCTTGTCCAAAGAGAATGGCCAATCCGCGACGCCTGGCGAAGGCGTCCTCCAGGTCGATGGCCCGACGACGCTGCACCATGGCGGCACACTGGATCAACTGCAGATCGGCTACACCCTGAGTGGCGAGCCGGGCATGCCCGTGGTCCTGGCTCTGGGCGGAATCTCGGCCTCACGGCGGGTGTTCGACCCGAGCGGCGGCCGCAATGGCTGGTGGCACGAGATCGTGGGCCCGGGC
>JANPGU010000298.1:0-11208 GCA_031424095.1 Gammaproteobacteria bacterium
ATGTGAACAACACCGCGCGCGTGACGGACGGCAAGGCCGAGTCCAAGGTCAGTGGTGGCGGGCCTGGTCACAGCGCGTGGATGATGACCAGTGCGGCCCTGGTCCTCTTCATGACCCTGCCAGGGCTGGCCCTCTTTTACAGCGGTCTGGTCCGGGTCAAGAACGCGCTCTCGATCCTGGTGCAGTGCTTTGCCATTACCAGCGTGGCGTCCGTGCTCTGGTCTGCCGTCGGCTACAGCCTGACTTTCGGCAACGGCGGCAGCCTGCAGGGATTCATCGGTGGTTTCGACCGGGTAATGTTCAGTGGCATGAGCCGCGACTCCCTGGTGGGTACCATTCCAGAATCGCTGTTCGCCATGTTCCAGATGACCTTTGCCATCATCACGCCGGCGCTGGTGATTGGTGGCTATGCCGAGCGGGTGCGTTTTTCGGTGGTGCTGTGGTTCAGCGCCCTGTGGCTGCTGCTGGTGTACGTGCCGGTGGCTCACTGGATATGGGGTGGCGGCTGGCTGGCCCGCATGGGCGTGATGGATTTTGCAGGCGGTATCGTCGTGCACGTCAATGCCGGCATGGCGGCGCTGGTGTGCGCGCTGGTCATTGGCAGGCGCCGCGGCTTTCCGCATGTGGCCATGCCGCCGCACAGCATGCCGCTGGCAGTGGCGGGCGCCGGCATGCTGTGGGTGGGCTGGTTCGGCTTCAATGGGGGCAGCGCTCTCGCGGCCAATGGCGTCGCTGCCATGGCGGTGCTGTGCACACACCTGGGGGCTTCAGCCGGCGCGCTGGCGTGGATGCTGGTGGAATGGCGGCACTACGGCAAACCCAGCGTGCTGGGTGTCATCACCGGCATGGTGGCGGGACTGGGCACCATCACGCCCGCCTCGGGTTTCGTGGGCGTGGGTGGCGCCCTGGCGATCGGCTTCAGCGCCGGCATCGTGTGCTTCTTCGCAACCCAGCTGCTGAAACGCGGGCTGCACCTGGATGATTCGCTGGATGTCTCACCCGTGCACGGCATGGGCGGCATCGTCGGGTCGCTGCTGACCGGCGTGTTTGCGGCCGTGTCGATGGGCGGCGCGGGTTTTACCGTGCAGAAGAGCATGCTGGCCCAGCTTGGCGTGCAGGCGCTGGGCATCGGGGTGACCATGCTGTGGTGTGGCGTTGTGACCTGGGCGCTGCTGAAGGTGCTGGATGCAACGCTTGGGCTGCGTGTCAGCGAGGAGCAGGAGTCCGAAGGGCTGGATCTGGCTGAGCATGGAGAGCGCAGCTACAGCCACTGACCTGGCAGCGCGACTGTCAGCGCAGGACCCAGAAATCTGGTCCGAGTCGCGCCGCAAGCTTGCTCAGCTGTTCGCGATGAATCTCGCGGACGCGGGCGGGCGTGATGGCGTCCTTGCGATCCACCTCCTCGATCCGCAGGCTGGTCTTGTCTTCGTACAGGTGTTCTCCGGCGAGCCGCGCCCTGGCGTCATAGGGCCAGATGAATGCCTGACGGCTCGAGACATGGTAGAGCCGGTCGGCGTGATCCACGCTGTAACCCAGCTGCCTGAGGATCGACCCTTCCGCCAGCTGGTGGAAGGTGATCTCGTCGCAGATGCCCCAGTCGGCCACCGCCAGGCGGTCGTCGGAATGCCAGAGCACCGCCGCGCCGACGCTATTGTAGAACGCCAGCACGCCGGCCTTGCCTTCGATCACGCCGGGATTGGCACCCCAGGTCACCCGGTACACGGGGTGGTCCACTTCCATATCGGGTGCCAGGATCTTCTCGTATTCGCCGGCGCCCTCCAGGTGCACGTGCCGCCAGAAATTCAGAAGAATGGCGCGATGCAGAGGTTTGGTGGTCTGTGCCAGCAATTCTTCCGTCGGGTGCATGCATTCATACACCTGCTTTTCGAAACGGTTCATATCGGTCTCCCGGATCGCGCCTGAATTCAGAATCGCAGCGACAAATCGATCGCGCGCAGGTGCTTGGTAAGGGCGCCGATAGAAATGTAGTCGATGCCAAGTGCGGCCACCGAACGGATGCTCTCCAGGTTCAAGCCACCGGAAGCCTCGATGCGCACGGTGTTCGATGCGGCATTGCGTTCGGCCACGGCCATGCGCATGTCCGCGTGGCTGAATTCATCCAGCATGATCACGTCTGGCGCGGCGCTCAACGCAGCACGGAATTCCGTCAGGGATTCGACTTCGACCTCCACCGGGACGCCGGGGCTGCTGCTGCGCGCAGCATCGACGGCCGCAGCGATGGAACCGGCCGCGATGATGTGGTTTTCCTTCACCAGCACCATGTCGTAAAGACCCATGCGGTGGTTGCCGCCGCCGCCACAGCGCACGGCGTATTTCTGGCCCAGGCGCAGCCCCGGAATCGTCTTGCGCGTGTCGAGGATGCGGCATGTCGTGCCGGCTACTGCCGCTACGTACTGCCTGGTCGTGGTCGCCGTACCCGAAAGGGTTTGCACGAAATTCAGCGCGCAGCGCTCACCGGTGAGAATGGCGCGGGCGGGTCCATGGATCTCGCACAGCACGCTGTTCGCCGTGAAGGAGTCGCCATCGCGACCGCGCCAGGTAACGGTGATCGACGCGTCGAGCTGGCCGAAGGTTTCATCCAGCCACGCTGTCCCACACAGTACCATCGGTTCACGCGTCAGCAGCGTGGCCCGGGCGATCCCTGTGGCAGGCACGAGCGCCGCCGTGACATCGCCAGTACCGATGTCTTCAGCCAGCGCGCGCGCGACCTGTGCAGGAATATCGGGCGGCAGATCGCCGCCCGCTGGGGACGATGTCAGAACGGCAGGCCATGTGAGGCGCCAGCCATGCACACCAGCATCGGCACCGACAGCACGAAGTTCGTGCGCGAGGCCAGCATGGCGATGCGGCGAGCCTTGGCCTTTTCTTCATCGGTGGCGGGCACGATGCCCAGTGCCTTCTTCTGGTTTGGCCAGATGACGCCCCAGACATTCAGCAGCATGATGGTGCCCAGCCAGGCGCCGGCACCGATGGTCACGTAGCCCGGTGCGAAGGTGAAGGCGCTGACGAAGTTCTTGCCCAGGTACCAGGCGCCGGTGAGCCAGGTGGCGACTGCACCCCAGCGGAACCACAGCAGGGCGCGCGGGGCGATGTATTTGCTGACGCCGGCGCCGCCGGGGCCGCCCTTGTCCGCTGCCGCCGCTGCCAGGCCGGGAATCTGCACCACGTTGAAGTAGTACAGCAGGCCAATCCACATGACGCCGGACAGAATATGGAACCAGCGCGCCAGGCTGAGCACGTTGAGTTGGTGCGGGCCGATGCCCAGCATGAGCAGCACCGCCAGTACAAAGCCCGTAATGATGGCGCCGGCGACCGAAGTAAGTGGATTCATTGTTCTGGAGCTCCCGGGAAAAAAGGCGTTTGAAGAATAGGGCAGCAAACCCCATAATTCAATTCATGAAGCGCGCCCTGTCTACTGGACTGCTGCTGGCCACCGGCAGCCTCTGTGGCTGCGTTGCAGCGGTTGTGGGCGGGGCGGCAGCGGGGGGCTATTACGTCGGCAAGGACGATCGTTCCGCCGAGCGCATTGCCAATGATGCTGCCATCACCGCCGATGTCAAAGCGCGTCTGATCGCCGAGCCCGGCATCCGCGCCTTCTCCATCAACGTCGATACCTACAACGGCAACGTGACCCTCAAGGGTGATGTGAAGACCGGCGCGCAGCGCGCCACTGCCGAGAAGCTGGCCCGCAAGGTCAGCGGCGTCAAAGGCATTCGCAACGAACTCGCAATCAAGTAACCGGAAGAAAGCAGATGGAAGTCACAGAACGCATCAAGCAGCACCTGGCAGCCAAGCCGGTGGTCCTGTTCATGAAAGGCACGCCGGATTTTCCGCAGTGCGGCTTTTCGGCGCAGACCGTGGCCATCCTCAAGCAGCTCGGCGCCAGTTTTCATGCCGTCAACATCTTCGACGACCTCGAGCTGCGCGATGAGCTTAAGCGCTTCTCCAACTGGCCCACTTATCCGCAGCTCTACGTGAACGGCGAGCTGATTGGCGGCTGTGACATCGCCATGCAGATGTTGCAGAACGGCGAGCTGAAGCAGCTGGTTGACGAGACCGCGGCGAAGTCCGCGGCCTGAAGGTCTGATGGCGCCGATGCCGGCGCCGCTGTCAGTCGCCGTCGCTCAGGTCCAGCGGCGCGGGCGCACCATCCTTCCAGCCCAGTGCGCGTGCCTTTTCTTCGGCACGCACAAAGCTCTCGTGCATCGCGTTGCTGATATGGCAGAACACGTCGGCCGTCCGTTCGGCATCGTATTTCGCCGAATGCGCCGAACGATTGTCCCATTCAAAGCCGGCCAGCTGCACTGCGCGTGCCAGCACCGTCTGGCCCAGCGCTGCGCCCGCAAGGGTGGCGGTGTCGAAGCAAGAGAACGGATGAAAAGGATTGCGCTTCAGACCGGTGCGTTCCACGGCTGCGTTCAGGAATGCCAGATCGAATGCGGCGTTGTGTCCGACCAGGATCGCGCGCCGGCACCCATGCGAGCGGATGGCAGTACGGATCTCCCGGAATACACGCTGCAGCGCATCCACTTCGTCAACGGCCGGGCGCAGCGGGTGCCAGGGATCGATGCCGTTGACCTCCAGTGAAGCCGGGTCCAGCCTGCTGCCTTCGAAGGGCTTTACATGGTATGAATGCGTCGCACCGCGACGCACCCGGCCGGCATTGTCGATCTCGATGATGACCGCCGCGATTTCCAGCAGGGCGTCTGTCCGGGCATGGAACCCGCCGGTTTCCACGTCGATGACGATGGGCAGGAAGCCACGAAAGCGTCGCGACGCCAGATCTGTAGAGGCCATTGATACTCGCAGTGAATCAGGTAACGGGCTGTGCCAGACGCCAGCCCAAGGTTTCACCAGCGCGCAGTGGCACGATGGTTTCGCCGGCGAAGGGATAGGTGGCGGGCACCGTCCATTCAGTGCGTAGCAGCGTTACGCTACCAGTATTCAGTGGCAGACCATAGAACTTCGGGCCGAATTCAGTGGCAAACGCTTCCAGTCGTGGCAGGGCGCCGGCCTGCTCGAATATTTCTGCATAAAGTTCGAGCGCAGCATGAGCCGAATAGATGCCCGCGCAGCCGCAGGCGGCTTCCTTGCTGCTGCGCGCATGCGGCGCGCTGTCCGTGCCGAGGAAAAAGCGCGAATCGCCAGCCACCACCGCATCGAGCAGCGCGACCCGGTCGCGCTCGCGTTTCAGTACCGGCAGGCAGTAGAGATGCGGGCGTATGCCACCCTGGAAAAGCGCATTGCGATTCAGGGCCAGGTGTTGCGGCGTGATGGTGGCCGCAACGCCGTGGGACTGTGCGCGCACGAACTGCACCGCCGCCTGGGTGGTGACATGTTCGAACACGATGCGCAGTGCCGGCAGTCGCGCCCGCAATGGCTCAAGTACGCTGTCGATGAAGCGCGCCTCGCGATCGAACACATCGACATCGTTGTGCGTTACTTCGCCATGCACCAGCAGCGGCATCCCGGCTGCAGACATGGCTTCAAGTACGCCATCGATGCGACGGATATCCGTCACGCCTGCATCAGAGTTGGTGGTGGCGCCGGCAGGGTAGAGCTTGCAGCCGTGGACGAAGCCGCTCGCCCTGGCCACGGCGATTTCCGCCGGCTCCATGCGGTCGGTGAGATACAGCGTCAGCAGCGGCTCAAACCGGTTACCGGCGGGCCTGGCCGCCAGAATCCGCGCGCGATATGCAGCCGCCAGCGCCGTGGTGGTTACCGGTGGCTTCAGGTTCGGCATCACGATGGCACGGGCGAATTGCGAGGCGGTATGCGCCAGCACCGATTGCAGTGCAGCGCCATCGCGCAGGTGCAGATGCCAGTCATCCGGCTGGCGCAGCGTCAGCTTGTCCATCAGTGCTTGCCCAGGTGGTCGAGCAGCAGGGTCAGGGTCAGACGCGCGCCGAAGCCGGTGATTTCCGATGGCACATGCGCAAGCCCGCCACGGCGCGTGGCAGAGGACAGATCGATATGCGCCCAGGCGATGTCATCCGGCACAAAACGCTTCAGGAAACGTGTCGCGAGGATGTGATCGCCCTTGCCCTCGACCGAGCATTGCGCAATGTCTGCCGTCAGGCTCTCCAGATCGGTATCGAAATCCTCCGGCAGCGGGAACTGCCACAGGCGCTCGCCACTTGCCGCGCTGGCTGCCAGCAGGCGCTGCGCGAGCATCGGATCGGTGGCGAGCAGTCCGCTCATGCGCTCGGTCAGTGCATACACGCAGGCACCGGTCAGCGTGGCGAAGTCGACCATTGCACGCGGCTTGCGGCGTGCGGCCAGTGCGAGCGTATCGGCCAGTGCCATGCGGCCTTCCGCATCGCTGTGGATGACCTGGATGGTGGTGCCGTTCATCGCGCGCACCACTTCCTGTGGACGATAGGACTTCGGCCCGATGTTGTTCTCGGTGATGGCCAGCCACGCATCGATGGCATACGGCACGCGCAATTGCGCCGCTGCAACGATGGTGGCGAGTGCCACCGCGCTGCCCGCCATGTCGGTGTGCATGTCGAGCATGGAACGATGTGGTTTGAGGTTGGTGCCGCCGGTGTCGAACAGCACGCCCTTGCCCACCAATGCCAGATCGGGTTTGGCGCCCGCTGCAGCGCGCTTGCGGCGCGGCAGATAGGTGAGCTGCGCAATGCCCGCATCGCGTCGCGGGTTGCCACGACTGACAGCGAGGAAGGCACCGGCACCCAGGCGAGCGAGAGCCGCCTCGGTGTACCAGCGCAGGCGCAGCCCATGACGTCGCGCCAGCGTTCCCAGCAGGCGCCGGTAGGCGGTGGCATCCAGCACATTCGGCGGCAGCGCCGTGAGGTGACGCACCAGGTTGGTGGCCTCCGCAGTGCGTTCGGCCCGCGCCCGGTTCAAGGTCGAATCGCCAAAGGCCTCGATGGCCGAGAGAACCTTGCGTCTGGCAGGCGCCGGCTTGTTGGCAGGCAGTGGGAAGCAGTGTGCGGCGAGGGCGGCGTACAATGCTTCCTGCCATGCAGCGCGCTGCCGCAGCGGTGGCTGCGCAATGATGGCAATGCGCACCGGATCCGGACGATTGGCGAATACGCGTTGTGCCAGCAGTCCGGCTATGCGCAGCAGTTCGAAGGCATCGGCATCAGCGCGGCAGTAGCCGAGCACTCCGAGTGTCTGGCGTGGATTGTCGAGCGTGACCGTGCGGACATCGGCGTGCGAAATCCTGCCGCGTGCATGCAGTGTCTGCCAGCGGCTGGCATTCGGCAGGCCAGCGGCGGGACGCGTGTCCGTTGGCAGCAGCAACAACACCGCGTCATAGCGGTCGAGCGATGCTGTACCCGGGAGGCCGGATTTGACGGTCAGGCGGGGAGACTTGAGAAGTGGCAGCAGAGATGGCATTTACAACAGGCGGTTTGCTTGACCGAACAGGGCTAAAACCGGATCATCGCGCGCGTCCATCAGGAGCGCTTGCGGCATCGTAGCACAGCGTCTCTATTGACTTTTTTCCCGTTAAAGGGGTGCCGCAAAGGCAGGACCAATGACTGACGTCCAGAACATCCAGGACCAGGATCCCGAAGAAACCCGCGAGTGGCTCGAGTCGATCGACTCGGTGATCCGCAGCGGCGGCGGCACCCGCGCTCACTTCCTGCTCGAGCGCCTGATAGACCACGCGCGTCGCTCGGGCGCGTATCTGCCGTTCAAGCCGAACACGGCTTACGTCAATACCATTCCCGCCATGCAGGAGCCGGCCTATCCCGGTGACCGCGCGCTGGAAAAACGCCTCGAGGCCTACATGCGCTGGAACGCAGTGGCCATGGTGCAGCAGGCGAACAAGACCTCATCCGAATACGGCGGCCACCTGGCCAGCTACGCGTCGTCGTCCACGCTCTATGAAGTGGGCTTCAACCATTTCTGGCGCGGCGCTTCCGACCAGCATCCTGGCGACATGATCTTCATGCAGGGTCACAGTTCGCCGGGCGTGTATGCGCGCGCCTACCTCGAAGGGCGCCTGAACGAATCACAGCTGCAGCGGTTCCGGCATGAAGTCGGTGGCGGCGGACTCTCGTCCTATCCGCATCCTTGGCTGATGCCGGATTTCTGGCAGTTCCCGACGGTGTCGATGGGTCTCGGGCCCATGATGGCCATCTATCAGGCGCGCTTCCTGCGCTACATGGAAAACCGCGGCATGGTCGCGGCCTCCGACCGCAAGGTGTGGGCATTCTGCGGCGATGGTGAAATGGACGAGCCCGAGTCGATGGGCGCGCTCACCATGCCGGTGCGCGAAGGCCTCGACAACCTGGTGTTCGTCGTCAACTGCAATCTGCAGCGGCTCGACGGCCCGGTGCGCGGCAATGGCAAGATCATTCAGGAGCTCGAAGCGGCATTCCTCGGCGCAGGCTGGAACGTCATCAAGGTGCTGTGGGGTGGTCGGTGGGATCCGCTGCTCAACAAGGACACCAGCGGCGTGCTGCATCGGCTCATGGAAGCCTGTGTGGATGGCGAATACCAGAACTTCAAGGCGAAGGGCGGTGCGTACACACGCGAGCATTTCTTCGGCAAGCATCCGGAGACTGCAGCGATGGTCGCCAACATGTCGGATGACGACATCTGGCGGCTGAAGCGTGGCGGTCACGATGCCAAGAAGGTTTATGCGGCCTATGCATCGGCCATTGCCCACAAAGGCCAGCCAACGGTCACCCTGGCGCATACCGTCAAGGGATTCGGCCTCGGCAAGGCCGCGGAAGGCCAGATGGTTGCCCACCAGCAGAAGAAGATGGATGTGGAGTCGCTCGCAAGCTTCCGCACCAACCTCGGCATCCAGTTGAGCGATGAAGACATCGCCAGCTTCACCTTCCGCAAGCCGGCGGAAGACAGTGAAGAAATCCGTTACCTGAAGGCGCGTCGCGAAGCCCTCGGCGGCTATCTGCCCAAGCGCAACACGAATGTGCCGGCGCTGCAGATTCCGGCACTCGATACCTTCAAGGCATTGCTCGATGGCAGCGGCGATCGCGAGATCTCCACCACCATGGCCTTCGTGCGCATGCTGACCGCGCTGCTGAAGGACAAGAACATCGGCAAGAACATCGTGCCGATAGTTCCCGATGAAGCACGCACCTTCGGCATGGAAGGTCTGTTCCGGCAGATCGGCATCTATTCGGCAACCGGTCAGCTCTACACGCCGCAGGATGCCGACCAGCTCATGTCCTATAAAGAGGACAGGAAAGGCCAGATGCTCGAAGAGGGCATCAATGAGGCTGGCGCCATGTGCTCATGGATCGCGGCCGGCACGGCCTATGCGAACCACGGCCAGAGCATGGTGCCGTTCTATATCTACTATTCGATGTTCGGCTTCCAGCGTGTGGGCGATTTCATCTGGGCAGCAGGCGACATCCAGGCGCGCGGCTTCCTGCTGGGCGCCACCGCTGGCCGCACCACGCTTGCGGGCGAAGGTCTGCAGCACCAGGACGGCCACAGCCAGCTGATCGCAACCACGGTGCCCAGTTGCCGTGCCTATGATCCGGCCTACGCTTATGAGCTAACCGTGATCATCCACGATGGCCTGCAGAAGATGTATGTCGAACAGCAGAACATCTTCTACTACCTGTCGGTGATGAACGAGAATTACGTGCAGCCGGCGATGCCGGCCGGCACCGAACAGGGAATCCTGAAAGGCGCCTACCTGCTGAAGGAAGGCTCGCGCGGCAAGCTGCGCGCGACGCTGCTTGGCTCGGGCACCATCCTGCGGGAAGTGAACGCCGCCGCCGAGATGCTCGAAAACGATTACAGGATCCCCACGGATGTGTTTTCGGTGACGAGCTTCAGCGAACTACGACGCGAAGCCCTGAACGTCGAGCGCGACAACCTGCTGCATCCCGACAAGGCGCAGCAGGTGCCGTACGTGGCGCAGCTGTTCAACGACCGTACCCAGCCGGTCATCGCCGCCACGGACAACATGCGTACCGTGCCGGACCAGATCCGGCAGTGGATACCGGGCCGCTACGTCACGCTGGGCACCGACGGGTTCGGACGCAGCGACGGTCGCGCCGCGCTGCGCGAGCATTTCGAGGTGGATCGCCGCTTTGTCGTGCTGGCCACGCTGAAGGCGCTGGTGGACGAAGGGTCCATCGAGCGTAGCGTGCTGGTCGATGCCGTGAAGAAGCTCGGCGTCGATCCCGACAAAGCCAACCCGCTCAACAGCTGAGGTCCCGCGCGTGTCGCAGACAATTGAAGTGCGCGTGCCCGATCTGGGCAGTTTCCCGGAAGTCGCGGTCATCGAAGTGCTGGTGAAGGTGGGAAACAAGGTCGAGATCGACACTCCCCTGATCACGCTCGAGACCGAGAAGGCGACGATGGATGTGCCATCCAGCGCGGCCGGCGTGGTCGAGTCCGTGCATGTGCAGGCGGGCGGCAAGGTATCCGAAGGCACGCTGGTCGTGACGCTGCGTGGCGAAGGTGTTGCAGCGAATGCTGCGCCCGCCAATCCTGCAGCAGCGACGACGCCGGCTGCAGCGGCTTCCGGCGCAGCGGCTGCATCTGCGGCGCCCCGCAGTATCGACGTGCTCTTGCCCGACATGGGAAATTTCACCGAGGTCGGCGTTATCGAAGTGCTGGTCAAGCCTGGCGACAAGGTGGAAGTCGATACGCCACTGGTCACGCTTGAGACCGAGAAGGCGACGATGGATGTGCCATCGACGGCCGCGGGCGTGGTTGAAGCCGTGCACGTGCAGGCTGGCGGCAAGATTTCAGCTGGTGGACGTGTCGTTACATTGAGCGGTGTGGTCAGTGCGGCACCGCCTGCCGCGATGTCGGCCGCGCCAGCTTCAACAGCTCAGGCGCCAGCGCCAGCAGCGGCGAAGCCTGCTGCGATTGCGCAGGTCTCGCGTCCTGCCAGCCTGCCGCCGGTCAGCGAAGCAGGCTTCAGCAAGGCGCATGCAGGCCCTTCGGTGCGCAAACTCGCACGCGAGCTGGGTGTCGATCTCAGTCGCGTGAAGGGCAGTGGCCAGCGCGGCCGCATCACGCACGATGACGTCAAGGCCTGGGTCAAGCAGATGCTGTCCGGTGGTGGCGTCGCGAGCGGTCCTGCATTGCCGCAGGTGCCGGTGGTGGATTTCGCAAAGTTCGGTGCGGTGGAGATCAAGCCGCTCGGCCGCATCCAGAAGATTTCCGGTGCGCGACTGCATGCATCGTGGGTCAACCTGCCGCATGTCACGCAGTTCGACG
>JANPGU010000299.1:0-4434 GCA_031424095.1 Gammaproteobacteria bacterium
CCGCCGCTTCCGTACCTGCGCCGAGTGATTAATGCATTTGCGATTGCTTTTACCGGGTATCCAGTGATCGGTTACGGCAGTGCAGGGGGTGCCGGACCGGAGCCTTTTGAGATCTATCTAAGCTACAACAACGCGACTGCCGAATTTACGGCGCGTCAGTCCGGGCGAGCGGCCGTCGCGGCTCCACGTCTGATCAAGCATGAACTACTCAGTGGATTTGATAACCTTCCCAAGGCGGATGCCACCGGTCCCGTCCGCATTCTGTTCGCGATGAACCCTAAGATTGCCGGGTCACCGATCCTCTGTGATGCTAGCGAGACTTTCGACATGATTCTTGGTCTTGCTCGGAGTTTGCGCGAGGCCGGCGCAGAACTCGTGGTGCGGCTGCACCCCAGCATGGATCGGGAAGCCGAGAGTCGCCGTTTCGCAAATCATCCCATTGCTTTAGTCGCTGTGCTCGATCATGAGCGTGCACTGCATACCTCCATGGCCCGTGCGCGAATCGTCATGTCCTACATGAGCACGGCGCTGTGGGAGGGTCAGTTGCTCGGGCTAGTGCCAGTACAAGTAGTGTGTGCATGTTGCAAGCCCGTGGACTTGGGCTATCAGCGAGAAATTCTGGACCTTTCAGGGGATGTGAGTCAGCAAATTTCCCGATTGTTGGCTCTGGCAGGGCGTCCGCACCAACGCGATTGGCGGGGCGCGGAAGCTGAAGAGTGGGCACTGGTACAGGATCTGCTGCGGGGTCAGCAGAATTAGAATACAAGTCGCGCGCCATTAGGCGTATGTGACTGGCTTGAGTCTGTGCGGTGCCAGGTCCAGGGGCAATAGGAACCGTGAGCGATGATCGCGCGCATACGGTCGAGTGACCACAAATCCTAGTGTCTAAACGGTCCGCACGTTGGTCCTGCAAGGGCGCTGTTAAGCCGACAGCCTCCACGCGCTCGAAACCTCTCCACCCTTTGTTCAGTCCAATTGAATATTCGCTGCTCCTCTTCTCGGGCATGGTTATTTGGCTCTTGAAAGATTTTCGTAACCATGGCTATGGGGCATCTGGCCGAACTCTCCGACGCATTTCATCGCTATGACATCGTCATGGTCGAGTTCCGAATTACATTGCTCAACTTCCGTACTGACAGAAGTCAGCGGGTATCTCCGGGCCACCTTGCGCAGGCAGGGACGAGCCGTGCGCCACATGACAGGTTCGTTACATGGATCCATCTCAGGTCGTAGGAATTATCTGACATGGGGGCGTTGCACCCGCAACCCACAATGATTCTCAAGGTCCTCCCTACCAAAGCTCTTGAATTGCGACACATAACTCCTATCGATACTTGTGTTCGTATAAAATCCCTTTGCATAATTCCGCTGCCAAAGCAGTGCAGTTTGTCGCGAATTGGAGACACTATTTAAGTGATACAGAAAGCACGCCAAGTCAGGGAGGAAGCGAGGCACGACGCTCATGTCAGCGGCGATCCTGTGAGCGTCAAACATCGGGCAACTCGACGCGCCGTGGAGCGTAACGGGAATCCGCGCTTCGATGACCCGACGTTGAACATGCAGATTGATTTGCCCGCGCGCGTCGACTTTTCCGTTGAGCATGCGCTTAAGCGTTTCGTTGACATTGTGGGCTCCTTGTTTTTGGCGGTGGTATTTTCCCCTCTGATTCTGGCTGTCTTCATTGCGTCGATGGCCTACGGTGAGACTTCCATCTTCCGACACCGCCGGGTAGGCAGAAACGGCGAATACTTTGATTGTTTGAAGTTTCGAACCATGGTTCCGAACGCTGCCGACATGCTTGAGCAAATCCTTGCTTCCGATCCGGAGCTTCGCGCCGAATGGGAACGCGACCAGAAACTGAAGGACGACCCTCGCGTTACTCCGCTGGGCAAGTTTCTGCGCAGCACGAGCCTCGATGAGTTGCCGCAGTTATGGAACGTTTTGCGTGGAGAGATGAGCCTGGTCGGTCCGAGGCCAGTCACGCGCGAAGAACTTCTGCGATATGGCCGCAATGCGGTCATTTATATGCTTGTCCGTCCAGGAGTTACAGGACTGTGGCAGGTTAGCGGCAGGAATAATTCGGAGTATCGCCGACGGGTGGCGATGGACGTGTGTTACGTCAAGAACCAGAGCGCCGTGCTTGATGCGTGGATTTTGCTAAAGACTGTGCTAGTCGTGGTTACCGGCCACGGTGCGTACTAGTACTAGGTGCCCGGGGATGGCTGCATGAAGCATCGCCGGAACAAGATCAGAAAGTAGCGGCGATAGCGACGTTTACCGGGGTGGCGACTTTCGACTGTCGCAGCAAGCCTTGCTTCGATGCTGTGTAGTTCGGGGCCTGATCATCTGGTTCGGTGCAGTTTAAGCGACCCTGCAAAAGCTGCAGTCACAGCGCCAATTTATCAATATCTGTATATGGCGCCACGCTATCTCCTGGGTTTAACTGCCCTTGTATTGAGAATGAGCTTTTTTAGAGCAATTGAGTTCGGCGCTTGAATCCTCGTGGCAAGGTCTTTGGGTCTTTCATACATTTTTTATCAGCGCCGTTGATATGAGCCTGATCGGAAAACGAAATCCGGACCTTGGCTGCGCACAGGCTGCCAATCGACTTGAAACTTGGGTGAATCGCATCCGCGCTGCCATGAAACAGGCGCCCAACCAATCCCCAGGTGCTGCATCGATTCGTTCCGTTTTGGCTTACGTCGTACTGCCAATGGCTGTGTATCTCATAGCCAATCGGTACTTCTTCGCAGAGCGTGACCTGCCGTCATTCTTCGGACCACTGCTGACTTAGGAGATGGCCTGCTGCGGTTGGTTTGTTGATAACACTTTCTGCTTGAACTGCTCTGGCGTCAGGTTGCCCAGACTTGAGTGGGGTCGGATCTGGTTGTACTGACGCCTGAACTGCTCGATCACGATCTTCGCATCGATCCTGTTCCTGAACCACTCCATCGACAGACACTCGTCGCGGAACTTGCCGTTGAACGACTCGTTGTTGCCGTTCTGCCAGGGCTTGCCCGGATCGATGTGCGC
The DNA here is from genome assembly GCA_031424095.1 of Gammaproteobacteria bacterium. Classification (GTDB taxonomy): domain Bacteria; phylum Pseudomonadota; class Gammaproteobacteria; order Steroidobacterales; family Steroidobacteraceae; genus ZC4RG30. Next base: position 3,034 of record JANPGU010000299.1, read on the forward strand.
CGTGTTGATGTTCGCTTGCAGCAGCCACTTCAGTACCGCCCTGGACACGAACTCCGGGCCGTTGTCCGATCGCAGATGCTGCGGACTACCGTGCACGCTGACCAGTTTGCTGAGCACTTCGATCACACGCCCGGAGCGGATACTGCCCGCTACGTCGATGGCCAGACACTCGCGGCTAAACTCATCGACCACGGTCAGGCACTTGAGCTGCTGACCATTGGCGCAGGCATCAAACACAAAGTCATAGGCCCAGACCTGGCCCACGGCTCTCGCCGGCAAGGGCCGTGGGCGGCTGGCCGCTACGCGCCGCCGTGGCCTTTTCCTCGGCACTTGCAGCTTGTGCAGCCGCCAGAGCCGATGTGCTCGATCCGGGCTCATGGCATGGCCCCGTCGTTCCAGAAAGACCTGGATGCGACGGTAGCCATGGCGCGGATACTGCGCTGCCAGCTCCTGCATGACTGCCACCGCTGGTGCATCGCGTACCACTAGCCGGGACTGATACCCCACCGTAGACCTCGCCACGCTCAGCAGCGCGCACGCTCGTCGGATCGATCGGCCCCGTTGGCACACAAAGGCGATCTGATCCCGGCGAACGGGCGCGCTCACCATTTTTTTGCAGCGACTTCCTTCAGGATCTCGATGTCCATGACCCGTTCGGCCAGCACCTTCTTGAGCCGACTGTTCTCGGCCTCCAATTGCCGCAGTCGCTTAACGTCTACCGCCTCCAGTTGCCCGAAGCGCTTGCGCCAGGCGTAGACCGTCACGTCGCTGATCCCATGCTTCTTGGCCACCTCCGCCACGGGCGACTTGTCCGCCTCGCGCAGAATCTTGACCATCTGTTCTTCGGTAAACCTTGCCTTCCTCATGGTCCCCTCGCTTGCCGCTGGGGCCATCTTCCCAAAGAATCACCTGGTCCGAAAATCGGCTAGCAGGTCAGTCACGGCTGACTACCTGAACGGATCCGCCATTAGCGTGTCGTCGACCCAGCAGACTCACATCGGAGTGAATATCGCAGGGTCGGCGCTTGCTTCGATGCTGGTGTCCGCCAGTAAATTGGACGCCCAGATGGACGCAGTCATGGCCAATGCTGATTCAGCAACCCACCAGGGCCTTGCCATGGATTGGGCGGCTTCCCCGCTGAAAGACGGCGAGAATTCAGTGGTTCTTGTGGTTGTCGAGAGCTGGGGGCTGCCGCATGGGCAGAATGCGGATGAGCGGATGAATTCCGTGTTTAAGACACCTGAAATGCAGCTGTCATACAATATGACGGCTGGAAAGGTGCGCTTTCGCGGCCACACGACATCCGCCGAATTCAGGGAACTGTGTGGGTGGAGCGCAGATCCACCTCCAGCGTTGCCCAAGCAGGAGTTCGAGCGCTGTCTTCCCAAGCGTTTTGCTCGG
>JANPGU010000300.1:0-36507 GCA_031424095.1 Gammaproteobacteria bacterium
ACGAAGCTGGCAACCTCGATGCCCAGCCTTATGCGGCGCTCATCACGGATTGCATCTGCACTTCCGGCAGCGAGGTGATGCTCACCACCGCGCTCAACCGCGGGGGCGTCTATCGCGTCTCGGTGTTCAACTTCGGTGACCAGTCGGCCAACAGCACCAATCTCGCCAATGCCTCCAATGCGCAGATCCAGATCGTGCGCGGCGGCGTCACACAGTCGGTGGGCGAGGGCACCACCATTGTCGGCGGACAGACCATCCTCACCACCTCCGCCCCCAATGGCCAGTTCGGTAACACCTGGGTGGCGGTCGAGCTGGATCCGAAGAATGGTCGCATCACCGTGCCGCGCGTGATCAAGCAGTCGGAAAATTCAGAAGGAGTGAATTGATGAGCGCGCGGCTTCAAGCCTGTGTGGGCGCGGCCCTTTGCCTCTTGCTCGCCAGCACGGCTGCGGTGGCACAAGCGCCAGCACCCGGCGCGGGTAACATTGACGAGCGCGTGCGCCAGCAGCTGCGCGTGCCCGGCGAGCGTGAGCAGGCCGAGGCGTTGATGACCGGCGATGCGGACCTTCTGCTGCTGCGCCGGACCCAGCTATTCAATGCGCATGGCTCACTGGATCTGAACACGACGTCCAACGCGTACCTCGCGCCGAGCGATAAGGTCTCCGATCAGTACGCGCAATTGCAGGCCGGTGTGGGTTTTGCCACGCGCGTGAATGACAAGCTCGACCTTTTCGCCGACCTGAGCATTGTCGGCGTGCGATACAGCGGCGAGGACTCACTCAATTACAACGCGGCAAGCGGTGTTGTCGGCGCCGGCAGCAAATTCGGGCGATTCAACGTCACGCTGCTCTACCAGCCGTCGATGGTGTTCTCCAGCGACTTCGGCGATCGGCAGCTCACCTCGCATCGTCTGCGTCTGGCCGCAGCCATGCCCTTCGAACTGCGCGGCTTCACCGTGCAGCCCGACCTGCATGCCGAGCGCGCGATCACCCGCCCCACGGACTATTCCGCCTGGAGCGGCGGCGCCGCGTTGACGGTAAGTCGTCCGATCTCGAAGTCCGTCCCGGCCTTCGTCTATGCCAATGTCGGCTACGACCGGCGCGTGTTCGACGACTACTTCACCGCCTTTCTCGGCTTGAAGCGCAAGGATGACAGCGTCAACGCAGGAGCAGGGGCCATCTGGCGGTCCGCAGCCTGGGGCGAAGTGCGCGCCAGCTACAACTTTGGACATAACGCATCGACGTCGGACGTGAGTGGCTACACGCTTCATTCCGGCACGCTGGGAGTCTCCGCTACGCTGCGGTTCTAGACCGATATACTCAAGTCACAGGTCGGCGCCTTAACCGGACGGCGCCGGCCGGCCGACTTGCACGAACAAGAAGATCCAACCAGCGCGCCATCATCGCCACCGCACGCAGAGGTCGAGGCCCTGTGGCGCGAGACCGTGGCCGGTTCGGTCACTGCACGCGAGCGCCTGCTCGAGGTCTGCTACACCGAACTGCGACAGATCGCGCGCCGCATGCTGGTGGGCGATTCCGCGTCGGTGCGGCTGCAACCCACCGACCTCGTGCACGATGCGGTGCTGCGCCTGCTGCGGCTCGATCGCATGGAATGGGTGGATCGCGCCCACTTCCTCGCCACTGCCGCCACGGTAATGCGCCAGGCACTGCTCGATGAAGTGCGCCGCTTTCGCGCGCAGAAGCGCCAGACCCCTTCGGCAGTAACCACCTGGTTCGACTCCGGTGTCGCCACGGTAGAACTGGATCTGGAACGTCTCGATCGTTCGCTCACCCGTTTCTCGGAGGTCGCGCCGGACCGCGCTCGACTGGTGGAGCTGCGTTTCTTCGCCGGCCTTACCATCGATGAAACCGCCGGGACGCTGGGCATCTCTGCGGCCACCGTCAAACGGCAATGGGATGCGGCCCGTGCCTGGCTGCTGCGCGACATGATTCGCGGAGAGCCAGTCGCAGTCACCTAGCATGGCCTACAGTCCGGCACGCGAGCGGCTGGCCCTGGAAGCGCTGGAATCCGCGCTCGAATGGCCGGTTGCCGAGCGTGAACAGCGTCTGACCGATCTGCTCGCCGGTGACCCCGAGCTGCTGCAGTCCGTACTCGAGCTGCTGGCGACGGCGCAGCAGAGCGCGATGGCATTGCCGACCGAACTGCCGCTGTCGCCACCCATTGAGGACACGCCACCGCCGGAACGCATTGGCCCCTATCGGCTCAACGAGCTGCTCGGCACTGGTGGGATGGGGCGCGTGTTCCGTGCCAGTCGTGCGGACGGCCTGTTCGAACAGGACGTGGCCATCAAGCTCACGCGCCGCACGCGGCTCTCACAGGTGGTGGCCGAACAGTTCACACGCGAGCGACAGATTCTCGCGCGACTGCAGCACCGCAACATCGCGCAGCTGTTTGATGGCGGCGTGACCGCAGAGGGTGAGTCCTGGTTCGTGATGGAGTTCGTCTCGGGCCTCGAGGTTACAGACTACGTGCGCGAGCAGAGGCTCAACCTGCGCGACCGGTTGCAGCTGTTCCGGCAGATTGCCGGCGCCGTGCAGTACGCGCACGCGCACCTCGTGGTACATGCCGACATCAAGCCGAGCAATGTGATCGTGACCACCGACGGAACCGCCAAGTTGCTGGACTTCGGCGTGTCACGAGTGCTCGCCAGCGTTACCGACGAGGCAACGCATGCACCGCTCGGCCTCACCTTCAAGTACGCGAGTCCGGCGCGCCGCGCCGGTGAACCAGCCGGCACATCTGACGACATCTACTCGCTGGGCGTGCTGCTCGATGAACTGTTGCGGCCATGCGGTGTGCTCGCTTCCGATCTCGAATCCATTCTCACCAGGGCTACGGCCGCAGCAGCGGCGCAACGCTATCCCACTGTCGAAGCGCTGCAGAAGGATGTGCAGCGCTGGCTGTCGGGGCAGCCCGTCGCTGCGCACCCTGGCAGCTGGAGCTACTACATGCGGCGCCTGGTCGGTCGTCATCGACTCACCACCACGGTAGCTGCAGCTGCGATGCTGTTGCTGGCCGGTGCGGCCGTTGCACTGGGCATTCTCTACGTGCGCGCTGAACGCGCGCGCGTGGACGCGGTGCAGGCACGCAGCAAGGCCGAACTTCGTTTCTCCGAGGTGCGTGAACTGTCGCGCTTCATGCTGTTCGACATGTACGACCGCCTCGAGAATGTGACGCGTACGCTGACTCTGCGGCGCGACCTCGCGGACGCCGCCCAGCGTTACCTGGATCGCCTGTCGCAGGATCCGCAAGCACCCGTCGCGGTGCGGCTGGAGGTCATCGAAGGACTGCGCCGACTCGCGCAGGTGCAGGCAACCCCCGGCAGAGCCAGTCTCGCGCTGGTGCCACAGGCACGGCGCAATCTCGATCTCGCGCAGCAACTGGCCGAGTCACTGCCGCCGCAGGGCGCGGATGTGCAGACGCGCGCTGCAACGCAGGTACGCGTGCTGCTGGCAAGAGCGCGCATGAACCTCGGCGTCGATCTGGATGTGGCGCATGCGCAGAAGTCGCTGGATGAGGCGGCGCAGCTGCTTCAGACCAGCTTCAATCCAGCAGCCGCGGCCAGTCAGGAGGCGCTGAAATCCGAACTCGCTGCGCTGCGCTCCGAAGCCTTCCAGTGGCGGGGCGACTACGCGCAGGCCATAGCAGTGACCACTGCAGAGCTCGCGCGAGTGCGCCCGAACGAAGCGACCTGGGACCGCGCGCAGGTGCTCGAGGTGGCCCGCTTCTACGATCTGCAAGCGGAGGCCATCTACTATTCCGGCAAGGCCGCCGATGCGGAGCAGCCTTACCGCAAGCAACTGGCTCTGCTGCAGTCCCTGCAGAAGCAGCTGCCCGACGACATGGAAGTCGGCCGGCTTACCAATCGCGCCGGCTGGGCGCTGGGCACCACACTGCTGGAGCTGAAGCGTCCGGCAGAGGCTGAGCCGATTCTGGTGCAGGCACGGGCCGGATCGCGCGAGCTGCGGCGACTGGATCCCGAAGACCAGACCCTGGTCCGCGCGGATGTCGTGCTGCTGCTGGCACATGCCCAGGCGCTGGTGGGCCTGAAGCGCTTCGATGCGGCGCTCCCCGTCCTGCGTGAAGGCGTCACGCTGCGTCTGGCCGCCAAGGAAGCAGCACCGGATGACTACGGCGTGATGCGCGACTACGCCGTGGCCGTGAACATGCTGGCCGACGCGCTCGCCGACGCCGGCCAGCTTGCACAGGCCTGCGCGGAGTATGAGTTGTCGCGGCGCGTGTTCACCCAGCTGCAGTCAGCGGGCAAGCTCACACAGCTGGACCAGGGCTACATGCAGCGTCTGGCCAACGAGAGCTTCGGAAAATACTGTTCCGGCAAGCGCCAGGTCAACGCAAGGCAGTAAGCGCCGTGAGTCGCTGCGCGCGCAATTGCGTCGCGATGGCTGGTCCCTTCAGCGACTGCATCACTTCTGGATCCAGTGCCACGCCCGCCGCCGTCCGCATCGCCAGCTCCAGGTATTCCCGCTGCGGATAAGGATTCTCTTCCAGCCCCGTGCGCCCCTGTGAATCGCACTGGCAGCACAACAGCATCTCGCGGAACCGCTCCGGCCGCCGGAATGCATCGCATTCTTCCAGCAGCTTCAGCACCGTTTCCGGCCGCAGCTCCCGCGCGCGATGCACATTCGTATGCTGCTTGCATACCATGCGCGCCAGTTCCCGATGCGCCACCGGCACCTTCAGCCGCGAGCACAGTGCGTCGATCAGTGGCAGACCACGCGACTCATGCATGACGTGCTTCGGCCATTCGCCAGGCGGCGTCGCGCCCTTGCCCAGGTCATGCACCAGCGTCGCGAAGCGCACTGTCACCGGCGCATTCAGCGCCGCCGCGCGCTGCAGGCACAGCATCACGTGCACACCGGTGTCGATCTCCGGATGCCATTGCGGTGGCTGCGGCACGCCGAACAATTTATCCACTTCCGGAAAGATCACGGCCAGCGCGCCGCAGGCGCGCAGCACTTCGAAGAACACTTCCGGCCGCGTCTCGCCGAGTGCGCGCTCAGTCTCCTGCCACACGCGCTCGCTCACCAGCGCCGCCGCTTCGCCATCGGCCACCATCTGCCGCATCAGTGCCAGCGTGCTCTCATGCACGGTGAATCCCAGCAAAGCAAAGCGGGCAGCAAAGCGCGCAACCCGCAGAATCCGTACCGGGTCTTCACTGAACGCCGGCGACACATGCCGCAACACCCGCGCCGCAATATCCGCCCGCCCGCCATACGGATCCACCAGCGACCCATCCTCCGCCTGCGCGATCGCATTGATGGTCAGATCCCGCCGCAGCAGATCCTCTTCCAGCGTGATGGCCGGCGAGAACTCGGTGACGAAGCCGTGATACCCCGGCGCGGTCTTGCGCTCGCGCCGCGCCAGCGCATATTCGAACTGCGTCACCGGATGCAGGAATACCGGGAAATCCTTGCCCACTGGCTTGTAGCCAGCCGCCAGCAGCTCGTCGGCGCTGCCGCCCACGACCATGTAATCCTTCTCGCGGACTTCACGCCCCAGCAATGCGTCCCGTACCGCGCCACCCACCAGATACACTTGCATCCCGCGATGGTACTCAAGTTCACGCTCCGCCTGTCTGCGCTCGTTGCCGTGCTGCTCGTCAGCGGCTGCGGCATCTCCTATATCGCCCAGGCGACACGCGGACAGCTTGGTGTGATGCGCGCACGCCAGCCCATCGACAAGGTGATCGCACGCCCCGCCACCACCGACTCGCTGAAAGCCCAGCTCATCCGCGCCCGCCAGATCCGTGATTTCGCGTCCAGCGAACTGGGCCTGCCCGACAACGGCGCCTATCGCAGCTACGCCGACATCAAGCGCCCCTATGTGGTGTGGAATGTGGTCGCTACTCCCGAGTTCTCGATCAGCCCGCGCCAGTGGTGTTTCCCCATCGCCGGCTGTGTCGCCTATCGCGGCTACTTCAGTGAGAAGGCGGCCAACGCCTTCGCCGCCACGCGCAAAGGGCAGGGCGATGACGTGCTCACCGGTGGCGTCGCCGCGTATTCCACGCTCGGCCACATCGCCGACCCGCTGCTCAACACCGTGATCGGCTATCCCGAGCTCGACCTCGCCGCGCTGGTCTTCCACGAACTCGCGCACCAGGTGGCCTATCTGCCTGGCGATTCGTCTTTCAATGAAGCCTTCGCCACTGCGGTGGAAGAGGCCGGTGTGACCCGCTATGCCGCGCAGCTCAAGGATCCTTACCTGCTGCAGCGCTGGCAGCAACGCCGCCGCCTGCGCATCGAGGTCACGACGCTGATCACCGCCGCGCGCGCCGACCTGGCAAAGATCTACCTGCGTCGCTTCGAGCCCGAAACCATGCGCGCCGCAAAGGCCGAGCGCCTGAGCCAGCTCGCCACAGCCATAAGAGAGCTGGAAAAGCGCGAAGGGCGCAGCTCCGGCTTCGGGTCCTGGATCGACGCCGGCCTGAACAACGCCCATCTCGCCTCGGTAGCCACCTACCACGATCAGGTGCCTTACTTCGAGACCTTGCTGAAAGACCGCTGCGGCGACTATCTCCCCTGCCTTTACGCCGTGGTGAAGCAGGAAATCACCATCCGCCAGGTGGCGAAGCGAATGAAGGGGAAATAGCGACTTTCCGCTCGCCTCGCACGCGAAGTGGCCAAGGCCACTGGCGAGACGCTCACCGCCGCAATCGTCCAGGCGTTGAAAGAGCGCCTTCAACGGGTGCGCCGCACGCGCGGTACCAAGTTGTCCGACGATTTGCTCGCCATCGGCCGCCGCTGTGCAGCATTGCCGATTCACGACCGCCGCAAGCCCGACGAAATCCTGGGCTACGACCAGCACGGCTTACCGGATTAACGGTTCTTGGTGATCGACACTTCTGCAATTGTGGCGTTGCTCAGCATGGAGCCCGAGGCATCATGCCTCGCGCAAGCCATGGAGGCTGATCCCGTCCGCCTGCTGTCCGCCGCAAGTCTGGTGGAAGCGTCGATCGTGCTCGAATCGCGTCAAGGGGTAGCTGCGGCACGTGAGCTGGATCTCTTCATGGCGCGGGCCAATGTGCAGATTGAATCGGTTACGGCAGAGCACGCAGAACTCGCACGGCGGGCGTGGCGGCGTTTCGGCAGAGGGCGTCACCCCGCAGGACTCAACTATGGCGACTGCTTCAGCTACGCCTTGTCTCGCGCGTCCGGCGAAGCTCTGCTCTTCAAGGGAAACAACTTCACTCTGACCGACGTAGCAACGGCGAACTACTGAAAAAGAAAGGCCCCGCCGAAGCGGGGCCTGGAGTCGATCGGCGCTGAATCCCGGGGAGTGACGGGAACAGCGAGCTTCCGATCGGGGTGCTTACGCGGCTTCCACTACGACGCGCTTCGGAGCCACTGCTGGCTGCTTGGGAATGGAAACCTCCAGCACGCCATGAGTGAACTTTGCCTTGATGGCATCTGTCTGTGCGTTATCCGGCAGAGTGAAGCGACGGGTAAAGGCGCCACTAACGCGCTCGATGCGCTCGTAGCCCACCGACTCGTCGCGGTGCTCGGTCTTGCGCTCACCGCGCAGCGTCAGAACGCCTTTTTCCGCAGTGATTTCGATCTGGTCCGGCGCCACGCCCGGCAGGTCGGCCCGCACGACGAAGCGGTCCTTCTCTTCCTGCACGTCAACGGCCGGTATAAAGGAAACATTCGAAGCGGCAGCGCCCTGGAAAACAGCCAGATCGCGGTTGAAGCGGTTCAGCAGCTGCCACGGCTCACGGATCGCAATGCTCATGTGGGTAACTCCTAAGGTGTGGACGGACAAGGTGTGGACAAACAATCTGTCGATGGACCAGATGTGCGGTTGGTCCATCCGGTTTCAAGAAATATTTTTCACCCGCATTGCCGCCGGGGCTGTGGATAGCCTGTGGATACCCTGTGTGCGGCAGACACAATAGGTTGATTTGCCCAATATCGGCCCGATCACTGCCTAGGTACCTATTGCAAATTAATTGTGGCCGTGCAAATCGCATAACCACATGAATTTAAAGCCTTTAAAAGCACCTCGCTGACTTTGTCAGGTAGCTTGACGCTGAATATCCGCTTACTTAACCTCCTCGTCCGGGCACAAGATCTTGTGTCCGGGTCTCAACCCGTAAAGAAAGCGCCCTTATGAGGATTCCGTCGATCCATGAATACCGTCGTGAAGATCGAACCTAAATACGTGGACAGCATTCCCTTCCAGGAAGCGTCCCTCGATATCTGGGATAAAAAATACCGTCTCACTTCGAAAGACGGCGCTCCGGTCGACAAGTCCATGGACGACACCTACCAGCGCGTCGCCCGCACGCTGGCCGATGTCGAACGCCCCCCTGTGCGCGAGCAGTGGCATGAGCGTTTCCTGTGGGCGCTGCGCAAGGGCGCAATTCCCGCCGGCCGCATCACCTCCAATGCGGGTGCGCTGCAGCACAAGCCCGCCACCTCCACCATCAACTGCACGGTCTCGGGTCTCATTACAGACTCGATGGACGACATCCTGCAGAAGGTGCACGAGGCCGGCCTCACGCTGAAGGCCGGCTGCGGCATCGGCTATGAATTCTCCACGCTGCGACCGCGCGGCGCGTATGTGTCGGGCGCCGGCGCCTATACCAGCGGCCCGCTGTCGTTCATGGATATCTACGACAAGATGTGTTTCACCGTCTCGTCCGCTGGCGGCCGCCGCGGCGCGCAGATGGGCACCTTCGACATCGGCCATCCCGATGTCATGGAATTCATCAAGTCCAAGCGCGAGGCCGGCCGCCTGCGCCAGTTCAATCTCAGCCTGCTGATCACCGATGAATTCATGCAGGCCGTGCGCGACAACGCCGACTGGAAACTCGCCTTCCCGGTGCGCCAGAAGGAATTCGAAGGCACGCCCGCCGATCTGCTCGATGCCACCAAGTTCGTCTGGCGCGAATGGCCCATCCACGACGGCTACATCGCCAACGACGAAGGCCTGGTCGCCTGCAAGATCTACAAGACCATCCCCGCGCGCCGCATGTGGGATGTGATCATGACCTCCACCTACGACTTCGCCGAGCCCGGCTTCATCCTCATCGACCGCGTCAATGAGATGAACAACAACTGGTTCTGCGAAAATGTACGCGCTACCAACCCGTGTGGCGAACAGCCATTGCCGCCGTATGGTTCGTGCCTGCTGGGTTCGGTCAATCTCACGCGTTTCGTGATTGATCCCTTCACCAAGGACGCCCGCTTCGACTGGGATGAATACAAGGAAGTCGTCCGCGTTTTCACCCGCATGCTCGACAACGTGGTGGAAGTGAACGGCCTGCCACTGGAAGGCCAGCGCAACGAGATCATGCGCAAGCGCCGCCACGGCATGGGCTTCCTCGGCCTCGGCTCCACCTTTGCGCTCATGGGCATGAAGTACGGCAGCCCCGAGTCGGTCAAGTTCACCGAAGACGTGTCCCGCGAAATGGCCGTCGCTGGCTGGGAAGCCGGCCTCGACCTCGCGCGCGAGAAGGGCCCTGCGCCCATCATGAACGAAGAATTCGAAGTCACCGCCGAGATGCTGCGCAAGCGGCCGGAGATGAAAAAAGATGGATGGAAAGTCGGCGCGCGTGTCCCGGGTCGCCTCCTGCATGCCCGCTACAGTCGGTATATGCAGCGCGTCGCCGCCGTGGCGCCGCAGCTTGTCGACGATCTGGCACGGGTTGGTGCGCGCTTCACCCACCACACCTCGATTGCGCCTACCGGCACCATCTCCCTGTCGCTCGCGAACAACGCGTCCAATGGCATCGAACCGTCCTTCGCGCATCACTACTTCCGGAATGTGATCCGGGAAGGAAGGAAGACCAAGGAGAAGGTCGACGTCTTCTCTTTCGAACTCCTGGCCTACCGCGAGCTCATAAACCACGACGCCATGCCCAACGCCACCGAAGGCAAAGGCAAGCTGCCCGACTACTTCTCAACCAGCGATGAAGTAACCCCCACGCAGCATGTGGACATCCAGGCCGCCGCGCAGATCTGGGTCGATTCCTCGATCTCCAAGACCGCCAACGTGCCCACCGACTATGCGTACGACAGCTTCAAGGACATCTACCGCTACGCGCACGAGAAGGGCCTGAAGGGTTGCACGACCTTCCGCTTCAACCCCGAAGCCTTCCAGGGCGTGCTGGTCAAGGAAGAAGACCTGAAGAACACCAAGTACATCTTCACGCTCGAGGATGGCAGCGAAGTCGAAGTGGCCGGCAACGAAGAGATCGAATACGACGGCGAGATGCACAGCGCCGCCAATCTCTACGACGCCCTGAAAGAAGGCTACTACGGCAAGTACCAGACCACGTCCACGGACACCCATTGAGATGAGCTCCATGAAGATCGACAAGAAGATCGTCAAGTACCGCGTCAGCAAGCCGGAGGATAAGGTCGAGGTGAAGCCGGCTCCGGTAGTCAAACCGGTGTCGAACGTTGTGCGCATGCACGAAGAGATCCAGCGTCCTGAAATGCTTATTGGATCCACGTACAAGATCAAGACCCCGGTCTCCGATCACGCCATGTACGTGACCATCAACGACATCGTGCTGAACGAAGGCACCGAGCACTCGCAACGCCGGCCGTTCGAGATCTTCATCAACTCCAAGAACCTCGACCACTTCCAGTGGATCGTCGCGCTCACACGCATCATCTCCGCCGTGTTCCGCAAGGGCGGCGACGTGACCTTCCTGGTGGAAGAACTGAAGGCTGTGTTCGATCCGCGCGGTGGCTACTGGCAGTCAGGCGGGCGCTTCATGCCTTCGATCATTGCCGAGCTCGGGCATGTGATCGAGAAGCACCTGCAGATGATCGGCATGCTGCGCGTGGTCGGGCTGGATGAGCATCAGCAGAAGCTGGTGAATGAGAAGCGAGCCGAGTTTGAGGCTCGTCAGAAGCAAACCGATGCGTTCAGCAAGTCGCATTTCCCGGATGGGGCGCAGTTGTGCACGAAGTGCAGTACTGCGGCTGTGGTGATGATGGATGGGTGCATGACTTGCTTGAATTGCGGGGATTCGAAGTGCGGGTGAGTTCGCGTTGGTAGCCGAGGCGCACATCCAGGCGCAGGATTGCGGCCACATCCGCGACGGTTACCGGTGCTGCACTTTTCTGCAGTGTTATCGGCGCTGACGACGTCGTTCGCAGGACAAAAGCGACATCGCACAGCGCCGAAAGCGTGGCAGGGCCTCAGAGCGAGGCTCCCCGGCCATGGTGTTCGCTGCCGCACAGACCCCACAGTGCCCCGGCAGCCACATTGACCGAAATGTTGCATGACTTTCTCAGCATCAATCGCGCGACGCTGATCGCCCGCTGCGCCCAAATGGTCGCGAGTCGACCCGGCTCGAAACCGCCCAACGAGCCGGTCCTCACTGGCATTCCGATTTTTCTCGACCAGTTGATCAAGACACTGCAGATCGAGCAAACCGCTGAACGAGGGCTCAGCCTCGCCGTGTCGGGGCATGCCGGTATCGGCGGAAGTTCGGAGATCGGTACGGCGGCTATCCTGCACGGCCACGAACTCTTCGAGCGTGGCTTCACGCTGGAGCAGGCTGTGCGCGACTACGGCGATCTGTGCCAGGCGATCACTGGCCTCGCCGAGGATGTCGATGCCCCCATTGAGGTGGATGAGTTCCGGACTTTCAACCGTTGTCTGGACAACGCCATTGCCGGCGCGGTGACCGAATACGCTAATGAGCAGCGCCTGCTGTCCGCGTCCGAAGGCATCGCCGCCCTCAATACGCGAATGGGCTCTCTCGCCCACGAGTTACGCAACCTTGTGCAGACGGCAACGCTGGCCGTAAGGGCGCTCAAATCGGGCAATGTGGGGCTGAGTGGCGCGACCGGCGCAGTACTGGATCGCTGCCTGCGCGCGTTGACCAGTCTGATTGACCGGTCGCTGGCGGAGGTGCGCGTGTCCGCCGGATTGCCCGCGCAGCAGCAGGTGATTTCGCTGGCGGAATTCATTACGGACGTTGCGAGTGCCGCGAGATTTGACGCAGAAGTCCGCGAATCCACGCTGATCGTCGAAACGGTTGACCCCGCACTTTACGTGAACATCGACCGCGACATGCTGACCGCGGCGGTAATCAATCTGCTGCAGAACGCATTCAAATTCACCCGGCGGCAAACCGAGGTAAGGCTGAGCGCCCGCGCGTCGGGAGAGCGCGTCCGGATCGATGTGCAGGATCATTGTGGCGGCCTTCCGCCAGGGGCCAACAAGATGTTCCAGCCCTTCAGTCAGAATGGCGAAGATCGGTCCGGCCTGGGCCTGGGATTGGATATCACCAGGCGCAGCGTTGAAGCCAATGACGGCGTGCTGTCAGTCACCGACCGGCCCGGTTCCGGCTGCGTATTCACGATCGACCTGCCGCTGCAGCGGTAAGGTGGTACTCGAGGCGTCCCCCGGCATGATGGATCGGTCTAACGTGGAATCCCGATCACCAGGACTTCGACCTTGCGCCCACTACACCTGGTGCATCGCAGCCTGCGCACGACATCCGCGACCCGCGCGTCGCTCCCGGCCCTGCGCGCAAGCAACTGAGCGGGAATCGGCCGCTCGTGCCGGCATTCCGTGTTGAGGCACAGCACGCTCAGCACGAATTGCCCACCGTAGTCGCAGAGCAGCCGGACTTTCGAGAGCGGAAATACCACGTCGCCAGGTCTAGCCGCAGGTTTCGCAGAGCAGCGGTCCGAACAGCGCGGCATGCGCCTTGTGCCACTGCGCCGGAGAAGGCCTGATCGTGCCGAACATCATGTAGGCCTTTGCGCGCAAGGCCGCCATGTCATCACTGTCGAGCTTGGGTGCGAACCGGTCTTCATGCCCGGGATTGGCAATCACCTGTTCGTCGAAGCGATGCAGCACCTGCAGCGCGGCTGCAAACTCGTCCGGTGACGGCTCGCGAAACAGGCCGCGATGCTCGAGCACGGTGCGGACAAACTCGGCCTCGAAAGCGGTGAGGCGCGGGGCAAAGCTGTGAGTCAGATCCGAGGCAATTGCCGACATGATGATGTCCTTCTGGCAGGGGATTTCTTGGGCGGGGTGATTACTGTACATTCATACAGTATCCGGCCGTCAAGGAGGAATCCGGGCTGAAAAGGGAAGTCCCTGAGAAGCCTGGGTTTTTTCCGGGGCCCCTCCGATCTGGTCTAATTACCTTCACTTCCGCAGCTGGTCGCCACCCGGGTCCGACAGGAGCTGGTCATCTGCTTCTCCGCTCAAATCGAAGAGTCCTATGCCAAATATCTGCGCGCGACGGGTGCGCAGATCGACATCGAGCAGTTCGTCGAGATCTTCGGCGTGCGCGTACACGATCCGTCGATAAAGATTCCCCGCGCCGTCGACCGCTGGTTTGAACATCCCAGTGGCGCCGATGAACTGGTGCTGCGCAATCTGCTGCTGCAGCATCGTGCCGCGCGTCTGGCCGAGCTGAATGCCGATCTCAAGAAGCAATGGGATCGGTTGAACAATGCCGAGACCGCGCTGAAAAACAAACCAACGAAGAAGGCCAGCGAGGATCAGCGCATCGCAACGGCGAAGATCGAAGCGCTGGAAAAACGCCGACCGCTGTTTGAACACTGGCTGCCGACCAGGCTCGACGACCGCATCTTTCCGCTGCAGTACGCGCCCATCGTGTTGATGGTGGATGGCAAGCCGGTGCTACGTCTGGCGCGCTATCACTGCCGGCAGAACGGCAAACCCGCAACCATCGATCGGGAAAAGGACGGGCTCTACAACGCTCGTCGGGACAACATCACACGGTTCTGGCGCAACGAGTTCGGCAATACCCATGCGCTGATGCTGGTGACTTCCTTCTTCGAGAACGTCGACCAGGGCGGCAGGAATGCAGTGCTGCACTTCACGCCGCAGCCCGCGGAAACGATGCTGATCGCCTGTGTCTATTCGGTGTGGAAGGATCCGGCGGGCGGCAGGGATCTGCTGTCATTCGCGGCGGTCACCGATGATCCGCCGCCCGAGGTCGCCGCAGCAGGGCATGACCGCATCATCATCAATCTGGGTGACGCGGCCGCGAAGCGCTGGCTCAGTCCGGAAGGCCGCACGACGGCAGAGCTGCAGGCGATCCTGGATGATCGCCAGCGGCCGTTCTATGCGCACGAAGTGATGGCCGCCTGATCAGCGGCGCGGCAGTTTTTGTCAGCTACGGCTTCGCTGAAGTCTCTGGCTTGGCGTCGGGAGCAGGCGCGGGGTCTGGCGCAGGCCGTCGCAGATATTCCGGATCGGGCTGCGCATGGTGTTTGCCGCCCGACGCGTCGTCGTCACTGCCAAACCACGGCCGCTGGTCCTGGTCTTTGCTGGGTCGCAATGAATCGCCGATATGCGAATCGCTTGGCTCAGTCGAGGAGTGACGCGGGGACATTGCCACCGTTCTCCTGCAGCTTCCTCAGCACCTGCTTGTGCAGCCAGATGTTCATGGTGGCCGAGTCGCTCGTGCTACCCGTGTAGCCCAGCTCCTGGGCAAGTTCCTTGCGATTTGCCAGGCTCGGATCGATGTCCAGCAGCTTCAGCAGATCGACGATCGATGTACGCCAGTTGAGCTTCTGCGTCGTCTTGCTCGCATAGCCTTTCATGACCGTTTCGATTTCCACGGTGCGGGCAGCCGCAGGCGCCGGGGCAGAAGCGGCTGGAGTTGCGGGCATGGATGTCGCTGGCTTCTGGCTGGCCGAAGTGGCTGGCGGCACGGCTGGCGCCGTGGTCGCGTGCGGACCGAAGATCGCTGTCTTGATTCGCTCGAAAATGCTCATTGCTATTTGCCCTTTGCCTGCAGTTCTTTCTTGCGCGAGTTCAATTGCTCACCCAGCGCGACCAGATCCATCTCGGAGGCCTTGGCCTCGGCAAACATGCCGCCGCGCTGCTCCTCTTCCTTCACGTGATGCTTGATCATTTCGGAAAGCACCTTCACCTTCGCGTCGAAGTAATCGTCCTGCGGGCCGGATGCCTCGATCTGCGCAATCAGCTGCTTGGCGCCGTCGTGCTCGACCTCGGCCTCGTGGTGCATGTCCTTGTCTTCGGTAGCTTCCAGGAAGGCGGGATAGAAGATCTCTTCCTCGATCTGCATGTGCACCTTCAAGGCGCTGCAGATCTTGCTTGCGAGGTCGGTCTTCTTCGCGTCCGAACGAGTCTTCTCGAACTGTTTGAACCAGCCTGCCACCTCAAGGTGATCGGCCTTGAGCAGGGCAACAGCATCGGGTTTTGACTTGCTCTTCTTCGACTTTGCCACGGCAGCCTCCTGGCTGGTTGGGGGAATCGGACATTCCTGATGGTGAGGAGTGTCCAAGCGCCTCGGTAGCATGTCTGTAGGGCCAACCTCCGCGTGAGATGTAGGAAATCTCCGATCATGCACCGCGCGCCACCGATCGCATGCAGCCAGAACGAGAGGAGGAAGAAGACCAGCGAAAGCGAATACTCGTAGATCCGCAGCACCCACCCGCCACGTCGCACCGGCCACGGCATGTCCTTGCTCATTCTGGCGTGCCGCGGATCCCGATCCACCGGCATGGCCTCGTCGAGTTTCTTGGATTCGGACGAACCCTTCTGGAACAGGAAGGAAGTCAGCCAGATATAGAATCCCATCTGCAGGAACTCGCTCTCCCAGTTCTCCGCCGTTACTTCCAGGAAGTGGCCGGTAAAGAAGTGCTGGTACAGGACGAGGGCATTCCTGCCGTGTTCGATCTGATCCTCGTTGTACTGGCTGAGTCCCGTGAGGCACTGTCCGAGCAGGCTGGCCAGAAACAACGCCAGCACGGTGAGTGACAGCCCGTTGTTGCGCCAGAACGAGTGGGCGGTCGACCTGCGGCGCGATCTGCTTGCACTGACCATGGCCAACCCTCGATCGGACTCGTGAAATGCTAATGCGCGCCGCGCTCGCAGGCATCCATCAGACAACGTAGGACGCGCCCCACGGCGGCTTGCGAATGCGATTCCTACATGGCGACAGGGCATTAGCCGACATCCACCCCACAGCCGGACTCGAACAATGTCGTATGGAAACCAGTGTTTCAGGACGAGTCTGGCTGGCTGCTGCAGCGCTGACGCTGTGCGCCGCCTGCACTGAGTCACCCCGGCCTGATGCAAACGCCGGCGGGAAGTTGAACCCCAATGCAAATACGACCTCGGCGGGCTCCGGCGATGACACCGCTGACGATCCGAAATCAGGCATGAACACCACGCGACCCGATTCGAGCAAAGATCTGAAAACCCCCGAATAAGGAGTTCTGGAGAACGACATGCCTGCAAAGAAACACCACAGCGATGATGCGGCAGGTCCCGCCTCGGAAGAGGTTGAAGCGGGTCACGAACACTCAGCCGGGCAGCCGACGCCAGACGATCAGACCGAGAGTGATGGTGAGAAGCAGGCACGGGATGTAGAGCGCGGATTCGATCACGCGCTCAACCGCATTCCCGGTTAGCCGATTCTGACGCTAACCCTGCACGTCAAATTCATCGGAGTCGATCTCCGAATGGTCCCTCAGCAGACTATCTGACTGAATCGCCATTTCCAGAGTCGAACGTCGCTCAGCCTGCTGCGCCTTGGCCGGCCGCCTGGCCACGCCCCGCCCAGCGGCGAGCAGGGAGACCACCGCCTTGGACGCTGGCTCGATCCATTCGAGCCCGATGCCGAGCATTTCTGCGCGCACTACCCAGGCCTCTATCCAGTCGCCAGTGCCTTCCACAGGCCGGACGGCAACGCGACTGAAGAGGGCAGGTTTGCGTGCAGTCTCGACAAAGGCACCACTCAGGCTGGCGTCGCGCAGCAGCGCATGCGATTCCTCACCGGGCGCGCTACGCAGCGCGGCCGTCTCAAGAATGGCAACTCGAGCACCCCATCTATGCTCAACCGACTGTTCTGATGCAGACATTTGTGCCCACCTTGCATGGCCGCTTGATAACGGGAAATTGCCCGATGACGAAGCTCATCCCCATAAGCCAGCCCCGCCAGGCCGTGTAGGACTTGATCACGTTCGCGTTACAAGATTATTTATGCGCTGTAAGCACAGTCTGGCAATCAGTCGCGACGCTCGCCAGTTTGCTCGCTGTGCGAAATGCTGGAATGTTCCCGGATGACCAAGCTCGACCACCCAAAACCCACTTTCAAAGTGACGCCCAAGATCCGCACGGATGCTCTGGGTAATGCCCGGCTGGCACGAACGCGGGAAACCTACAGCGATGCAGAGTCCCCGGAATTGCCAAGCGTAACCACGAAAGACACACAGGGTTCTGCCAGTTGAAGATGCGCCCTCCCGATGAGGAAGGGCGCAACATTTCATCTTTGCACTGCAAATCAGACGCGCGGTGGATCCGTCTCACGCGCCCAATGTCGATGCATGGCAAGCGCCTGGATGAATTCCTTGGCCGAGCGCGTGTTCTCGCTGGAGATGATCAACCCGCTATCAGGGTTTGCAGTCGGGAGGCCGGCCTTTTCCAGCACTGCGACGCCGTCACCCATGATGAGCAGGGTCTTGCAGTGACGGAACTGGTCCTTGAGGAAGTCGACCGCCGGAGCGGACTTGGCAAGAGCCGCTGTACCGGGCGCCAGAACGACAGCGTCAAAAAGTACCGAAGGCGAATTTTCCAGCGTGGCGTCGGCCTCCACCCTGGTTCCATCGCTCCCCTTTGTTGCACCCAGTCGCGCACCGATGAGTCGGGTAACCGCCCCGGCCTCGGTCAGCGACTCCGTCAGCGTTCGAATGACACCGGCATCGACGCCGTCGGCGATGAGCACAGCCACCTTCCGGGTGGCGATGGAGCCGTCACCCGGTCTGGCCAGCAGGGACAGCAAAGGCGAAGTCGCTACCTCAGGGACGTACTGCGTCTCACTGGCTTTCGGCATCGGATCGGGCACTTCCATGCCGAGCCCCTCGGCTACTTTTCCCGCCAGTTGCCCGGACACATTGACCAGGCCACTGAGCATCCGTCTGCGAATGGCCGGAATCGTGACCTTGCTCAACTCGAAACGAAATGCCCCGGCAATGTGGTCCTGCTCAACCGGCGTCTGGCTGTTATAGAACAGCGTCGCCTGGTTGTAGTGCTCGGCGAATCTTTCCGCCTTGCCGCGCACCTTGTCGATGGGCGCGTTGTCGGGCGCAATCGCCCTCGGAAATGAAGCAAAGCCCTTCGCGCCAGCCTGGAAAGGGCAGCCGCCGCCCAGGCTGTTCGGCTCGTACGCTACCCTGCCGCGCGCAATGGCCTGGCGATGAATGCCGTCGCGCTGGTTGTTGAACACCGGCGCCAGCGGTGCATTGATCGGAATCTCATGAAAGTTAGGTCCGCCCAGCCGTGAAAGCTGTGTATCCACATACGAATGATGGCGCCCGGCCAGCAGTGGATCGTTGCTGAAATCGATGCCTGGAACGATATGCGCGGTGCAGAAAGCCACCTGCTCGGTTTCGGCAAAGAAGTTGTCCGGATTGCGGTTCAGGACCATCCGTCCCACCAGCGTAACGGGTACCAGCTCCTCTGGAATCAGCTTCGTCGCGTCGAGCACATCGAAGCTGTATTTCTCTGCATCTGCCTCCGTGAAGACCTGGAAGCCCAGCTCCCATTCCGGGTAATTGCCCGACTCGATGGCCTCCCAGAGATCGCGCCGATGGAAATCAGGATCCGCGCCGGAGATCTTGACGGCTTCATCCCACACCAGGGAATGCGTGCCGAGCACCGGCTTCCAGTGGAACTTGCAGAAGACCGACTCGCCCTTGGCATTGATCAACCGGAAGGTGTGCACGCCAAAGCCTTCCATCATGCGGTACGAGCGCGGAATCGCACGGTCCGACATTACCCACAACAGCATATGGGTGGACTCGGGCATCAGCGACACGAAATCCCAGAATGTGTCATGCGCCGAGGCGGCCTGTGGAATGGCATTGTGGGGTTCCGGCTTCACGGCGTGCACCAGATCGGGAAACTTCATCGCGTCCTGGATGAAGAACACGGGCATGTTGTTGCCAACCAGATCCCAGTTGCCCTCATCGGTGTAGAACTTGACCGCGAAGCCGCGGACGTCGCGCGCCGTATCGGCAGAGCCGCGTTCACCCGCTACCGTTGAAAAGCGCACGAATACAGGAGTGACCTTTCCCTCCTCCGCGAATGGCGCTGCGCGGGTCAGTCGGGTCTGCGGCTTGTAGCATTCGAAGAAGCCATGCGCTGCCGAACCGCGTGCATGCACGATGCGTTCCGGAATGCGTTCATGATCGAAGTGGGTGATCTTCTCCCGCAGGATGAAGTCTTCCAGCAGCGTCGGCCCGCGCAGGCCTGCCTTGAGGGAATTCTGGTTGTCGGCGATCGCCACGCCTTGATTGGTGGTCAGCACCTGACCGGCAGCGTTGACCTTGAACGGGTCAAGGGTCCCACTGCGCGAAGTCGGCTCTGTCGCCGGCTCGCCGGTCTTCGCAGATCCATTCTGCTCGCTGAGGGTGCTCGCTGCCGTTGTGGAAGAAGGCATCTCCGTGGTCTCACCCGGTGGCGTGGCCAGGGGATCACTCGCTCCGTACTCGCTTTCCTTGGTCGCGTTGAATGGCACAGCGGCGGCCAGCGCATCCTGCTCGGCGCCTTGCTCTGCCATTTCGTTCAGAGGCGGTCCAGGGTGGCTGGGTCCGCTGGAGGTGCTGCCGACGCCGGTGGGACTGCGGACGCCCGTGCCTGAGGAGCCCGTTGCTGACCTGGATTTCTTGGGTGTCTTCATGATGCCTCCTGCTCCATCAGCTCTGCCTTGCGGGCCTGCATCAGTGCACCCAGTTCTTCGAGGTCCATCTCCGAGTCGCGGGCCTCGTCAAACATGCCATCCGGCTGCTCTTCTTCCTTTACGTGGTGCTTGATCATTTCCGAAAGCACCTGGACCTTGGCGTCGAAGTATTCGTCGGAGGGGTCGGAGGCCTCTATCTGTTCGATCAGGTGCCTGGCGCCTTCGTGCTCAACCTCTGCCTCGTGGTGAATGTCTTCGTTATCGGTTGCCTCGAGGAATGCGGGATAGAAAATCTCCTCTTCGATCGTGGCGTGCACGGTGAGTGCGTCGCAGATCAGCAGCGCCAATTCCCCACGGTCGTCGTCAGACTCGACCGTTTCATACTCCTCGAACCACTTCTCCACCTGACGGTGATCGGCCTGCAACAGAGCAATGGCATCGGATCTGGACGGCTTCTGGGCGGCACTGGGTGAGTTCGACATGAGATTCCCCTGTTGGTGGTTTTGAACGGGAGGGGAATTGTGGGTGTGCCAGTGCGGCCCCCATGTCATCGGGTTGGAGAATTGCGCGTAGGAATAAGCCGATTACGCTTCGCCACTGCCATGTGTAGATGGCGGCTCAACTCAGCCGGGTCGAGGCATCCTGAACATTGTTGCGGGCGTTATCTCGGCATAGGCATCCGTGCCGCCGGCCCTGAGGATGGGATGAGCGGCCGCAGTGTCGTAAACACCATCGACCAGCAGCCGCTTCGCGATATGAGCGGCCACAACCTCGCCGAACACCACCCAGTTCGGCATGGAGTCCCCTTCCTTGTCCTTGAGCTGCACGATCTGGGTCACCTTGCATTCGAAGGCGACGGGACTCTCTGCCACGCGCGGCGCGGCGACGCGCGACGCGGCAAGCGGTGACAGGCCGGCCAGCTCGAACTCGCTGACGTCGCGCAGCACCGAAGCGGAAGTCTGGTTCATCTTCACGGCCAATGGCATGGTGGCCAGGTTCCACACGAATTCCCCGGTTTCCCGCGCATTGCGCAGCGTGTCCTTGGACCCGGTGCTGCCGAAGGCGATGATGGGCGGCGTATACGCGAAGGCATTGAAGAAGCTGTAGGGGGCCAGATTGAAGCGGCCTGCCGTGTCACGGGTGGATATCCACCCGATCGGGCGCGGGCCGATGATCGCGTTGAATGGATTGTGCGGCAGGCCATGACCTTTCGCCGGCTCGTAATAGTAGAAGTCTTCCTGCATCCTGCTGATGCTACGGAGAACACCGACGCGGGTCTATGACCACTTCCTGAGCTGGTCCGCGAGCTGTGCCCAGGCCGCCGCGTTTTCTGCCGCGCGTCGCTCGCAGTTTGCGACGGCGGCCACGAGTTCTTCCGGCGACTTGACATCCAGCACCTCTACTTGTGCTTCGCGCGCCTGCCGCGAAGTCTCGAATGCTCGCCACGCTACATTGCCGACATAGGTTTCGAGCTGTTCGCGGCCAGGCCTGGTACTGAAGTCCACATCGCTCATGAGTGCATCCGATGCACGGGGTGGAAATGCCCGACGTAGTTGATCATGCCTGCTAAGTTGGACTTCTCCGTGCCCACAACCTGTCAGCAAATCCCGCCGCAACATGTAGGCGTTGCCGCAATGCACACCGTGTGCGCCCACGCGTTAGGACCAACACCACTCCCGGCCGAAGTCCCGCGCTTCTTCAAAGCTGGAAAATCCGCCCTTGCCGAAGTCAATGCCATGCCCATAGGTAATGCGCGGCGAAACACTGCCATCGCTCCGCGTGCGGGTTCGCTCAACGGAATAGCGCGGCTGCGGCCACTCGGGCCTGGTGTGCTCCACCACATGGAGAGTCGAGGTTCCGACTTTCTCCGTGAATATCGTCGCTGCCGCATACGCGGCACTCTCTGCAGAGTACGGCTCGTCCATGGATCGAATGGTAGGAGCGCGTACGATTTTCTCCTACGTCAAATCATGTGGTCATCGTCCTTCCGGACCATGCGGCCATGTATGACCGGCGCCGCAATGCGATACGCGCATCCTTCCTCGCGTTCACAACTTATCAAGGATTGAATCATGAAGAAATTGCACATTGTCACCGCAGCGGTTGCGCTCGCCATTGCAGGCGCCGCTTTCGCACAGGCACCGGCCGGTACGCCATCGCAGATGAATCCCGTGCATCGCATGACGCCGAACACGCAGTTCAGCTCGATGGATACCAACAAGGATGGCCGCATCTCGCGCGAGGAAGCAAAGGCTCATGCCGGTATGACTTCGTCCGGGGAATCACTGGATGCTGACAAGGACATGTATCTGTCCGAGGCGGAATACAGCAAGTACAAGGCGCCGGGTGCGGGTGCAGCGGGCAGCAAGGCACCGCCGAGCAACACTTCGCCGCCGTCTGCTGCGGGCAACAAGTATTGACGCTGGTCAATGAAAAGCCGCCGGATATTATCCGGCGGCTTGCCCAAGGCCCGATCAATCTACCGATCTTCGGTGCGCTGCTGGGTCGGGCGTCCATCGCCCTGACGATTGCTGCGCTGATTCTGCATGGCGGGATTCTTGCCGCCCTCGAACTTGCGCGTGCCCTGGCCGTGCACGTCCTGGTTTTGGGCGCTCGTGTCTTCGTCAGGCTGCTTGCCTGGCTTCTTTTCGGTCATGGCGGTTCTCCTGTTTACAGGCGATTGACGGGGATCGCGAAGTCCTGCGTGGCGGTTGGATCGCTGGCAGGGAATGTTCCGTCCAGCGCGTCATCGAGCTGGACCTCCTTGTGCACATGCTTGTGGTGCGTACAGATGCGGTCGAGGAGGGCCCCGACGCCGACCACCACACCGCCGATAGCCATCAAGCGAAGAATATTCATAGCGCTGCTCCTGGCGGCACCCATACCGCGAAATATGGAGAGCAACATGGCGCAAGCGCGCGCCCGGCTCCGTCAGCGCCGGACGCCCTCGTCTGTAGGACTACTGCTCGAGGGTTATTTGAAGAGCTTCAGGTCGATGGATTCGCCGACAGCCTTCAGTCCCGCATCACTGCCGTGCAGGTGATCACCCATGTGATACCCCTCGCGCATCTGCCGCGCGTCGGCAGGGTCTGCAAACGCCGTATCGAGGCGCGTCACGCCATCGAATGCGCCACCTTTGACGATCCAGTCATTGATCTTCTGGCGCGCCGCTTCGCCGGCGTCATTCCAGTAGGCTGCACCCTTGAAAGGACCGATCGGCGAGCCGATCACCTTGATGCCCTTGTCATGCGCACGTTCGATCAGCTGCTTGTAGCCGGCGATCATCTGTTCGACGTTGATCTCCGGCTGATCGAGGCCGGGAATGTTCGGCTGGTTGGGACCGCGCGAACCATAGCGGTTGCCGATGTCGTTCACGCCCACGAAGACCAGCAGGTACTTCACATTGGGCAGGCTCAGCACATCCTCGTCGAAGCGGGCGAGGGCGGATTCACCCATGCCGGGGCTGAGCACCCGATTGCCGCTGATGCCGGCGTTGGCCACGGCCCAGTGCTTGCCCGCAGCCTGCAGCCGGCTGGCGAGAATGTCGGGCCAGCGGCGATTCGCGCCCGCCGTCGCGCCGACGCCATCGGTGATCGAATCGCCGAAGGTGACGATGGTGCCCGGGGAGCGCGGCGAATCGATCTCGATCACGCTCAGGAAGGCGCGGAACTGCGCCTTCGACACCGGTGTGAAAGGCTTGCCTACGAAGTTGCCCGCCGGCGAAACCGCCAGTTCATCCACACCAGTGAGGTGGCAGGTGCAGGGGCCGGTGGCCTTGGGCAGATAGATTTCCACCTTGAGCCTGGCGAGGCTTGGCACGGCCAGCCTCACGGCGTCGCTGGCAAAAGGAGCGCCCCTCGGAATGACCGCGCTGCCTTCGCCGCCGAAGGTCAGTGTCCGCGATGAGCCGTCGATTTCCTTGCCGGTATCGTCGATGCGCACCACACGCGCCGCGCCGATGGCGAGCGGGCCGGTGCCATAGCGATTCGACAGGCGCACCCGCAGACGTTCGCCACCCTCGCTGACGCGCAGGATCTGGGTGATGGTGACGTTGTCATACGATGCCGCAGCAAAGGGTCCTTCCGTGCCCAGCGGCGCATGCGGCGATGCTGTCCAGCTCGCAACCCATGTGGCGCTGGCCGGCATGGCGGTGGCAAGTCCCATGGCTGCGGCAACCAATGCCGCCAGTGTGCGAATGCGCATTGTCAGTCCCCCCTGTTTGAATTCATTCCGGCCTGCACCGGTAGCGCAGGTTACCGCGACCCGGGGCGCCGCGCCCACCCTAGTCAATGAGGTCTATATCCAGCGCCTTCAGCAGGCTGACGGCTTCGGGCAAGGAGAATTTTGCCTTGCGGATGTCGTTGCTCTGGAAGTCGATGTCGTAGCCGATGGCTGCCGTGAAATCCGCCTGCTGCAGGTTGCAGTTGCGGAACACGCTGTCGTGCAGTTCAGACCCGGTGAAACTGGCCGCAGCGAGGTTGCAGCCGGTGAAATCCACGTCATGCAGCCTGCACTCGATAAGCCGCAGTGCTGGCAGGTATAGACCGGCGAAGCTCGAATCATTCAGAACACAGCCTTGGAAGGTCAGTCCCACCGGCACCTTGACTCGTGGCCAATCGGCGCTGGTCCAGTTGACGCCCAGCATCTTGCAGTCGGTAAAACTGGTATCCCGGAATGCGCAGCCCGGCACTTTGGTCAGGCTGAGATTGCTGTCCAGGAGAGTGCACTCGACAAACCTGCAATTTCGCAGGGTCGCATCGCTGAAATTGCAGCGCTCGAAGCGGCATTCCTCGAAGCGGACGGCGTCCACTGGCTGTTTGCTCAGATCGATTCCCCGGAAATGGTGGCCGCAGTACTCCGGTTCAAGAATCGTTCCTGATTCACGCGCCGTCATCCGTTGAGCCTCCACTTGTGCAATACCGTAGTCATTATTGCTTGTATGCCACAGGCGTATAAGTCTGCCTGCGAGTTCCTTTTGACGCGATCTCCATGCCGTCCCAGACAAGTAGTTATGAGCCCTGCAGTGATAGTTTCCCGATGTACCGTCAGGGAGAGGGGACGGTACAGCGCAAAAATTATCCAAGGGGGTCTCATGCATGTCTCAGCAGGAGGCGCTGGCACCGTGCGCCCGCGTCCTTATTCGAGTTTCCTGATCCGCGCCGCCGTCGCCTCAGCGCTGGCTGGCACCACATTCACGTCATTCGCTGCAGCTCCAGCTGCCGCTCCAGCAGCGACCGCTGCTTCGGAAGAATTGCAGGAAGTGACGGTCACCGGCTCGCGTATCACGCGCCGCGACACCGAGAGCACCAGTCCGCTCATCACCGTCGACAAGGAAGTGCTCGAGAAGAGCGCCTTCATCTCGATCGAGCAGGCCCTCAACGAATTACCTGAGTTCATGGCCGGCGGCGCGCTGTTTGGCGCGGGCGCTGTCACTGGGCTCACCGCCGCCGGCGACGTCGCGGGCGGTTCCGGCACCGGCAACATGTTCGACACGGCTCGCGGCGTCGATAACGCCCGCGCCGGTCAGTTCACGCCAGGTGCGGCAACGGTCAACCTGCGCGGCCTTGGCACCAACCGTTCATTGACGCTGATCGATGGCCGTCGCGCAATTCCCAACGACGCGTCGGGCGCCATCGACCTGAACAC
Organism: Gammaproteobacteria bacterium; assembly: GCA_031424095.1. Lineage (GTDB taxonomy): Bacteria > Pseudomonadota > Gammaproteobacteria > Steroidobacterales > Steroidobacteraceae > ZC4RG30. The sequence goes on from JANPGU010000300.1 coordinate 25,349, forward strand.
GGTTCCCCAGATTGCCATCGGCAACATCGAGGTCATCACCGGCGGTGCTTCGTCGGTGTATGGCGCCGACGCCATGGCCGGTGTCACCAACATCAAGCTGCGCAGCAACTTTGAAGGCGCTGAAGTGCGCGCCCGGGGCGGCATCAATCAACACGGCGGTGACGGCCAGGAATGGCAATTCTCCACGATCCTGGGCGGCAGCCTGGGTGACCGGGGCCATGCCATGGTCGCGATGGACTACAGCAAGCGGCTGATCTCGTTGTGGAAAAACCGTTCCTATTTCCGCGAGGTGATGGAATCCCCGCTGTCGAACGCCGGCGATTATATCTTCCAGTGGTATCCCGGCTATGCGGCGGGTGGTGCGCAGGCTGCGGCAGTCACCGTCGGCTGCCCGGTCGGTGCAACCTGCACGTCCAGCCTCGCGGTACAGGCCGGTGGCGGCAGTCAAAACGTGTTCAACCGTGCCTGGGCGGGCAATGGCCCGTCGCAGGCGGCTATCAACACGGTGTTCGGCGACCGCACCTGCGGCACGGCCCTCAACTGCGTCACCAACGCTTCACAGGGCACGTATTACTTCAACCCGGACGGTGGCACGCTGTTCACGACTTCGAGCAACGCCACAATCGCTGGCGTAGTGAACCGCTATGGTCCGCAGAGCTTCACCGGCACATTCGCTGGCACGGAAGCGAATCCGGACGAGTTCACCTGCGGCTATACGGCGGGGTTCGTCAACAGGGTGTCCGGCTACCAGCCCTCCTGCAACCCGACGATGGGGCGCGTGGATTACGGTCGTCGCCTGACCAGCCCGCGTGAGGCCTACACACTGCTGGGCAATGCCGATTTCGCCATCAACGATCACGTGACGGCATATTCGACCATTACCTTCGCGCAGTCGAAGACCCAGACCCGTCGCGAGCCTTCACCGGCCAGCGGCAACTGGGGTATTGCGATTCCCTATCATTCGAATGCGGCGGAGATCTACCTGCCTTCGGTGGTGCAGAACACGTCCGGCGGCTTGCCGGTCGGGTCGACGCTACCGGAGTACCGCGCTGGCGGTAGCCGTGGCCTCAGCTGCCCGGCGACCGGTGGCTGCACGATGGCCCAGGCCTTCCCGGTTTCGCCGGAATTGCGCACGCTGTTGAACTCGCGCCCCGATATCACGCTCGTGAATGCCACCTCGCCCTTCAACGGCATGAGCGTGTGCGAATTGCGGCAGCTTGATGGCAATGCCACCGCTGGCCGGCAGACGGCCCAGCGCACGACCCCGGGCGGCACCGCCTACACGGTGCAGATGGACCCGAACACGGGTGACACCTTCAAGATCTGCGGCCCGAACTCCGCCTGGCGCGTGGCCACGCAGATGGGCTTCCTGCCGCCGCGCGGCACGTCCAACACAGTGACCAACTACCAGCTGTTCGGCGGTCTGCGCGGCGATCTGCGCGTCAGCGACTGGACCTGGGACGCCTTCATTTCCCAGGGCGAGTCACGCACGCTGACCGAGTACGTGGGCTATGTCTCATCCCTCAACTATGCCGCCATCATCAGCGCACCCAACTACGGCGTGGGGCAGAAGGTCACGAGCAGTGTCTCGAACAAGACCTTTACCTGCACCAGCGGCCTGAACCCGTTCCTGCAGGCCGCAGGTCAGCTGCAGGTATCGCAGGACTGCATCAATGCGCTGACCTCGAACCAGGCCGACAAGCAGGCCATGCAGCAGTACGAGTCGCAGCTGAACCTGCAGGGTGGACTGTTTGACCTGCCGGCCGGTCAGGTGCGCTCGGCCATCGGTGTCTCCTGGCGCAAGAACAACTACGTCTTCCGGCCTGACTCGCTGCGCGAGTCCGAGTCCGTCTTCGACGGCCCGATGGGGCAGTTCGGCGTCGCCAACATTGACGGCACCGTGTCGGTGAAGGAAGTCTACGGAGAACTCCTGGTGCCCTTGCTGAAAGATCTGCCCGCGGTGGAGAAGCTGGATCTGGAACTGGGATTCCGCAACTCCAACTATTCCACGGGGCAGAACGTGCCCACCTACAAGGCGCAGTTGAGCTGGCAGCCGATCCAGTACGTGCGCTTCCGCGGTGGCTACAACCGCGCCGAGCGCACGCCGAACATCGCCGAGCTGTTCACGCTGCCGACGACCAGTTCGCAGCTGACCACAGGTTCCGATCCTTGCGCTTCCACCAACGGCGCGACCTTGCCAAAATCGAACGTCGCGACCAACCCGGATCGGTTGCTGCTGCAGGCACTGTGCTCGGCGCAGATCAACCTGTACGGCGGCAACAATGCGTCTAACTTCCACGTGAATCCCGACAACCCTGGCCTCGGCCCACCAGCTGTGGTTACTTTCCGCGGCGATCCCAACCTCAAGAGCGAAAAGGGTGACACCTGGACTGCCGGCGTGGTGCTGAGTTCACCGTTCCAGCATCCCTTGCTGCAGCGGACGACGATGACCATCGACTGGTACAAGATCAAGATCAAGGACGCGATTGCGGTGCTCTCGTCGCAGCAAATCCTGAATGCCTGCTTCAACCAGGATGGTACGAACCCCACCTACTCGCTGACCAATGCAAATTGTTCGCTGATCGAGCGTGATGCCATCTCGGGCAGCGTGACAGCAACGCGTACCAGCTATGCCAACACCGGCGAGAACAGCGTTGCGGGCATCGACGTGTCCCTGCGCTGGAGTGCGCCGATGGCTGATATGGGCCTTGCGTCACTGCCTGGCTCGCTGTCGCTGAACATCGGCACCAACTTCCTGATGGAGCAGAACCTGCCGGTGACGGTCGGTGGCGCACTGCAGGACTACACGGGTTACGTCGGCGCGTCGAAGATCCGTGCGAACACGGTGCTCGGCTACAACTGGGACGAGAATCGCGTGCAGCTCACCTGGCTGTATCGTCTGGGTACCAAGAGCCTTGGCGGCGACAACCGTCCGACGACGCTGTTCGCGGGCTATCCGACTGGCAATCTGTTCAACCTGAGCGCGGGCACGAAGTTGTTCGGCAACCTCGATGCTTCGGTGAACGTGAGCAACCTGCTCAACAGCAAGCCGGGGCGCGCTGGCTATGCCTATGCAGACCAGGCACAGGGCTTCGGCTCGTTTGATCCATACGGCGACCTCGTGGGCCGGCGCTACTCGCTGAACCTGACGATGTCGTTCTGATTGACACACGCCGCAAGGCGTGACCCCCACCGGGCTCCGTCGGTGCAAGCCGCCGGGGCCCGGTTTTTTTTGGGGAGCGTGCTGCAGATCTCGAGCAAGCGCTGCCCGACGAATGCCTGCAGCCAGCTGCGATCAATGCACCCGCGGATCCGGCCGGAAATGAACCCCTCGGGTCAGGCGCGCCCTGTGTGCACACCAGATTCTCCAGGAATTTCCCCCTGATGAAGCGTTGAATAGTACCTTCTGTGCAGAAGAAGAAATTGAAGGGACGGGGATGCGAAACATGATCCGCTGGACGGCCGCGCTTTGCCTGGCTGTCAGTTGCAGCAGTCTGCCGGCAATGGAAATGCAGGAAGGCGTGCAGCTGTTCGACCAGCACTGCGCCGCCTGTCACGGTGCCAACGGGCAGGGGGGGCAGTTGGGTCCAACCCTGCTTCCCAAGGTGGCGAATTCCGACAATGCCGCACTGGCTGCCTTCCTGCGGACCGGCAATCCAGCCAAGGGCATGCCGCCCGCGCCCATTCTGGAACCGCAGATGCCGGTCCTGGTGGGCTACCTGCGTTTTCTCGCGCGCAGTGGCGGCAATGCAGCGACCGCAGTACAGGTCGATCCGGAAAACCGCTATGCATCCACGCCACACATCACGCGTTTTACGCCCGTCACCGATGCCATTCTGCTCGATCCTTCGCCGAATGACTGGCTGTGGTTCAGCAGGACCGCGGATGCGCAGCGCTTCAGTCCGCTGGATCAGATCAATCGCCGCAACATCGGACAGCTGACGCTGGCCTGGTCGAAAGGCCTGCCCGAGGGAGTGACGGAGACCATCCCCACGGTCTACGCAGGCGTGATGTACGTGACGCTGCCGGGCGGCAATGTGGCGGCGCTGGATGCCACCACCGGCGACACCATCTGGCGCTACAACCGCAAGTACAAGGACAGTCGCGCCGGTGCGTCGGGCCGGTCGAAAACGCTGGCCATCTATCTGGACATGATCTTCTTCACCGCGCCCGATGAGACCATCGTGGCATTGGATGCGAAGACCGGTGCGCTGCGCTGGGAAGCGCCAACGCCGGGGCGCGGCAACACCACTGGCGCGATTGTCGCGGCGGGCAACGTAGTGTCGAGCGGCACCTGCGGCCAAGGCAAGCGCGAGCAATGCAATATCACCGCGCACGATGCACGCACCGGCAAGCTGGTCTGGAAGTTCTATCTCACGCAGGCGCCGGACGATCCGGTGCCTGGCATTCCCGGCAGGCGCGACACCTGGGGTGGCTTGCCGACCGATCAGCGCAAGGCTTCTTCGTGGGGGTTGCCTGGTTCCTATGATGCCGCCACCCACACACTCTACTGGACTGTCGCCAACCCCACGCCCTACACAAGGCTGGCGCGCCATGGCAATGCCGATGCAATTCCTGCGCAGGCGCCGGCCGATCTTTACAGCAATTCGACACTGGCGCTGGACCCGGTCACCGGCAAGTTGAAATGGTACTACCAGCATCTGCCCGGCGATGACTGGGATGACGACATGAACGAGGAGCGCGTGTTGCTGCACACCCGCGTGAGCCCCGATCCGGCACATGTGCGCTGGATCAATCCGAAGCTCACGGCCGGTGAAGAGCGCGACATCCTGGTGGGTGTGGGCGAGGGCGGCGGACTGTGGGCTCTGGACAAGCGCACGGGGGAATTTCTCTGGGCCACGCCATTTCCCTGGGATGTGCCGAACTTCTTCCTGAGTGACATCGATGTCAAAACCGGTGCCACCACCATCAACCGCAAACTGGTGCTCGACAAGCCTGGCGCGCAGAGCCTGATCTGCTTCTTCAATACCCGCAGCTACTGGCCCACCGCCTACAGCCCGCGCACCAACAGCCTGTACGTGCCCTACATCAACAACTGCCTGCGCATGACGGCGGGCAAGCGATCCGATGGCAAGGAGCCGGGCCAGCCGGAAAGCCGCGTGGGCGAACCCATGCCCGGCAGCAAGATGGAGGAGATGAATGGCCTGGCCAAGGTGAACATGGAGACCGGCGTGATCACGCATTGGCCGATGGGGCCGATTCCCACCAACAGTTCCATGCTGGCTACAGCGGGCGATCTGATCTTCATGGGCGACATCAACCGCCGTTACTGGGCGCAGGATGCCGACACCGGCCGCGTGTTGTGGAAGACGGTGCTGCCGTCGCCGGTCTCCACCAGCAACATCACCTACGCCGTCAACGGCAGGCAGTACATCGCAGTCATCACCGGCAACAACATGGCACACCCTGGATTGAACACGGGCACCATGGGACCAGTGCGGCTGAATCTCGACAACAGCGGCGAGAGCAACGCGATCATGGTCTTCGCCTTGCCCGCGGTGCCCTGAGCGCAGGCAGCATGATCAATTACGTGCTGGCGGGAACCAACCGACTCGCTGAAGCAACCGCGTTCTTCGAACCGCTGATGGCCGCAATGGGCGCCACGCGCGTCGGTGCCTCGGACCGCTATGTCGCCTGGGGATGGGGAATCGGCACGGCAATGGCTGCATGGTGGCTTTCGACGTCGCGACGCCGGAACTCGTGGACACGCTGCACGCCCAGGCGCTGGCGCTTGGCGGCACCAGCGAAGGGGATCCCGGCCACTACTGCCAGCTCGATGTCGATCGCGACTACCGGCCCCGTTCGATCAATCAGAGGCCCGTGATTGTCGTCAATCGCTATCGCAACCTGGCGCCAGCCTATCTGCGCGTTCCCGTTTCGCAGACGCGTCAGTCGCTGCCCCGGTCGGCGTTTATCAGGATCGCAAGCGCCGTCGCCGCTGCGACCAGCACCAGGCCCACTCCGATACCAAGGGTGCGCCAACCGGAAACCTTCCTTATTTCGAGAAGCTGCATGTCCTTGTAGGGCACGCGCAGCTTCTTGCCAGCGAGACCGTCGGCCTCCAGGGCGGTGACCTTGAATGTCCTGACCGCGCCAGTGCGCAACGTGACCTTGACGGTATCTCCCACACTCACCGCAGGCATTGCGTTGGGCGTCTGCTCATTCGGGAACGGTGTCACCCGCGTGGTGGTGCACGAAGTGGCGAGAAAGCAGCAGCCGATCAGCAGGACGAGGGCGCGTTGCCATTTGCTTGGTTGCATGACGACTGATCCAACCTTGTTTCGCAATAATGTACAACAGATGCATGATCTCCTATGCGGTGCCATTCCTTCGGTCATTCCTTCGGCTTACAATTCTACGATGCACGACCTCGCCTCTGAACTGACGGCGCTTCCCGCCGGAGACGCGGTGGATGCTGCGCGTCCGCAGGCGCTTCAGCTGGAAGGGCGGGGCATCTTCTCTGTCCGCCGCGAGCTGCTGGTTGCACTGTATCTCGCAGTCGCGACGCTGGTAGCCGGCGTCGGCCTGCTGGTGAAGGCAAACCTCGATCGTATTGGTCCGGCCGCATTGCTGGCGGGAATTCTCGCTGCCGCTGCGCTGTGCTATTTCGTCGCATTGCGCGGGCAACGCGCGCGCGAGCGTTCCCTGGGCGAAGACTACGTGCTGCTGCTCGGTGCATTGCTGTTCAGCGCCGCGGTGGGCTACACAGAAGTGCAGTTTCATCTCTTCGGCGCAGGCTGGTCGCGGCACCTGTTGCTGCTCGCAGCCTGGCACCTGGGCAGCGCGTATCTGTTCCGCTCCCGGCTGGTGCTGGCGGTCGCGCTGACCGCGTTCGCCGGCTGGCTTGGCGTGGAAGCGAAGCTCGGGACGCTTCTCGATCCCGTCAGTCCGCTGGTCAGTGCGGGTCCGCGAGCCCTGCTGTGCGCGCTGCTGTTCTATATCGGCAGTCGCTTTCACCTGGCTGAACGCACCGAAGGCGTCAAGGGCTTTCGCGATGTGTACCTGCAGTTCGGCGCGAATTTCGGCTTCTGGGGCGCATTGGCACTGGGCGCCGATACTGCAACGCGCTGGTTTGGCGCCCTGATCCTGTTGGGCCTTGCGGTGGCGGTTGGCAGTCTGGGTCTGCGCGAACGGCGCCAGAGTTTCCTGCTGTATGCCGTGGGCTACAGCACCATCGGGCTGATCTGGCTCGAGGCGCTGGTGCTCGGAGAGTTCGAACTCGCGTCACTGGTCGGACTGCTCACCGTGATCGGCGCCATCGTCCTGCTGATGTCGCTGCGCGCGAGGTTGAAGGAATCCGCCGCCTAGTGCGGTTTGTCTGCGCGCGACGCGGGATCAGCAGTCCTTCCCGCGGGCCGTCAGTGCCGTCCTACGCAGCCGTTGGTCCATCGCTTGTTGTGACCCCCCAGGGATCTCCGTGTAATGCAAGCGCATGAGCGAAGCACTGCCGGTCACGATAATTCTCAACGTTGGCTCTGGACACGGGGATCCGGCAAAGGTCGAAAGCGAGATTCGCGCGGGGTTTGCTGCCGCCGGGCGCATACATCGCGTCATGATTGCGCAGAGCGCGGCCGAAGTGGAACAGCATGCGAAGCTGGCCGTGGAGGCGGGCCGGACCCAGCCCCTGGTTGTGGTAGCGGCGGGTGGCGACGGCACGATCAATCTGGTTGCCAGTCTGGTGCTGGAAAGCGGCCTGCCATTTGGCGTGATTCCGCTCGGCACATTCAACTACTTCGCGCGCGACCTTGGAATTCCGCTCGAGCCCGGCGCGGCGGCGCTGGCCATTGCCCAAGGTCATATCCGGCGCGTACATGTGGCACGCGTCAACGGACATCTGTTCCTGAACAACGCAAGCTTTGGTCTGTATCGGCACCTGCTGGAGGAGCGGGAGCGATACAAGAAGCGCTTCGGTCGCTACAAGGTGGTGGCGGTGTTGGCAGCGCTCGCGGCGCTGTGGCGCTACCGGAAAATCTACACGCTGCACCTGGAGCTGGACGGCAAGCCGGTCACGATCCGCACGCCGCTGCTGTTCCTGGGGCTCAATTCGCTGCAGCTCGAGAAGCTCGATCTGGAGATCGCGCGCTGTACACAGGCTGGATTGCTGGCGGTGATTGCGCTGCAGCCCACCAGTCGCTGGCACTTGCTGGGACTGGCGCTGCGTGGCGCGCTGGGCGGTCTGCATGATTCGCCGGATCTGCGCTGCTTCGGTGCTTCCCGCGTGGAGATCACGCAGAAAGGTCGGCGTCGCACGCGCGTCGCGGTGGACGGAGAAAGTCTCGACTGCGACATGCCCTTGCACCTCGAGGTGCAGCGTGACGCCTTGCAGGTGGTCGTGCCGCGCGATCCCGAGGAACGCAAATGATGCCGGCAGTGAATCTGCGCATCGCCCACCTGTCGGATCCGCACTTCGGCACCATCGTGCCCGCCGTGCGCGATGCGTTGCTGACCGATCTGCTGGCGCAGCCGCCGGACCTGATCCTGATCACGGGCGATATCACCCAGCGCGCGCGGCGCGCGCAGTTCGTGCAGGCCCGCGAATTCCTCGATGCACTGCCCCAGGTGCCGCGCCTGTGTCTGCCGGGCAATCATGATCTGCCGCTGTTCGACGTGATGTCGCGGGCGATCAAGCCCTACGATCATTATCGCTGGTATATCGCGAAGGAGCTGGAACCCACCTACGTAGATGATCGCATCGCCGTGTTGTGCATCGACGCGACCAGCCGGCTGCGCCACAAGGACGGTGCACTGGGCGCGCGACAGATCGGGCGCGCAGCGGCTGCCCTTGCGCGGATGGATCGTCCGTTCCGGCTGGTGGCAACCCACCAGCCGCTGGCAGCGGCGGTTGGCAGCGATCTGCACAATGTCGCGCACGGCGCGTCGCGTGCGCTCGACACGTGGCTGACTGCTGGCGCGGACCTGTTCCTGGGCGGGCATATCCACCTGCCGTACTGCCTGGAAGTGCGCACCACCGACCATCGCGAAAGCGGCGTGCTGCTGCAGGCCGGCACCTGCCTGTCGCGCCGCGTGCGCGATGGCATCCCGAATTCCTGGAACCTGGTGACGCTGGTGCGCCTCGGCGGCGAACGCCGCATGCACATCGAGCGCCGCGACTATGATGCGGACTCGGGCAAGTTCGTCGTGGCCCGGCGTCACGAGGCAGTGAGCATGATGGATCGTCGCAGGACTGGATTGAACGGCTGGCGTCTTGCGGCGCGGCCCTGATCCGTGACCTCGATTGACCGGGAAATCCTGCTTGCGCTGCGTACGCCTGGCGATCTCACTGACCCCATAGGCCCGGACTGGCTGCAACGGGCGGCCACGGACATCACAAGCCTGGGCAGCCACACGGTGCTGATCCTGCTGGTCGCGATCGTCGCCGGTTTGCTGCTGATCAATGGCCGGCGCGCCGTCGCCCTGCTGACGATCCTGGCAGCGGCTGGAGCCATGCTGCTGAGCTGGGGTCTCAAGGCGCTGTTTCATCGCTCCCGGCCCGATGTCGTGGAGCATCTGGTCGGCGTCTTCTCACCCAGTTTTCCCAGCGGTCACGCATTGCTGTCGGCCGCGATCTATCTCATGCTGGCAGCGTTGCTGGCAGCGTTGCTGGCGCGGGAGTTTCCGCGCGCGCCGCTGCGTCGCTACTGCATGTCCGTGGCCGTGGCTCTGACACTGCTGATCGGATTGAGCCGCGTGTACCTGGGCGTGCACTGGCCCAGCGATGTGCTGGCGGGATGGTTCATCGGTGCGCTCTGGGCGTGGGGGTGCTGGTTTCTCGCCAAGCGGCTAAAGTAGCGGCCGATGATCATCGCGCGACCGACTGTGAGCGAGGAACGTTGGCTGACACTGGCGGGCCGATATTCCGCACTGCGTGCTGCAGCCGAACAGACCGGGCAGGGTGGCGGCTGGAAGACAACGACCTGGCTCGGTCGGGTTCTGGGGTTTCTGCTCGGCCTGCTGGGTACGGGCATGCTCGCCGGTGTGCTGTTTGCATTTCCCGCACCCTTGCTGATCGGTGGGCTGCTGCTGATGGCGGCGGCCGAGTGGCTGGTGGCGCAGCGACGTGTTTTCCGCTCGGGCATCGAAGAAGCCGTCTATCTCTGTGGCGCGATCGCGGTGCTGGCGCAGCTGCTGGTCTGGAGTGATGGCAACAGCGAGGCGCTGGGCTGTGCCTTGATCGCCACGGCGGTGCTGCTGGTCGGCTGGCGATTGCTGAATCCACTGTTCACGACCATTGCGGTGGCCGGCTATTCGCTGGCCATCGCATTCGTGGGCGGCAGCCTGTTCGGCGGCCGGATGAACACCTTCGAAGCGGGAATCGCCTGCGCCGTGTTTGCGGTGGTAGGGCTGGTCGCGGGCGGTCGGCAATGGCGACGTCCCGCGCATGACCGGATGCTCGATGGACTCGTCATCGTCATGCCCTGGCTGGCCCATGCCTGGTTCACGGCCTATGGCTGGCGTGGCGACGCCCCCATGGCATGGACTGCACTGGCAGTGGCGCTGGGCTTTCTGGTCGTGAACCTCAGCGTCGGTGTGAAACGACGCCAGCATGCGCCGCTGATCGGCGCGCTCGGCAATCTCGCCTGCGTGGCGTATGCCCTGCACCGGTTGCTGGTGTGGCCGCTGCACTGGCAGCTCATCGTGTCCGGCGCGTTGCTGCTCATTGCTGCCATTGCGGTGGACCGCAGACTGCGGAGCCGGCAGGGGATTACGTCGCAGGCGATAGACGAACCTGCGGGTCTCGAACTGGCGCAGATCGCGGGCGCGGCGCACATCGCGCCCGAGCCGGGCGCTGCGCCCGCGGCTGGCATGCAAGGTCAGGGCGGCGGCTTCGGTGGCGGTGGAGCAAGCGGGCGATTCTGAGGGGACGGATGAGCGCGTTCGACAGTTACGCAGAAGTCGCGAGCTTCATCGAGGAATTCGAGTCCGGGCGCTTGTCGAAGGCGCGTTGGACGCATCAAGGTCATCTGGTCGCGGGCTTCTGGTATGTGCGACGCCTCGGCGCCGAGCAGGCGCTGGCGGAATTGCGGTCGAGGATCCGGCACCACAACGAAGCCGTCGGTACGCCGAATACCGAGAGTTCCGGCTACCACGAGACAATTACCCGGCTGTATGTGCAGGCCATTGCCGAGCGCCTGCAGCAG